>CBFIIS010000005.1:0-52664 GCA_965662715.1 Candidatus Poseidoniaceae archaeon | reverse complement strand
TTTCAATCAGTGAAGTTGGACCGTTCAAGTCCAGCGTAGAATCTTGGACCGCTCCAAACGGTTCCAACTACCCTGTGCTTTACCTCAAGGAATCCTATCACATCGATGCTAAGTTGACTCAATCCAACGGCCAATTCGTTGGTGGAAAGTGCCTCAACATCTACCTCGATCCTGAACAGAACATCCGCCCAGTTTCCACCATCCGTACAAGCGAAATCGATGGTACAATCGAGTGGTTCAGTGGCGACCCAAGTCAAAACCCGACCCTGAAGGGGGTTGAAACGACCGGTGGTAAACTGGAAGGATTCAGAACATTGAGAATTGCCTTCGAGCCTGATGTCAATGTACCAGGCGGCTGTGATAAGGACACTTCCAATGTCTTGAATGGTTCATTCGTAGACGTGGACATTCTTGTGCGATCCCGTGTTGATCTGCAAGTGAAGCAAACATGGAGCCACCTCGCTGGAAACGGACTTGACAACGGCGAAGCCGTCATCGGTTCGGTTGCTCTTCTGCGTGACCGACTTGACCTTGCAGTTGAAAACCAAGAGGTGTGGTTCGTTCGCCAGTACTGGTCTGATGAAACCGCAGAGTGGGTTGTTGAAGGGACGAACAAGTCGAAAACCAATGAACAAGGTGTCGCAGAATTCGAGTGGGCCTTTGCGGGTACAACCTGCGACGGAGAGCCATGTGATGGGCAATGGCGAATCATCGCCTACTATCCGGGTTCCCGAGATTTCGCAGAATCCCAAGATAACATCACACACGAGCTTGTCTATGAGTTGCCAACAGCAATAGATGCACAAGCTGGCTTCTTCACTCCAGCAAAGAGCATGGCTCTTGGCGTGCTCTTGATGGCCCTCTTGATCGGTGGTGCGATTTACTACCAGCGTGCACAAGAGCGACGGCAGGTCCAGGCTCTGAAGGGTATCTTGACAGATACAATGATGCAGCTCGAGGCCAGCAACGAATACATTGCAGCTATCTTTGATTGCTACAAGAGTTTGGTGAAGCACTTCAAGCGATATGGCTTCATGAAGAAGGTGTACGAGACGACACGTGAATTCGAGTCTGCTGTTCGTGCTGCCTTCAACATGGTTCCAGGTGAGCAACTCAGTGACTTCCTCTCGATCTTCGAAGAGGCTCGCTACTCAGACCACACCATCGACGCATCTCACCGAGACCGAGCAATGCAAACACTCCAGACCATCGTGAGTTCCTTGACGGTCGCACTCGGTGAAGAAGGTAGTGTCACTCGAAAGGAATTGGTTGGCTTGTATGACAAGCAGACCAAGGCCGGAGAGTTCGTTGCAGCCGATGGCACAGTCCGTCAAGCAGGTATCGTCGAAGGCGAAGGCTCCGATTTCAAAATTTGAAGTTGACTTAGGTTCGTAAGGGGGTCTCTTTTGAGGCCCTCCTTGCGTTTCTATCGCCTTAACCTTCAAGGAGCAGATGTGGTGTGGGAGCACCATGGACGATTGGAAGCAACTCATCGGCGAAGCAATGCAAATTGAAACAACTGACACGATTGCAGCATTCAAAATTTACGAACGAGCGGTGTTTGCAGGCTTGACAACAGCGCAAAATCTGCTCGACGACGTTGAAGCAGCTCAAATCATTGAAGCGATCTATGGGGCTTTAGTCGCCTATTCGCAGACCGTTATGCTGCGAATGAAAGCTGAAGACCCTGAGATTGGCGGGGTCGATCACGCTTTCAGAGCTGGACAGGCTTACGGGGTTTCGTGTGTGCTCAACCATCTCATTGACAAACTCACAGACATCACAGGGGGCACAGAACTTGGAGCAATGGATGCTTTTTCAGACACCCTTCACGACGAGATTATCATTCAAGGTCGTGCTGCTGGATTAACGGTTGAGTTGCTCGACGCCCAAGGCGACATCCTCCTTGAGTGACCAGAAACGCCCTGTACTCTATACCGGCACCGGTCGCTAAAAACCGTGTCACTGCGACGCGGAGAAGTGACCAACCGCGTCGGTGCATTGATAATGGGATGGCGAGTCGGCGAATTGCTTCAAAGCATCGAGGGAGTCAAATGAGCAATCCGACACGAAAGACAAACGCACGACTGGTTGATGTGATCAACCAGTTGAAAGCCCAGTCGCGTGACACCGGAGCAGCTGTTTGGCGAGATGTGGCCATGCGACTCTCAAAGAGCCGCAAAAATTGGGCGCAGCCAAACTTGAGCCGTGTGAGCCGCTATGCCCCCGAGGGTGCAACCATCCTCGTTCCAGGCAAGCTGCTCGGCTCAGGTGAATTGTCTGCTAACCACACCATCGCCGCCTACAGTGTTAGCACCGGTGCACGTGAGAAAATAGAAGCCGCTGGAGGTCGAGTTGTGACCTATGGCGAGCTGATGAACGAAAACCCAACAGGCACGGGGGTTGTTATCCTTGGATGAAACAACCTACGTCTTTGACGCTGATGGCCTTATCATGGGCCGTCTCGCATCGGCCTCCGCAGATATTCTGCTCAAGGCTGCTCGTGAGCACCGTGATGACAAAGTCATCATCATCAACGCAGAGAAAGCAATCGTTTCCGGACGACCACGCTCTGTCCTCAACACCTACCACGCAAAGTATGAGTTGAACCACGCCCGTAAGGGTCCGTTCTACCCACGTATGCCTGACATGATCCTCAAGCGTGCAGTCCGTGGTATGTTGCCATACCAAAAGAAGTCCAGTGGCCGCCGTGCTCTTCGAAACCTTCGGGTCGAAATCGGTTGCCCTGCACACCTTGCAGGTGATCTACCTGAAGGCCACCAACACGGTGATGTCAGCAAGATTCGCAAGGGAATGCCTGAGCGATTCATTCGCCTGGGCGACATCAGCGCTGATCTCGGCGCACCAACCCACCGCTGGAACGGAGGTGAGCAATGATGGCTCGTAAAAAGCAAAAGTCAGTTCAAACCTCTGGAAAGCGCAAGACCGCCGTCGCACGAGCATCTGTGAAGGCGGGCAAGGGACGAGTTCGTGTCAACAGCGAACCGATCGAAATCTTGCAACCTTCTCTTGCACGACGCAAGGCAATGGAACCACTGATCATCGCTGATGCAATGAACCGCCTCAGCAAGGTTGACATCACCATCACCACCCTTGGCGGTGGAATTATGGGTCAATCAGACGCCATCCGAACCGCAATTGCACGTGGACTTGTCCATTACAACGGCGGAGCAGAAGGCATTGACGAAGAACTTCGAGACGAATACCTACGCTTTGATCGCAGCCTTTTGGTCAACGATCCACGGCGCAAGGAACCAAAGCACCAACTCGGTCGTGGTGCTCGCCGAAAGAAGCAAAAGTCGTATCGATGAGGTGATGAAATGATTATTCCAGTACGATGTTTTAGTTGCGGTGGCGTCATTGCCCACAAGTGGGAAGAATTCAAGGAACTCAAGGCCGCTGGTCTTGACGACGCAGAAGCTCTCGACAAAGTTGGCTTGATGCGCTACTGTTGCCGCCGAATGTATGTGGGTCACATCGACCTCATCTACGAGGCTGCACCATTCAGCGCTTCGACTCAGTAAGTCTCGATAAAGAAGATCAGAACACGGGGGCCCGTGGGTTAGCTTGGCCTATACTTGGCGGCTGGGGGCCGTCAGACCCCAGTTCAAATCTGGGCGGGCCCACCTGATCTTTCTGACTGTGATGAGTTCGAACAGCCAGTCATCCCTGACGGGGACCCTTTGGATTGATATGGAAGGCACTGAAAGAATCGACCATGCGAACCGTTCAGGCTTCGACACTCATCATGCTGCTGCTTCTCACCTCGCTTAGCGCAGTCATGCAGCCTGCCGATGCGGCAGACACCACAGTCAACACTCAGACAACATGGTCTGGTGAAATAGAACTCACGGGCAATGTCACCGTCGCCAATGGAACGACATTAACCATTTCACCAGGTACAACCATCGATGCTGGCGATGATCACTGGATTCGCATTGAAGGGTCACTGATCGCAACCGATACCACACTCTACTCTTCGGCAACCCCATTGACACAAGGCTCCCATGGAGCAGGCCTTTGGGTCGGCATTCAAATCGAATCAAACGGGCACGCCCACTTGTCAAATGTGACCATCAGCAATGCAAAAACCGCTCTCCGCAATCATGGAATTCTCACCGCATCAACATTGACCATCAACGATGCATACATTGGCATCAACAACCCGGGGACCGCATCACTTGCCGACCTCACAGCCCAAGACATCGATTACGATGTTGTTCGTACATCGGGAAGTCTGGCCGTCGAGGTAGCCACCTTCACAAATGTCGCTGGCGGTATTGTTTCTTCTGGAACGAGTGATGTATCAGATCTATCCTTCTATCAAACAGGGCTCGCGTTGAAAGCCGCTTCCGGCCACCTTCAAGCCTCAGGCGTTTCATTCAACGGTGTGACCGTTGGCATTGCTAGCCAGGCCGGAGCCATCGCTTCGGTCGCCAGCGTGATCGGCACTGACGTTGCGTTGGTCGTTGATGCAGCTGACAGCGATGATCTCACCCTCGACACCATGATCATCTCAGGCCATCGACTCCTTCTTGCCAATGGCGCAACGCATGTGCAAGCAGAGGACATCACCTTCGTTGGCAATCTCAACGAAACGAGGGCTGTGCTCGACCAACGATGCAATGGAATCTGTACATGGAATCAAACCACCCTCACGAACACGGTTTGGGGCGTTGCACTTTCTGGTGATGGCGATCACACATTCCACGATCTTACGAGTGAATCAACACTTCGAAACATCGATGCATCAGGAAATGGAAACCTGATGATGTCAAATGCGACCCTTCATGGTTCAGACGCACCCTTGAGTCTGCGTGGCCCAAGCAGCACCATCGATGGGGCCTCCATTGCTTCTGTGTCTTCAAGTGCTATCGCTCTTGATGTGCTTGATGGTCACCACGATTGGAAGGAGGTCTCGGTGAGCAAAACATATGCTTCTCAGGACACCACTTCAATTGGACTCAAATCATGGTACAGCACAATTGTCGCGGAAGACCTTTCGATTGCGAACTATGGAAATGGCATTCAACTGAGCAATACAGACCTCCATGCAAATACGATGACGGTTGTCGATGGAAAATCAACAGGGATTCTGCTCGAAGATTCACACCTTGACGTTGGATCATTGACCACCCAAGTGTTTCCAACAGGCACCCTCCTTGAGGGAGCATCGACCTTGCAAGCTTCAAATTGGGATGCAAATCTTCACGGCACACCATTGATGGTTGAAAGTGAAAGCACAGCCATTGTCCGCAATTTCCAACCACAAAACACCCAAACAACTTCTTCAGATGCACTTGGTGATGGTTATCTTCTCCACGGTGGTTCAACATCAGCGACCATCGCCACGTCTTCCTCCGATTTCCTCGAGGAAACACCTGTGACCTTCACCGATTTGACAGGCTCGCCGATCGAGGCAGAGATTTCGGTTCACGGCTTCACCCTGCAAAGCAATAGCAACGGCGCAGCAACCCTCCCCCTCAAATCGCAAGGGAGCATCGTTGATGTCAGCCTTGGTGGTGCAGGTGTGCGGGTAACCCTCTATGGGGGGACCATGGGCCAATCGGTTCAAGTGCCTGTCATCCCACAAGGCGACTGGACCATCACAAGTGGCCAATTCGTCTACCTCGGTGCGCGTCCCGACGGCAGCCCACACATGATCGATGGCGATCTCACCCTCGAAACAGGGAGCGGCCTCCAACTTTCTAGCACTGCTGTCATCCTGTCAAATGCTGGTACGGTCAGTGTCCAAGGCAATGCCCAATTGTTAGGGGACGATTCCACAATGACCGCCCAATCCTACACGATGGGTTTTGACAGTGTCCTTTCCTCTGGCAGTGCCGATGGCTTCACCGTGAACGGCAATGTTTCGTGGGCATGTCAGACACTTCGAACCTCAGAACGCGTAGAAATAAATGGAGATTTAATGCTGCAACCTGGCTGCGAATTCGACTTGGTCGCCGGTAGCGTATCGGGCAGCGTCACCGCTTTAACAGGTGCAGAATTGAACATTCTCTCCGAACTCAACATCCGAGTCTTGGACAAAGGGGACCCTGTTGAAGGCGCTGTGATTTCCGTCGATGGTGCTGTAGCCTCCACCGACACGCAAGGCCGGTTGAGTACGACAGCAACTGCCAGACAAGTGACCGACAGCAGCGAGACCATTGGAGGCATCAAAAACATCAACCTGCAAATTGGCTCCTTCACCGATTTCGTAACCTGGGACTCGACATCCTCCTTTGACCACACCTTCATGGCATCGAGAATTTCAAGCGGCACCCTTGATGAATGGCTCGTTCTGGAATCTCAGTGGAGCCCGTACTTCCTTGACAGCGATCTCATTGTTGGGCCGTCAGGAACACTCAGCCTCGATGATGGTGTCTCTTTGCGTATTTCTGAAGGTCGCACCATCACAGTGGAAGGCACGATGAACGCTGGGGACGCCACCCTCTCCTCCACAGGGCAAGGCGCTCGTTGGGGTGGCTTGCACCTTGGGTCACTCACTTCTTCGACCATTGACCTTTCAGCCACTTCACTTCTCGAAGCATCACCCGCCGTGACGATCTCTGAATACGGTCAATTGACGGCCACAGGTTCTGAATTCGCTCGTTCCTCTGGCGCAGATCCATTGATTGTGATTTCAAGCGGTAGCAATGCCAGCATTGAACTGATTTCAAGTACGATTTACGATGCTGGAAGTGGATGCATCAATTCCTTCGCCACCGCAGGGCATCTTGTCCTTTCTGACGTGAGCGTCAGCAATTGTAACGGTGTTGGAGTTTGGGCGCGACAATCTCACCTCGATATCGATGGTTTGACACTCAGTGGTGACATGACTCATGGTTTTGAGCTGACAGCAGTCACCGGTTCAATGAATAACATCGATGCATCAGAATTCACGGGAACAGGCTACATTGGATGGCTTGAATCCATTGACGGATCCTTTGCTGTTTCTGGCCTCAACGGCACAGTTGGAGGCATGGGTGGCCTTGCTGGAATTAACAATCGTTTCATTGATTTGAGCGAGATTCAAGTCACAGGCGCACCTGCTATTGATTTTGATGAAACCGCCGGAATCATCACCGGATTGATTCTGAATGGCCAAGGTGCAGGCACTGCATTTGCGAGCCATCACGGCCGCACGGTGGATGCGTTAATCGTTGAACAAATGATTGCTGCGAACTATGCAGTTGCCATCGATTTACATGCAGACATCGAGGACGGTTCAGTGGCACCTATCGTTTTCCGCTCACCAGATATCTTGTGTTCTGTCGCTCTTTCAGCCGATCATTACTCGGCTCGAATCGAAGGCGGTTCAATCGTTGGAGAAGTGGCAGCATCAGGTGACATACACGTCAACTTTGTCGATGTTGTGGCTGAACAAACTTCTGCTTTTGATGATGCGGTCATCACTATCTGGACCACATTCAATTTCGATGCACAAGTGAACTCGATGCCGGTTGCAGTGCTCTTTGAAATCGATACAATCGGCCACGACCCTGAGTATTCCATACAAACAGAAGGCACTTCCGTTTTGGTTGAAATCCCCACCAGTGTCGCTGTTGAAACATTGACTACAACTCTTGCATCAATGGACATTACCGCCACTGCCGCTGGACTCCCAGTGCAGGTGATGACTGTGAACTACACGGCGGGCATGAACACCACCATCATTGTACCAATGGCCTTGAACGGGGCACCTCTTGTGGAAATCACTGCACCTTATTCAGGAGAAAGAGCCATGGAAACGACACCACTGAACGCCCAAGTGGTCTACAGCGATGATCTCGACGCAACCCAAGATCTCGCTCTTGAATGGATCATCACCGACGCAACGGGAAGCGAAGTCATGCGTGGACCAAATGAACCACAATACAACATCACCGACCTTCCTTACGGATTCTATGTCCTCGAAGCAAAGGTGACCGACACCCTCGGGGCGACTTCGAGCGATACCGTTGATTTTGAAATCACGCAACTTGATACCGATGGTGATTGGACGAACTCGTGCACATACACACAACAAACAGATGTATGGTTTAATGCAGATATTGGGTATCCGTGTGGGCCAGATCAAGAAGACACTGATGACGACAACGACGGTGTTCCGGACGCTCGCGATGATTACCCAATGGACGCTTGTGCCTTTTTGGACACGGATGGCGACGGCCAACCAGACGATGTCAATTGCCCTGCTGGCATGACCACATGGCTCTTTGCTGATCAGGACGACGATAATGACGGCATACCCGATGTGATGGAGGGAACGCCTGTCGACGAGCCGAGTGATTTCTCTACGAGCACATTGCTGCTGATTGCCCTTGTTGCCGCAGCGATCCTCCTGTTTGTTGCCCGCATGCGTAAGGGTGGCGGCGACGACCTTGGTGAAATCGATTTAACCCACCTTTGAGGTGATAGTATGGAACCCTCTCTCCCCTCTCCTGACCTTTTTGCGTCAATGGCGGTTGCGGTTCTTTTTGTCATCGTTCTTTGGGATGCCTTCTGGTTGACCCGACAGAGAATTGATGTCCCAACCTTGGGTGAATTACCGAATGGTGGCTTTGCCTGGGAGAGTGAGGGTGCACAGGAACTCATCCGTCAATGGGGCAACCTTGGTTCAATGGCGGCGATGATGGTGCTGCCATGGGGGCTTGTTGGTGTATCAAACACAGATCCAGCTTACGCCATCGCTTGGGATGTGTGCCTTGGTCTGCACTTGATCTCTCTTTTGGTGCCCAAACGCTATGCTGTCACCCGCACCCATGCATTTGCTGACGGGCAAAGGTACGAATGGCAACGCCTTCGCTTGTCAAAACGCCAACCCACTCGACGAATCATGCTGTTGCGTAAAGGATGGGGCATCTTTGGCCCATTACCGTTGGGTGGGGCACAGAACGACCTCTCAATAGCCCGTTCACGCATTGAATTAGCTCTCGATCCGGAGGGGAAATGGCCACGAGATGGTCATGCCACCTCAGAGGAAGAATAGCGTCATTGTCAATAAGCGCCTCGTTCTGGGGAAAACATGGAATGGACGCGGAGTGGAGAGGACCTCTTTGTCAGGATTGACCCGAATGAGGAAATCCACGCCTCACTGCAATCTTTAGCTGATCAAGTCGGCTTTGATGCTGCAGCAATTACGAGCGGAATTGGTCGCACCCGAGAGACCATTTATGGCTACATGGATGAAGATGGTATCTACCAACGGAGGCACCTCGATGCCCCTTCAGAGTTGGTGAGCCTTTCAGGCAACATCGCTCGCACTCAGGATGGAAAAGCTTTCACTCATATCCACTGTTGCTGGTCTGACGATGACAACAATGTGCATGCAGGCCACATGTTTCAATCAAAGGTGCATGTTGTGGCCGAAATCCATCTTCGCGTCATGACAAATGCGATGATGACGCGATGCCCGTTAGCGGATGTAGAATTGCTTGGACTGCAGTTTTCGTGAACTTCATATCCTCTGGCATGGGTGAGTGAGTATGGCCGATGAATCACGTGTTCAGTATCTGGCCGAAGCGGTCAGGTACCACCGCGAACTGTATTACAACCACGCTTCTCCTGAGATTACAGATGCTCAGTTTGATGCCTTGTGGGACGAGTTAAAACTCCTCGATCCAGACCATGAAATCCTCCACCAAGTTGGCCCTGAACCGTTGCCTGGGACGGTCAAAGTCGAACATAGGTTCCCGATGCGCTCGCTTGACAAAGGAACGACTGACGAGGATATCATCCACTTCGTGAATCAATCCACTTCTGGAGGATTGCGGTATCTCGCCCAACCAAAGCTCGATGGCTCAGCACTTTCATTGGAATACGTCGCTGGAAACCTCCACAGAGCGGCAACACGCGGCAGTGGCGAGCGCGGTGAAGATGTGACCTTGAATGCCAAGATGGTCGCCAACATTCCATTGCGCCTCAATGTTCCAGTGGACTGCCATGTGCGGGGCGAGGTCGTGATGCCGCTCGATGTCTTCGAAACCAAATACAAAGACGTCTCACCAAACCCACGAAACCTCTGTTCAGGAGCGCTTCGACAAAAGCACGGGGATGGAAAAGCAAAGGCATCTGACCTGGTGTTTTGCGCTTACGATGTCAAATTCGTTTCGAACCCACCGCAAATGCTCAACGACAGCGAATTGCTTGACTATCTGAAAAATTCAATCGGAATTGAACCCGCACCTTGGCGTGTCTTCGAAAGCAAACCACTTCATGCCGAGATGATCGAATACACACATGAATGGAGTCAAAAGCGTTCAAATTATGACTATGAAATTGATGGTATTGTCTTCAAATTGGACAACCTCGAACAACGGGAACGACTTGGATCCACCGCCCACCACCCCAGATGGGCCCTTGCATGGAAATTCCCACCCGAAGAAGCCACATCAGTTCTTCTTGATGTGACATGGCAGACCGGGCGCACAGGTGCGGTAACGCCTGTTGCACGAATTGCCCCTCAATCTGTTGGCGGTGTCACCGTGGAGCATACGACGCTTCACAATGTAGGGGAGGTCGAGCGCCTTAACATCAAGATTGGAGACCGCGTTCTCATCGTTCGTCGTGGCGATGTGATTCCTAAAATCGAGGCAGGACTTGGTCCTGCGTCTTCGAGTGATCTTGAGCATAGAGTCCACGCAGATGGTACGCCTTTCTTGGAAACCCTGCCAATGGCAACACCGATCGATGTACCGACCATCTGTCCTGCTTGCGATGCAACACTCGCCTCAGATGGCGCCTTTATCCGCTGCACCAATATGATGTGTGATGCTCGAACAAGTCGAGCCATTCTCTATTGGTGCCGAAGCCTCGAAATGGACGGAATAGGTGAGAAACTCGTTGACCAGCTGCTTCATCTTGACCTCATCCAAACCATACCTGATCTGTATCGACTGCAGCAGGTAGAGTTGGAGAACATCGAGCGAATGGGTGAGAAATCAGCGCTCAACGTTTTGAATGAATTAGCCAAGACAAAAACACTCACTCTCGGGCGTTTCATTCACGCTATGGGGCTTTCAGGCATCGGCCCTGAACTTGCCACTGCAGTGGCTCAAAAGTTCACCTCCCTCGAGGCAATAATGCAGTGGGCCGAACTGGCAAAAGCAGAACCTGGCTCTGCAGATTTCGGCCCAGAAGCTGATGAAAAAGGTAAGGCCTATGTTGAGAATCAAGCCATTCGTGCCCTATGCGAAGTTGAAGGCATCGGCTCAAAAGTCGCTGTCCTGGTGCGAGACGGACTTCTTCAGCGAGGGGTGATGATTGCCGATCTTTCGTCCCTCATCGCTGTCTTGGACGAGCCTCAAGCAGAACAAGGAGGTCCGCTTGCAGGCAAAACGTTCTGCCTCACAGGCTCGCTTCAACGACCAAGAAAAGAAGTCCAACAAACCATCAAGGCCGCCGGAGGAAAAGTGGTTGGAAGTGTCTCTTCACAACTCGATGTTCTCGTGGCGGGGGAAAAAGCAGGATCAAAACTCGCGAAGGCGAACCAACTTGGTGTGACTGTTTGGAATGAGGAGGAACTCATCCACGCGTGCACTGCGGGCACCAAACCTTCTGAAGTGCTGCAAGAAAAACCTCCACCAACAACCACCCAACAGGCATCGTTATCGGATTTTGAATAACCTCGTTCAAATCAGCCCATGTTCAATCATTGAAGCGGAACACTCTCATATCCTGCGTCCAACCCATTTGCATGCAATCGGTCCGTATACCCGTTTTACTGGTCTCTCTTTTGTTGCTATCTGTTGTTCCATTGACGGAGGGGAATTCCGGCGGCATCTACAATCAGAGCACCGGTTGCTCATGCCATTCAGCATCCGGAACGACGGCCGCATCGGTTTCCATCAGTGGCCACCCTGCTTCGTATTCACCTGGGACCACCTACACGCTGAGCATTTCGGTCACAGGCGGCGTTTCAGGGACCAATGGCGGATTCAGCCTCGAAGTCAGTCAAGGAACGCTTTCAGCAGGCGGCATCGGCATCATGGCGGTCAAAGTCAATTCTGCAGGCAACAGCGCAACCCACACCACCAACAGTTATCGCAGCTGGAGCGTTGATTGGATTGCACCAGCAGCTGGCACAGGTCAAGCTACGATTTCAGTCGCTGGTTTAACAGCGGACAACAGCGGCAATAACAACGGTGATCGTTGGGCCACAGCCACCTACCAGGTTCCAGAGGCAGGGGCGGCTCCAAACACACCGCCAACGGCAAGCAACCTCGTTCTTGGCCCAAGTGGTGCAACGACGACTTCACAACTCGCTCTTTCCTACACGTACAATGATGCAGAAAATGATCCTGAATCTGGGACCACGATCGACTGGTTTAGGGATGGCGTTCAGATAGCGAATTCCGGCACCACAGCTTCAGCTTCGCTGACGGCAAAACACCAGGAATGGTACGCCGTTGTCACCCCCTCGGATGGAAGTGATGCGGGAACAAGCGTCACCAGTAACACCCTCATCATCGCCAACACCATTCCTTCATTGACAAGCGTCACGATCGAGCCCAGTTCTCCAGAGACCGAAGATGATCTTTCGTACTCAGCCGCCGCAACAGACGACGACCTTGACTCATTGACCTACGAGACACGATGGTTGTTGGAAGGCTCCGTCGTCAGTGCACTGGATGACAGCGAAACAGTACCTTCCTACGCAACAAGAAGCGGAGAGAACTGGTCGATGGAAGTTCGTGTCAGCGATGGGGAAGCTACAACGGCATGGCAAACCGCACAAACCGTGCAGATTGGTGGCGTCGTACAAAACACCCCCCCGACCGTTTCGGCAACTGATGTGACCCCCCTCGCGCCAAAGACTGGTGAGGATCTCTCGGTGACTTATTCGTATGCAGATGATGACAATGATGCAGAGGTTCGTCATGAAATTGAGTGGTATCGAAATGGCGTATTGGATGCGGTCTTCAAAGGCTCAGGCGTCCCTTCAAGTTCGACAGAAAAAGGAGAAACATGGACGGCTCGTGTTCGTGTCAGTGATGGAAACGCCTGGTCTTCATGGGTCTCTGCAAACACAGTCACCATCCAAAACACCGCTCCAGTTGCGACCTCAATCAATCTTTCACATGTTGAAATGACCACAACAGAAAGCGCAACAATCGAAGTCATGCAAACGGATCTCGATGGCGATGGCATGGCGTCCCCAGAGGTGATCTGGTTCAAGGATGGTGTTCGCATCTCCTCGCTTGACCAAAGCCTCACCCTCCCCTCTACTGAGACGATGAAGGGCGAGCAATGGACCGCACAAGTCCGAACCAGTGACGGAACAGATTTCAGCGAAAACACGCTCACAGCAAGCCTAAGCATCATCAATACAGCACCAACCACAAGCGTTGAGTTAAATCAGGACGCTTCGGCCCTCGTTCCACTCACAGCCATAGTCAGCACCTCAGATGCAGACGACGATGAAACATCGTTCACAGTTGCATGGTACCGCAATGGCTTCCTCGAAGCCTCTCTTGACAACCAAACCACCGTTCCAATTGCACTGCTCGGCCCGGGACAAACATGGTCAGCCGAAGTGATTGCGCATGATGGCGAAGCCTCCTCCACTCCATCTCTTCAGTCTGTACTGATCCAAAACATCCAACCGATTGCAGTTATTTCAGAGGTATCATCAGCGCCTTGGCTTGGCGAACTGCTTCGTCTTGACGGGAGTGAATCAACAGATATGGACGGACGGATTTTGGTGTATTCGTGGACATGGACTGATACAGAAGGAGGAAGCGGGGAGGCCACCGGCGCTCAATTCACCTTTACACCAGTTGCAAGCACCTCGGTCAAACTTACCGTGGCCGATGATTCGGGCGATGAAGCCTCGGCCAATCTTCTTGTCACGCCTGTTCAAGGCCCAATGATCGAGACACTCGAAGCAACAATTGAAGGCCAAACCGTAGTCTTGGAGTGGACCTACAACGGGCCAAATGCAAATTTTTCCATCGAACGCAACGGCGTTGTTTTGGAACAAATCGAAGAGCAAAACTTTGCAGATGTTCCGCTGACAGCAGGCGAAACTGTGTACACGGTTCGTCCAGTGATTGACGGCACTGCGCTCCAAGATGGCTCAACGGCTTCAGTCACAGCACAGGTGCCTGCCACCATTGAAACAGCATCGTCTGGGGCTCCAATGAGTGCGTCAATCATCGGCATCCTCCTGTTGGTGATTGGTATAGGCTCGCTTGTTTTTGTGTTCATGGAAAGGAGGGATTAATCTGATTGCTAAGCGAGCTAAAGTGCTCTTGCTTCTTTTTGTTTTGATCCTATCAACCACCTTCTCTGCAGCAGAACCTGGTGGAAATGGCGACGGGTTGCGTGATATGCAATGCGGTGGTGCTTGCCACGGCGATGCGTCACAAAACGCCTCGTCCTTACTGACGCTGTCCATCGAATTCCCAGAATATGTATGGGTTGGTCAACCCACTGAAGTCAGTGTTGAAATTGGCGGGGTGAACGCCGCTCATGATGAACATCTGATCGGGCTGTTCTTGCTCTCCAGCACCAATGCTAACGGCGATACACCATTGGACGATGGTTGGGAAATTCTTTCTGACGGGCAAGGCGGTTCAGGAAACTACGTCGAGATGCCAACCAGGAGCAATCAAGCCACTCTTGAGCAAACATGGGTGCTGAGAGCAAACGAGATTGGGACCAAGACATTGTTCGCCTCAGTCCATCACGGAGATTCCAGTGGCCCATCAGAAGGTCGCCCCTTCTTTGGTGCCTCTCAAGGGTTTGAGGTAACCATCGATCCGGTCCCCGAAAATCTAGCACGCCTGCATGATGATTTCACTCCAGTCACCTCACGAGAGGTTGGTGATGAACTCTCGATGACCGTTCATACAACCTATGCCAACGCTGTCGAGATTGAATGGCGAACCGCAGACGGCGCAGTCATGCAAGCCGTTGTCAACTCAACTGCGCCAGATTATTGGCAATTCACCCTCCCTGCAACCCTCACCCCTTCCATTATTGAATGGCGAGCCATCTTGTCTGGTGAAGGTCCATCTCAGACCACACCTTGGTTTGTATTGGGCTCGCAAATCACTCCAGAACCGGTCAATGAAATGCCAATTTATCTCCAAGGTTTCGCTATGGGGTTGCTGCTTTTCGGGGCTGTCTTGTTGCTTCAAAGGCAATCAACACACCCGGAAGAGGCAATGAAAATTTATGATGAGACGTCCACGATTGAAGCCATTGAATCCAATCAAACCTCTGAGCAAACACCACCATCAGTTGCGCCTTTGCCCGAAGATGGTCTTCCGCCAGGATGGACCGAAGAACAATGGCAGTGGTACGGTCATGAATACCTTGCAGGTACGTATGGGGGTGAGGGGCAATGATCTCATCAAACACCCTCCACGTCGTTGCTACCGAACTGGTCGTCGGAGCTTTTGCACTGGCGGGGGTGGCTTTTGCGCTTTGTCTGGTGGCACCCATGCTCAAGTCTTCGATGGCAGATAGACTGCGTTCAAGTGACGCAGTGGCCCACTCAGCGATGCTGTTTGGCCTTCTCGCTACACCCTTTGCAATTTGGACAGGTCTTGCTTCGGCACCAACTGGCGACATGAGCAGTCCAGTGCTTGCCAACAAATTGCTGCTCTCGTTGAGCGGCCTTGGTTTGGCCTCCGGCGTTCTTCTTGCTCGCTGGCGAAATGGAGCATCGATTTGGGGTGTTCAACGAACCAGGTTGGTGCAGGGCGTGTCAGGCATCGGAGCGACTGGCCTTATGCTGCTGACCGCTTCAGCAGGAGGGACGTTTTCACGTGGTGAATCCTTGCTGGATTGGCTCAATCTTCCTTACAACGAGGTTCTGCTGATGCCTACTGCATTGAGCGCCATCCTTCTCGTGGTTGGACTTGCATGCTCGGCGATTGGCTTACGATCGAGCGCTTAACCGTACATCGAATTGTCTTGTGCAGGTTCTGGTAAAGCAGCACCATCCATCATCGACTTGATTTGGGCCTCAAGGAATTCCGCTTCTTCAATAAGTGGCTGATGAGGCAAATCAATGGCAGGGAGGTACGCATTCAATCGCTCGATCAGTGTTGCCGCTGCGCGTGCATCAGGGAAACGAGGATCCGCTTCAACCATGATTGACATCAGGTCAAGGCCACGGCGCCGCGCTTCACTCAGGATGGCGGCGTTGATGCCTTTGATGACACCTTGATTCAACAATGGAATGTCGAGTTCTTTGAGCATCTCTCGGACTTTTTGGTTCGCACCGATACCGACCACGTCAACACCCTCTGTGTCTTCATACTCGATCGATGGCTCCGAGCCGTTCAAACTTCCTTTCATACCTTCTTTGGCAAACGCATCAATGACAACACCTGCTACGATGTTGTTTTCTTTTGACCATTCGAACATAGCCCACACGATGTCGTTGATCAGCGGTTCTGGAATAACAAGTTCACTCATCAACAAGATGAGTTGATCGCAGCCCTCAATTGTGCATTGAGGCTTTCCAGCATAGGCCCGAATCACCGGCAGTGGTTCACCATCGTTGACCAATGTGATGACTGGCAACCTGTTGTCGACCACTGCGCCGACGAATTCGAGCTCAAGATGGTCGATGAGAAAGTGCGCAACAACGCTTGAGACCATGCCGATGCTCGGAAAACATGCCACAACAAGCGCATTCTCTGTGTTGACGTCTTTTGTGATGCGGACCTTCGGACCTTCCATGCTTCTACACACCACACCTTCTGTATCAACACTTTCCCTCCATTGGATGAAGCCGGTGGCTTCATGTTCGTTGAGGCGAAGCACAATCCATGGCCGGAGATGCACGCCCACACATGCTCTCGCCATCTGCTTGGAACAGGTATGAGACCTGCCCCCGAATGTATTGGCTCAGTCGCCAAGGGCTCCCAAGAAAAGCCGGCATGGCAGCCTCGGTCGGTACGGCGGTCCACGCTTCCATCGAGGATTTGCTCAACATCGACCTCAGTGGGAAAGAGGACGCAGAAAGTGGATGGATTACTGAGGCGGGCGAACGTTTGCTCAAGCAGCGTTGGGAGGAAGAAAAAGCCGTCTTCATGGCCACGCCACGCCGACCGAAGTGGAAGGAAGAAAAGTGGAAGGATGCCATCCAGCATCAACGTGGTGGCATCATCATGCTGCTCGACCACGTGGGAGTACGAGGGCTTGATCATAGCAGAATCACCGTCGCCTTGTGGAAACGCATTCAATCAACCGCAATCGCCATCGAAGGCGAATTGAAGACCTCAGATGGACGTCTGATGGGTCGCTTAGACTTGCTGATGGCCGATCTTGGCGAGGATGGCCAGCCAAAGGGATGGCTTGTGGCGGATCTCAAAACCGGCAGGGTGCCTGAAGGCGAGCTCAAAGTCGACGTCAATCGACAATTGAGAATGTATCGAGATATTTTACTTGCCAACAACCCAAACGCTCCACCAGTGCGAACCGAGGGATGGTACACGCACGATGCCTCAAAATGGGCTGCGATGGGTGAAAACGTGCTCGAAGACGCCTATGCGGCATGGCAGGCGACTGTGCCGACCCCACTTCCAATGGAGGCGACGGTTGGTGACGATTCATGCGGCGGTTTCTGTGACTGGAAAGCATGGTGCCCTCATTGGTGGCAATGGAGGCATGAGAATGGAACGTTGCACAAGAGTGATTTTTCAGACGCCGTTGTACTTCTTCATGAGTTCGACCCGTCATCTGGAGCAGCGGTTCTCGAATTATGCGAACCACTCAATGCAGAAGGCCGCGCTGTTCCAACCGGCGTCCAACAGTCCGCCAAGTTCACTGACCGTGGCAAAGAAGCGCTTCAGGAAACCCTTGCGGGGGGCCATCAAGGTGCATTTTTCCTTGGTTCAGTCATGACGCAAAATCGTGTTTGGCGCGTTGGGCATTGGTGCGACGTCCTTCCTTGGGCCCCGATGCCAGATGGTATTGAGCATCACAAATGACAAAGGGTGTTTGTCTCATTAAAAAAACACGAGAAAAAGAAGCATCGCGAATCCTTCAAGGCCAGTGAGCACAAAAATAAACTGAAAAAACCTCCAGCCACTTTTCTCAGTTGATTCTGTATCTTTTGTAGAAAACTTGACCTGACACTTTGGGCACGAAATCGACCCATCATAGGTAGATGGAACCCGTAGGCGCTGAGAACATGTTCGACAATCTATGAGTCGATACTCCTTCACGGGCACCTTGGGATCGATGCTATCCCAGAAGAATTCAGCACCATCTGGGCTGGAATCAGCACCCCCAACTTGTTCCCATGGCATAAACCTGCATTATCTCATATCAAGAAAAAACCTTCCCAGTTTTTCAGAGTGATTCCACTTGGTCGAGGTAAGCCTTCACCTGTTCTCGAGCATCATCGTCTTCAATGCCTTTTGGAGAGAGTAGCCATTGGATGTATCGAGGGTCTTCAAACTGCACTTCACTCAGATGTCGGCCTTTGTGGCGTCCGAAGGCGAGCACCATGTGTCCGTCATCAATGCGAATTTTTCCTAGAGCATCAACTGGTTCGAGGTCTGCTAAACCCCGGCCAAGATCGGTTGATTCCGAGGCAACATTTCCGTGGACCGCCCAACGTTCAATTTCTTCGATTGATTTTCGAAATGAAGGGGCGTGGTCAACGGATAATCGCCAGAACAGCAGCAACGATGCCGCCGCATCAGCAGCGGCGGTGTGAGCGTCCTTCAAGGCAATCCCATGGCGTGTGCATTGCGCTCCTAATCCATGAGGGCGTCCTATTTTCAACCGCCTCACGAGTTCGTATGTGTCCATGATTGCTTTTGGTTTCGGGCACCTTTTTCCTAATCTAAGATATTCACTTTCAAGCATGGCCATGTCGAATTTACGTACATTGTGGCCGACAATGATTGCCCCTTCGACCAACTCTGCAACAGCATCCGCAACGGTCGAAAAGTCACCTTGTGTACGGACATCATGATCGTAAATACCGTGCACTCTACTGGCTCCGGCAGGAATTGGTCTGCGTGGATTGACCAACTGCTCGTAATGGATCTCACTTCCATTTTGATCCGCTCCAATCAGCGCAAGTTGCACCACTCGGTCGTATTGAGTTGACACCCCAGTCGTCTCTAAGTCGAAGGCGAGCACTCGCTCACCGTCAAAGACATCGGGGGCCATACCCTCACGATAACGCCGTCCCTCTTTCAACATCACCGTGAAGATGCAATGCAATCAGTGACAAATCGATTCGAATCTCAAGGCTTTATTCGAACTAAAATTGGAGCAGAACAATTTGTTTCTGAACAGTGTTTTGTTATGCATTTAACCCCGAAGCGTTAGAAAGGGCAAGCGATTCCACTCAAATATGTCGAGTACACGAGGGTCCCGTAGGGTTGGTCTTGTGTGGCTTGCCGCACTTGTCATGGCGACCACGTCGCTCGCAGGATGCACAGGCGTACTGGACACAACAGTTGATCCACGTGCATCGATGAATGCGTATCCTTTGCAGATTCAAGAAGGCGAAACCGTGACCTTCGATGCTCGAGATTCTGAAGCAGTCGAAGGTGTCATTACAAGCTATGAATGGGACTTTGGCGATGGTCTGCAATCTGAAACAGTTTCAGGATTCACTTCACACACCTATTCCACATTCGGTGTCTTCACTGCCCAACTGACCATCACCAACGATCAAGGCGGCACCGATGACATCACAACTGTGGTGGTTGTCAACGGCGCACCACAACTCAATTTGACTGTCCCCGAGTCAATCCGCTCAGGCGATTCAGCTCTGCTTGACGCAAGTGGGAGTTTTGACCCTGAAGGCAAGGACCTGATTTTTGAGTGGGATTTGGACTGGAGCGAGGACAGCGACAACGACGGTGATCCGCGCAATGACGTCGATGCTACAACCGATACTGTTCTCGTTCCAACAAACAAGTCTGGTTCAATTACTGGGAGTCTGTTCTTGGATGACGGAAATGGTGCAACTGCACAAGAAGTGTTCATGCTTGAAGTGATGACTCGAAAGTACGAAGTGACTTGGAAAACAATGGAATTAGAATACAGTTGGGATGAATACCTTGCTCAGGGAGAAGAATGGCAAGGCAACATTACGCCGGGTAGCGAAGGAAGGGTGCTTGATTTCGAAGGCGTTCTTACACTCGATCAGGACCTTCTTGCTCCACAGGATAACTTCACCCTCAGCCTGTTCATCATCGATGACAATTTCAAGCGCTCAGACCAAACTGCTGGAGAGAACCTCACCTCAAATGAATCCGCAACAGCCACTGTAGCCGGTGACGGTTTGAACGGATTTGGAGAAGATGGAATCTTCGAATCGGATTCTGAAGAGGCGCTTATGGCCTTCCTGCTTTCGAATCCAAATGAGCGTTCAGGACAAGGCGATTGGGTCTGGTCCGTCGTTGCTCAGCAAGCAGACCCTGATCCTTTGTTTGAGGGCGCACCAGATCCAGACCCTGGAAACGATTGGTCCTTGATCATCATTGTCAAAGTTCACGTGCCCCAGTTAGTGGAAATCGCCTACGAGTGACCACATTGTTCAATGGAAAGGCGTATCAATCACCAACCCTTCGCATGAGTTGATTGCCATGGTCGATACGGTTGAAATCAGTCGAGTGAACATCCGAGATTCGTTGTCCATAGACGTGTCAGTGTGGATGCACCATCCCAACGATATGGACTTCAGGCCCTCCCTTTCAGTCGCTGGAAACACGTTCAAAATTTCGAGCATTAGCGATGGCTCAACCCTTGCAACCATCGATTTGGATGACGACCAAATGGAAGCAGTGATTCGAGATGAAGCTGCAGAATTACGAGTAAAATTCCAAGTCCGTGGTATGCATGGCGAACTCAATACAATTCACCCAATCATCGCAGATGGAAAGGCAAAGAAGTTGGCTACTGCGAACTGGAAAACCACTCAAAAAGTGACTTTTGAGTGAATTTACGCTCATTTTTGGAGTGGGACAACCACCGTTTCTTTGATATTGGTTCAATTCGATTTTCCCACTATGCCACCACGTCGAGAGGGAAAAGGTTCCCAAAAGCGAGCACGATTTGAACGACTGAAAATTGAGATTTTACGCTTTGTCGGAGCGAATCCAGGGTGCTCTGCCCAATCGATTGTCGCCTGTCTCTCCAATGACAAATCCATGCGCAATCACGGCCTCACACCGCGAAAAGTTGGGTTCTTCATCCCTCGCCATCTTGCAGACCGCGTAGAGTGGTGGCAAGATCACCGCGCAGGACGCCGTGTCTATGGCGAACTTGGCTGCTCAGAGGCGCCGACAAAACAGTAAATTTTGTCTGCACATTGGGGTCGCGCTCATGTACGGTGGCCGGCCACGCATGGCCATGGCAGCCTCGGTCGCAGCGTACTTCGACCTAGATGGTACGCTCTTGGATGCCTCAAGCGAGAAAACTCTTGCTGCTGAACTTGGAAAACGCCGGCCATGGAGAATTCCAGTAGGGGCAGTCAGTTGGACCTTGGGCTTCGTTGGTAATCTTCTCAGGGGCCGTGCAGTCTACGATGCAGCGAGGAATCGCGGGCATTTCTCATTCGCTTCTTGGAAGGTTCTCGAATCATATTCTCAACGACTGGCGAAGGAAAAATTGGCGCTGCGGGTAACGGATGAAGCAAAAGCAAAACTCGATTGGCATCGTGAACAAGGCCATCGCCTCGTTCTTGTCACGGCGACGATCGCTCCTATGGCTGAAGCAATGGGTGAAGTTCTCGGGATGGACATGGTCTATGGTTGTGGTCCAGCCGTACGAGAAGGCGTGCTCAGTGGATCTGAACGGGGCTGGTCCGTGCCTCGAAGGAAGGGCAAGGTCCCAGTGGTTCAAGCCGATGCATTGGAGCATGGACACGATTTATCAGCGTGTTATGGCTATGGCAATACGCATGCAGACTCTTGGTTTATGCGAATCACGGGCCATCCTGTTGCCATCAATGCAGAAGGTCCACTCCGCCGTCTTGCAGATGAGCAAGGCTGGCCAAGTCACGAATGGCGGATTTAATCCAAGCCCACACGCCGACGCCAATCAACAAAAATTAACCTTCGAACTTGGTCCAATTCTGTTCAGGAGCATACCTGTAATACCATGTTCCAGAATTCTCTGGCCATTCAATCCAATAGGTTCCTTTGTCATCCAATTCACCTCGTGAATGGAATGAGGGTACAGCCGAATGCTGATGTTCGTCATAACTTGCCGTCATAGCTAGTTTTTCATCGAGAAGTTTGGACCGGTCTTCTGTATCAATGACCTCAGATAGGCCAAAATATGCCTCGTTGTGAGCAATTTGATACAACTCATTCGGGGTAGAGGACTGAAGTTCTCCAATCAAGAGGAGCAACTTTTCACGGGTTTCCTTCTTGATTTGATTATTGGTAAATCGTGCCGTAATGTCGCCCTTCAAATTGACTAATTCTTCGGCCAATTCCTCTGGGTTGCTGTGGTAGGCTTGAACCACCGATTGAAGGTAAGTCAACTCATTTCGCTCCTCTTTGGTCAGCTTGGAATTCTTGCGCAACACCTGCACCCAGCGGAATGTATCGGGAAGTATTGCTGCAACCGCATTTGTTTGGAGCAGCGTAAACAGCGCAAGGAGAATCGCACCGATTCCTACTGTTGTGGTGACCACCCCACCCTCGCCAGAAAAGAAGGATTCAAGCGCTGTATTCGTCTCCTCCTCGCTGGATACAACCTGAACACAACCATTCTCATCTACAATCGCACCCTGCGCGGTTCCAGGGCAAATATCCTCCACGTCTGATACACCATCATTATCCGAATCAGCAGGGAGTGTGGTCTCGTTTGTCTCGTTGGTTTCGTTTGAATCGTCCTGTTCAAACACATCAGCAATACCATTACCATCTTGATCCAAGCACCCAAAGTAGGCATCGGCGGTCGAATTCCCTAACACATCAGGGCAATAATCTGGCTGAGTTGCATTGGCAATGAACACCCCAGTCCATTCTGACATTCTGCTTGCATTCCATGAAGCGTCGGCCCAATTATCTCCATATCCATCACCATCGCTGTCAAGCCACTGTGTTGCATCCATTGGAAAATCATCCACTGCATCCTCGTAGCCATCGCCATCAGCATCGAGTTGTACTTGTGAACAACCGTTGGCATCAACGGTTTGGTTGTCTAAGGTGCCTGAACACAAGTCGTTCAGATCACCAACCCCGTCGCCATCTGTGTCCATGGTTTGCGTGGCATCGTCTGGAAATGCATCTGAATTATCCCCAACTCCATCGCCATCCGAATCTGCCGATTCGCTTGCATCATTAGGGAAGAGGTCAGAGTTATCTCCAACCCCGTCACCATCTGAATCAATTGACTCAAAGGCATTCATAGGAAAAACATCGCTGTTGTCGCCAACCCCATCACCATCTGAATCTGTTGTCTCACTCGCGTCATTTGGAAAAGCATCGGTATTATCGCCAACCCCATCACCGTCTGAATCGACCTGCTCAAATGGATTTGATGGGAACTCATCGGCGTTATCCCCGACACTATCACCATCACTGTCCGCCCACTCTGCTCCATCATTTGGGAAAACATCGCCAGAATTACTGTAGCCATCACCATCATCATCTGGGCAACCGGTCAAATCTTCTGTCGAAGTACCTGCATCATTTGGACAATCATCGTCATCATTCAGCACACCATCATTGTCAAGGTCCTCTTGTGAAATGAACTCAAAAGAAGAAGATAGAATCCGAGAATTACCATCTTTATCCCAAAGAGTAATGTCGATCGTATCGGGAGTCAAACCAGATAATGGCGTCGATACGGTAATTGTTGTATCATTGACAACAGTTCCAGTCACGGACCCATATTGGCCAAATTGAACTCTAATTTCATCAGTCTGACTCAACCCAGTTGATTTCGTAGCGTACTTCAGAACATCATTCGTTCCGTCGCTAAAAGGAACGTGCATATCCCCGCTCTCATCGATGAAAATAGAGTTCCCCTCACCGACATCGCCGGCACTCGCCATTGTGGTTACAGTCCAATTGCTCGTAACCGGGTCGATTGTTGCGTATTTTAGATTCTGTCCAGTCCAGGTGTGGTAGACAATATGGGGTTGATCAGCAGCATCAACTGCGATTGAAGGGTCCCGGCCAGTATGCCCAGTTGCATCCACTATGGTGGTTGTCCATTGGCTATTGGGGGCGCCTGTTGAGTATCGTAAATCATACTCTTTGTTATCGTGGTGAGCGATGTGAAATTGTCCTTGTTGGTCCACGGCCATCGAGGTCATGTACCCTGGATACAAATTACTCGGGGAGGTTCCTGTATCAACCAAATAGGAGTCCCAGGATCCACTTTTGTCTGTTGCGATTTTCAATTTTGAGGAACTTCTGTCTTGATAGGCGATATAGATATGATCGTTTTCATCAATGACAATGGCAGACTCACAACCACGGTTGGATCCCTGGTCAATGTTCGTGTACCTCCAACTCGATCCATCATACGAGGAAATGCGAAGTCCAACACCACATTGATCTGAACCGTCGAGAGCATAGGAGATGTGCGGATGGTTGTTCGAGTCAACTGCGATACCGATTGGCCCAAAATGAGCGGAGTTTGAAACCGTATAATCCGTCCATGTCGTACCATCGTAGTTCATGTAGACCAGTGTTTCATCCCATTGAGTGTATGTTGTGTAGGCCAAGTGTATGTGGTCGTTGTCATCAATGACCATGTGAATATCCCAACAATAGGTGGCACCACAAGTGTTGATACCATTCGAAACCCAACCGGTTCCGTCATTGACACTGTGGCGGATTTGGTAACTTTCATCCTTAATTTGTACGACATGGATGTGGCCATTTGAATCGACGGCAACGGCATTCCATCGGCCGGCTTGATCAGAATAATCCATGGTCGTCTCCGCCCATTGATGGTTGATTCCATCGTCTGTTATGTTAGAGAAGGCGAGTTCAGAAAAGCCAGTTCCAGTGATGGTGATTTCTTGACCACCACTCGTCCAGCCAGAACTTGGGGAAATTGTTGCTTGAATTGGACTTGAATGCCGCACATCATCATCAGACTCTTCGAGGAAAGATGGCTGAAGAAACACTGGCGATGCCATGACGGAGAGCAATACTGCAACTACGAGCAATGCACGCATGGATGTCTGTACAATTCGATTTGTATAATACTCTTTGTAACATATCCGTAACTCGTGTGGCAATGCCCCCTTTGCGACTCGACCTCAAGGCATTCGCACTTGGGTCAAAGAGCGGCCCCACCGCGATTCGAACACGGGTTGCTGGCTCCGCAAGCCGGCGTGATATCCAAGCTACACTATAGGGCCTTGGTGTTCGGTCCACCGACCGCTTGGATATAAGCGCAACGGGTTGCTTTTTGGCCCGAATAATTATTGCCATAAGCAAGGCTTCTTCACGCCTCCCCTCTTGGCAGTGCCATGGCGGTTGAACTGTCCCGAAGGGTGGATTACCCAATGTTGGATGGCGCGAACATCGCCTATTATCCTCGCATCTTTGACTTAGCCCACCGTTTTTTCGAAGAGGCATGGGAGCCAATGTGCGGTGTGTCGTATCCCGAAATGATCAACAACCGGAAGATTGGATTTCCAGTGGTTCATGTCGAAACAGATTTTATTGCACCGCTAAGGTATGGCGACACCATCCAAGCCACCATAGCCATCGAGCGTGTTGGCACTTCTTCGGTCACATGGAATTACCGCCTTCACAATCAAGACGGGACTCTCTTATGGGTCAGCAGCCAAGTCACGGTATGCGTGGACATGGATTCACTTGAATCTCAACCAATCCCCGATGATCTTCGTAAGGGCCTACTCAATCATTTGATGGAGGCTGAGCAATGAGTGACCTCGATCTTGGTTTTTCCATGCGAATGGACGACGAGGCAGCAGTTCCGACGTCACCAGTCGATATGTTCGCTATACGCCCGGACCAAAAGGGGCCAAAATCTGTAGCGATTATCGTGTTTCTTGGTGCACTTTTGTTGGCCTTCCAAGCCTATGGCGATTACCAATTGCACAGTGCTGAAGACCTCTCTGACGAGGAGATTTTGACGCTCCTTGAAACCCCAAACAGTCAAGCAGCGGATGAAGACGACATTACAGTTGAACAGTACCAAGAATTCCATGACGCCGCACGTGAAAGCGGAGGCTATGCGTTGAGGGCGGCAGGCCTTGGTCTTGGCGTTGTGATGATGCTTGTTGGTTCAGTCCTTCTGTTTCAACTGAAACCGGTTGGGGCATGGCTCAACGTAGGAGGTGCAAGCATTGGCCTTGTCTCGGGCGTTGTTGGAAGTTGGCTGTTGGGCGGAGCTGCAGCAGCCAATCTCTCAGGCCCATTGTTGCTGACCTACCAGATTTTGACGTACTTCTGTGGGGTCTGCATGGTCTCATGCATTGGCCTTACAGCACTCCCCTTGTTGAATGCAAGAGCACGCCTTGCACTGTACCCGAATCCAACGGTGGTTTTGAGTCTCGACGAGCAGGAATGAGATTTACTCATCAGATGGGCGTGGCCATTTCTTAGCAAGCGCCTTTTCCAATCCTTCATCCAAAGTTGCATTCCACCAATCGCTGCCTTGCCATATCGCATACTTTCCGCGAATGCCCCTCAAATCAGCACCAGCAAATTTACAATTTCTAAAATTCGACAGGTTGAGTCGCGCCTTCCTCAAATCTGCGCCCCTGAAGTCCGCTCCATCAAAGGCTGATTTCATTAAATCTGTTTCATACATCGAGGCTTTACGAAAATCACAGTTTGAAAAATCACCTTCGGTTAAATCAGCACCGTCGAGGATCCCTCTTCGAAAGTTCGAGCCTGCGTGCCGGCCTTTCCTGAGCACTTCTTTCGCATGGTTTTGAAATGACCAATCAAGGACAACAGATTCCACCTCACCGGTGGACTCACGAGGGTCGTCATTACCCCCTCCCGACATCACCATGTTTTAGCCTCAGGCGGTCGAACGTTTGTCAAGGTGCGCCCTTCCTTCATCAGTAAGGTGGGCAAAACGGTTCTTGTCTTCTTTACCAGGGGGAATCATCAGGAAGTTTCGCTCTCTGAGTCGGTTCAGGTAGAGAGAAAGATTTCCTGGCGGGTCAATCTTAGCGTCTTCGAACAGTTGGTTGATCACCCTTGGTGGGCTGTCATTGACATTTTCAACGCTGCGTAGATAATGAATTGCGCCAAGCACTTGATCTGGTTTTCGCTCAAGCGAGCACGTGTTGAGGAGCACTCGGAATGCTGAGCCCCGTTCAGGAAGGCCTCGTTCCTTTGCTGCCGAAACAGCCGCCTGTAAAGCATCACTGCGTGCTTGTGCAAGCCTGTCAAGCATGATGGTCCATGTGTCGTCATGGCGGTGAAGAATCAACTGCTCTTCCACTTCCATTGCAGCCCCTTCAAGATCAATTTCGATGTCACCTGCGATGACGGAGATTTTTGTGGTCGCCTCCAATACGTTCCCCTCAATTGTAAGTTCTTACCTGTCTCGTATAACCCTTTAGAATTGAAGTCAACAGGAAAATGAGGCTGATTTCTGAGAAACCGTATCTATTTTCGCTAAACTACCCTTGCTTCTCCGTAAGGAACTTGAAGGACAACTATCTAGACCCGGTCTGTGGACTCCATGGACGATGCTCGCCGAACAGGCCCATTCCTTCTCGTTC
The DNA here is from genome assembly GCA_965662715.1 of Candidatus Poseidoniaceae archaeon. Lineage (GTDB taxonomy): Archaea > Thermoplasmatota > Poseidoniia > Poseidoniales > Poseidoniaceae > MGIIa-L1. The sequence goes on along the minus strand of CBFIIS010000005.1, from coordinate 24,964 downwards.
TTCTTCTTGTTTTCCAAACGATGGCCATGATTCCGGCGGCAGCAAATCCCGCTGGCGGCACCGTGAACACCTTCTCCAATGGCCAAGCCCAAGTGTCGGTCTCCTTGACCGCAGGCACAGTTGACGCCAGCTTGGGGATTGAAGTCCCTCGTAACGTGACTTTTGATTCGGTCTCCTTCGTGGTGAACGCGAGGGATGAAACGCCAACACCCGGGCAAGTGTACATCGACATCGGACAAGATGGTGTCAAGGAGTGGGCATTTGAAGGCACAGGCTATGGTCATCTGGGCCATCAACAATCCTTCATCACAGGGAACACCGTGGATTCCATGTACTCCTCAGGTTATGTTTCATCCTCAATGATTCATATTCCCCATGGGGCATCCATCGATGCTGTTGATCTTGATGTAAACTTCACTTCGGCTGTTGCCGGAGGCCTTGTCCCAACTGGTGTTGTTTCGACGTTTACCTCTGGAGATATGGACAATGATACGTTGCCAGAAATCGCTGTGTTATCTACGACCGTCACCGGATTTAATGCTGCAATTTCACGTATTGATTGGAACGCAAGCACAGGGCTCAACATGTCCTCTTGGGTGGCCACATGTGCGGGTGCAAGCGAGCTTTCTATGGCAGACTTCAACGGTGACGGCATGGATGACGTTGTGAGTTTTGATTACACCTCTTCCAATGCGTGCGTCCACCTTACAAACTCGACAACAGCATCTTTGGGGGCTGCCCAACTTGTTGCTCTGAATTCAAACAGCATCCAGGCCAGCGCAGGCGATTTCAACCAAGACGGAAACGCAGATCTCATTTCCATACATTCCAGCGGTATCTTTTCTCTTCGAGCCTTCAACGCCAAAGTAGGATCATTCGGGGCAAACCAAACCCACACGGTCAACATGAACAACACCGTCACCCCAACAAACCTTCTTCATCTCACGGCTGGCTATTTTGATGCGAATGCCAGCGTCTACAGCGCAGTCTTGACCGATTTTTCTGGCCACAACACGCCACTTGAATGGACCGCAGGCTCCGGAATCTCAGAGAATCCAAACCACTTCGACGGTATAGAATCACAACCCATTGCAGGGGACATCGATAACGATGGTGATATTGACTTTGTTGGGACAAATCAGTTGGGCTACACGATCGCAATCAATACAGGCCCGCAATGGAACACCACGGACATCCAATCGACGGGCAACCTTGCTTCCGCAGCCGCCTTCACCAATGCATCATTTTTCGACCATGACGGTGACGGGATGACCTCACTGGTCATTCCAAGATCTACGGGTGATTGCAACCAAGTCACCGGCATCTGCGGAAACATCTCAATTTTCGATATAAATTCGACCTCAATTGGCGCTCAATCCGATGCTCTCCAGCCATGGGATGCTCCATTGGATGCAGCGGGAGTCGACATGGACGGAGACGGAGTTCTCGAACATATCGTAGTTGCAGGCAATGGAAGTTATGGCTTATTCATTGCACCCTACAGCACCATTGGCATGGACATCGATCTCGACGGTCAAACTGATTTGAGTGCATCAGGGTATTCAGGAAGCGCCCAATTCGCCATGAATCCACTTTCAATCGAAGACCCAATGGGGAACATGACCTCGATATTGGCACCGATCATATACGCATTATCGTACATCGAAGATGGCTATGGCGTTCGCATGTCAACCACCAACTTTGATTTCACGAGTACGACCAACGGAACATTCGACCTATCAAACATGGACATAGGGTATGACATCGATTTTGTCGTGGAGAACAATCCATTTTCAGCAGGCAACCTCACAAACATCATCAATCAACAACAAACAGCAGGAGTTGGTAATTTTGTGGTTTCGCTCCCAGTGAACGCAACGATGTCTGGGACATTCACACTCTCGGGGCTCAACGCCCAATATTCGCCGGGTGCGCCTAACCTTTCTCTTCCGCCAACGCCAGTCGTGACGCTGACTGAACTCACCTCTGACCGTGTCCAAATCGAATGGCAAGATATGCTTGACTTTGGAGAAGACCTGATTGAATTTGAAGTATTTCGCTCATCGCCAGGAACGCCGTTTGATCTGACAACGCCTTACACGAATGCAGGGGCAAACATGTCGGTTGATGGCGATGTTGAACACGGAATGACATATGTGTACGGCGTGCGTTCACTGCATGACTACGGCGTCACCAGCAATATGTCGGCTCCATTAACTGTGACAGTACCGTTCCCAGCACCGCCGGGGGCAGTGGCCGGTTTCACGGTTGTTGACACACCAAGTGACGAAGGAGGGTCACTTGATTTCATGTGGAACATTTCCATCGACGGAGCGGTTGAATACCGCGCATATCTTGAAACTCAATCCATCCAAAACCTCAGCGATTTACTGCCGATTGCAACCATCGCCCACACCAGCGAAAATCCAACCATGTCACTTTCTACAGCCGATGAAGGCATCACAACCATCGACGGAACTGGATACTATGCAGCAGTCGTCGCCTTCGACGAATATGGCAACTCGACTTCAGCATTCAGTACCCTCGGCCCGGTGGTTTCGCTGAACAACTCCCAACGCACGGCGCACATTGAATACGATCTCTCAACATCTGGTAGCTTTGACCAAGACCAATTCGGCATCAGCGGCCTTGATTCTCTTCATCTCAACATCACTTTGACCTCAGATGGCATTCCATTGGCCGGTGAACCTCTCTACCTCGCCATAGAAGCTGAGGGCGTCGATGTTGAACTCTCAGGTTCAACTGATGCATCAGGTGTGTGGCAAGCCATCGCCGTGGAGGATTTGACCGAACTTGGCGGGTCTTTCATCACCTTCTTTGACACCGCCACGATGACCATCGATTACCTTGGTACCTCCGGCTCCCCAACCATGCAACCTGTGGCGCCGGCAACTCGTTCCATTCAAGGATTGGGCCTGCTCCGTGCTGATGTCGATGTCGGGCAAACAGTCCTCGAGATCGATGATGCGGGCGTGTTCAGTCTTGAAGTGACTTTGACAGCAGAACTACCGACACAAAACACCTACCTCGAAGGCCTTGCTTACACTTGGGAGCAACGAGATGTTGATGGAAATACGACGAGCACCGGTGTGATTGAAGTGAAAGGAGGGGAACTTATTCTCACGGGAACTGCGAATGTTACAGACACTCTTGTCCTGACATCAGATCCGACAAAATCGTGGATTCATCCATCGTTGAACCCAATCTCATTCACCTTCATCGGCAGCCCAGAAGAGCCAACCAATGAAACAGATGATAATGAGACGACAAACGGAACGGAACCGACAGGACCAACTTTCCCAGACACAACCCTTCCAGCCCTCATCAACTGCGGCACTGCAACCTACGCCTGGGAGGACAATGGGACAGATGAAGCGATCACCTGCACCATTACCAATCCGAATCCGTTTGATGTGTCCGTAGGGTTTTCCTGGAAAGTGAATCCAACAACGCTTCCACCATTCACCTTTGAGTCATCTTCTTTGACGGGTAGCGGCCCGAACCTCATCATCTCTGCGGAGGACTCGACTCAAGTAGAATTCCTACCGGTTCGTAATGGACCATCTGACGGTTTGTTCCCCGGCGCCCAAGGTGTGGAGTACGTCGTTTACATCACATGCTCAGAGCTCGGTGGAGCCAACCAGTGCGACGGCATGTCCACACCAACAGCAAGCACCGAGGCTGAATTGCAATGGACGCTCGGTGAGCAACCCGAGGTTGTTCAACCAGTGGATACAACCCCAACTGAAACAAAGAGTTCCGCACCACTCGTCATTGGGAGCATCATTGGTGTCCTCGTTCTCATCGCTGGAGGTGCTGCGGTGGTTTTACTTCGCAATGCTGAGGAAGAAGACGATGATTGGTATGCTGATTCAATCCAAGAAGAATCAGAAGTGGTTGAGAAGCCAACAAAACCAACCAGTAAAACCCTCGATGAATTACAGAGTGAAGGCAAGACCCTTGACTATGTCGAAGGACCGAAAGAACGTAGGCCAAGCCTCTTTGATGAGTTCGACAACAACACTGTAGAATCGTTCGCTGAATCTGAAGTCACAGAGCTCGAAGAGCAACTTAGTGAAGAAGAGGAATACGAAGAATCACATGACGAAGCCGAAGAGGATGACGGCATCAGCGTTGACGAAAATGGTACGGAATGGTGGGAAGACGAAGAAGGCGTTTGGTGGTACCGGGAAGAAGGATGGGAAGATTGGGCGGTCTGGGAAGAATAACTCCCATCGTAGGTCTTTTCATAGGGCCATTGTCACCCACATCACGGAGGCCGTTTCATGGAGCATGAGTTCAGAGGTTATGCACTTGTCTTGCAAGACGGTGCAGATCCACGCACAGGTGGTGTTGCCATTGCAGGCTTCACCACAGCAGGCATGGTTGGCGTTATCGCCGCTTCTCATATCATAAAGACATTGAAAATGCGCCAACTTGGCACGGTGCTTAATGCTGAATTCCCTGCGGTAGCCCTCATCCACAACGAGGTGCCAAAACACCCTGTACGAGTCTACCAAGGCGATGGTATCGGCGTGTTTACTTCTGAAATACAATTCAAGAATGAGCAGGACATCATGTTTGCTTCCACAGTGTTGGAATGGTTCACAAAAGGTGGCTTTGACCGACTGATTATCATCGACGGGCTCGTTGCTTCAGGCGATGTAACTGCAGGCCAATTGTTTGGCGTCGGCTCTTCAGAGGCGGCTCGGGCGCGGTTGAGAAACTGCGGCATTGAACCGATTCAACAAGGCATTGTGGCAGGCATTACTGGGTTCTTGCTCGGTGAAGGCGACCGGCTCGGTATCGATGTGACCGCACTCCTTGCTGAAGCAAGCCCATTGTATCCCGACGCACGTGCCGCTGCGCTCGCTGTCGAAGCCATTGGGGAGTTGACAGGGCTTGAGATCCCGCTGACTGAATTGCTTGAAAATGCTCAGACCATTGAATCAAGCGTTCAAGAAGTGATTGAAAATTCAAGAACGATGCTTCCAGGCCCAGAAATTGATGTGTTCGACGACCCCTCAATGGACCCTTCAGTCGGTTGAGGTTCTGGCGCTTTTCACTGCCTCAATAACGACCTCAAAAGGCGCATCTGTGACCAACATAGGTTCGAGATCTGGGTACCTTGCAGCCGCATGCCCAAGGCCGATGAGTGCCGCAAGTAATTTTTCCATCTTCGGTGCGCCACCCACGCCTGCCAAACGAGGAAGTGCATCCAAGTTGAGCAACAAATGCTCGCGACTCATCAAGTCCGCAGCATCGGCAATGTAGCGAACACTTCGGCGTAATTCCCTTGCCGAATGCTCAACATCTTCTTCATTCCACACCAAGCCTTCAGCCCGTAATTGTTCAATCTCCTCATTGTTCGGAGAGCATAATTCAAGGGCTCGCTCCTCAGTTATTCTTCCTGCAATTTCCTTGTGCCACATTGGCCCAATCCACATTGGCCCACTCGCTTTCTTCAATTGCTCACTCGATGGGTGGTTGACAAATTCGTAAGGGACGCCTTCGCCCCTCACCCTCCATCCAATTGATTTTCCAATAGCAGTTGCCTCGGACTTACTCGTTCGTACAAGCAATGAGATCCGAACATGATGGCCATCGAAAAGGGCAAGGAGCGGTGTTACCACTTTGTCAAGCCTTGCTGCAGTCGTCGCTACAGTGGCTAACAGAAGCCTCACTGCATCATCGTGAGCGTATTCATCCACTACGCCCTTGGCTTGGTAGCGGCGAGCTTGACTGGAGGGAGAAGATCCTGTAAGGGCTGCAGTATCTGTGGCTGTGACTTCAAGAACCCCGGTCCTCGAAAGGCTTTGCAGGGCTGCATCCAAAAACTGCACGGGGGATCCAAATGGATCCAAATCGACCCACTGGTACGCAGCATCGACCATGGCCATACGTGCGTCAAGCCTTTGGAAATGAATACCGTTGTCGAATACAGCCGTTGATTTCTCGCCATGCCGATCATCTTCCGGTTCATGTTGAACAGGTTCGGATGGAGGATGGATTTTGTGCGATAGCGCTGCCCATGAAAGTGCAAATTCATCCAAATCATTCGCTGTGATTCGTAGTCGATGTTGCAACGGGGCAGGGATCTCATTTCGCCAACGTCGAATACGCACGCCAGTTGCACACAGCGCATCGAGGGCGCGAATCGGCCGATGTGATTTGACCAGCCACTCATGTTCAAGAGCGTCTGCCAACAACATCACACTGCGCGTACGTGCTGGCGCCATGGCGGGATTGAGAAAGCCCGGCCCGGTGCGTTTTGCAGGACCTCTTGGCATGTGCGTCGGCCGTTCTTGTTCGTCTTGCATGTGGACGATGGTACGCCCTTCAAGCCACATATGACCTGGCCATCCCGTAGGGTGACTCTCACCTCCAACGCCCTCGGCCATGTCATTGCGTGGAACTGCTTGTTCAAGACCGCACCGCTGTGAAAAGCCTCCGGCTGCTGCAAAACCGTAGAATATGGGACACTTGGTGTTTGAAAACGCACCAATGCTTATACCCAAAACACTTCCGAGGGGAAGTTATGTCGATATTAAAATCGGATAAAGCAATGCTTGGAGCAGGTCTCATGTTCCTTATTTTGAATGTAGCCATACTTGCGCCAATCGCTACTGGCGCTGTACCAGATGCCGTCGCTGAAGCAACCGCCGAAGCACCAAAAGACGATATTTGTTCAAACGATGACTGCACTGAAATCGAAGCTGACTGGGCAAGTTCCAGCACCGACCGAGATTTCTATGGATGGAACCTCACCAACCTTGGCGAGGTTATGATGGGCGGCACACCAATTTATGACGAAGTTGGGCCGGTCACCTATACCATTACTTCTGATCGCTATGTCATGGAACACAATTCCACCTCTGGCGAACTCACCTATCACGAGAACACCTCCTATGCGTGCTCGGTTGACACAGTCGTTCCTTGTGATGTCCAAATCACCCAACTCAACATCGGTTTCATGCCTCAAGTCATTGGTGCCACAGGTACTGCAATGGACGGCATCATGGACCTCACGAAGGTCGGATTTGCTGCGCAAATGATTAACCAAGACATGAACACGACACAAGCAGGAGTTGCCACAGTTCCTGACCTCTGTGCCGCAGGCGGCGTTTCAATTCCATGCGACGGTGCAATGGGAATGAACTGGGCAATGGGCGCATATGGTGCTTGGATGGCATCCGAGACAGGTCAAGGAATCGTTGCCGCTAATGGAGCTAACGGCGACACTTTGCCAGCAGCAGACTTCCCCGAGGGAACACTCGATGCAGCTATGTCCAATACAATGCACCCTGCTGACCCAGCATTCAACATCTCTCTTGAAAATCCCCTTGGTGTTGTGGCCTTTATGGGCCTCGGTGCACCAGAAGTCATGCTGTCCGCCGTGATGGCAGATCCATCAAATTCCACAGTGATGGCTCGAGCATCGACATACGGCTATGTTGCTCTGATGATGATGGATATAGATGGCGATGGAACCGATGATGTGGTTCCAGACATGGCCCAAACCTTCGTTCGCGACTGGTCACTCTACGCCGCAATTGGAACAAGCTTCGCTGGCTACGGCGGCGGGTCTGACTTCAACGCTACCAGCACAGAGGATATCGCCAACCGACTTCACAACCTATTGGGTGTTGATTTCGATGGAGCCAACACCATCTCCTTGATGATTGAAGGCCACCTCACCGACTCACCAACCGGTTTAATCGCCACCAACGCTGATGGCACAGGCTTCGGACTTGCAACCTTCCTCGTGATGGAACCAGCCGATGCTATGGCAGCCTTCACACTCAGCCTTGACCAATACACAGCAGTTGCTACGTGGGCAGGTGCTTGGGCAACCTCTGCATCCTCTGCCCAACTCGGCCTTCTCGGTGGTGTTGGTACAATGAACGCTGAACAATTCGTCAACCAAACCTTCGGCGGCATGAGCCCAGTTGGTGACCCTTACCTCACCAATTCCCTCAATATGGGCGGAGCATGGGGTACAGCACTTGTGCCTGGAAGCGATGGCGCACCTCCAGTTGACATCAATCAGACTCAAGCAGGCAACATGCTGTATGGGCCACTTGGTCTTACAACCACTATAGGTGCAACCGTGTTCCTCTACGGAGAGTTGAGCGGTATGACCCCACCAGTTGACTTTGCAACCATGGGCCCAGGTACGGCAATGGAATGGAACACAGCAACCATCGCTGCACTCTACGGCGTTGATGAAAACACAGCCGGCGCAATGCGAGCGTTCATGTTCGGTGCCATCTTTGGCGACTTTGTCCCAGGATTCCTTATCGACTCCTTTGGAACCTCACCATACCTCACACAGGAATTCAACAACTGGTTGCTCGGATGGCATGACCCAGTGTCTGCATTCCTTGCAAGCGGCAACCCAATGGACATGTCTGTTGGTTGGACAAGTCTTGAATCCAACGCGACATACTATGGATCTGGAGGTATTCAGAACTCTGCAGGAACCACGTACACTATCTGTACTGGTGAATCGGACAGTTGTGACAAGGGAACAACCCTTGCTATTGACGGCAGTTCGTACTTCTCATGGAAGGACCCAGCAAAGGCAGCGAACACCTTCGGATTGATTACAGCAGAACAACGTGCTGGAACCATTGGTGGCTTCCTTGCCAGTGACGACAATACCGTCGATCTCGCTGGATACGCTACAGCATCCATTGAATGCTCGGGTACTGACACGCTCAAGGGCATTCCAGTCGACACCTGCACAGCGACACTCGATCCTTTGACACGCAACATCCAAGCAAAGTTGCTCGACACCGACACGCTTCTCGATGCTGTTCCAGGTGCTCTTCCAGTGTACTTTGGTAGCGATGTGACAATGAGCGTTGAACAGGTCAGTCAAGCTGCGATTGCAGGCAGTTCGGAATCGTACTTCTACCTCGATTCTCGACCAATCACCTCGATGAACGAAGCACCTACCATTGACGACCTTCAACCTGTGTTCAAGATTGTTTCAACTGGTGAAATCAGTGACAGCGATGCTGAAACACTCGAATCCTTGATTGTGACCAACCAGGAAACCTTCGGTTATTGGACCAACTTCGATAACATCGTGGATTACATCACCGTTATGATCTACCTTGGCGCAGTTGTTGCTCTCGTGAATGGTGTTCGTTTGATGATGTCGGACGAAGAAACCGATGAAGAGGCGACTCCTGGAGAGAAGATTGCTGTCGAAGCGGAAGAAACACCTGAAACAAGCGAGTGAACCTCGTTTGGCTGAAGTTGAGCCTCAGTAGTTCAATGCTCAGTAGTGTGTGAACTCGACACCTTCGATGGCGTGGGTCACTTTGTGGCCTGCATCATTGACGGAGCCGATGATAGCAACGCCTTGCATGCGTTGCCCTAACCAAGCGCATACGGCCTCGGCATGATTCGCATCGACGGCAATGATCATGCCACAGCCCATGTTGAAGGTCCTGTACATTTCACGCGTTTCGATTCCACCAGCGTTCTGCAGCCATTCAAACTCAGGGTGGGGTGGAAGTGGTGAATCAATATGCCATCCAAGGGAATCGTGCAAGCGCAAGAGGTTCGACAACCCCCCTCCGGTGACGTGACAGATGCCGTGCAGGTCGCTGATTGAGAACTCGACTTCATCTGTAGCGCAAGCATGCAGCAAATCCACAACAGGGTCGCAGTAAATTCGCGTGGGGTTGAGAAAGACCTCGCCCAACGTGAATGGCTGGTCGTCTTTACCTTCGAAGCGGAGGACAGAGCGCCCAACGCTAGCGACTGCAAATGGGGCTTCATCGGTGTATTCAGCACCGATGTGCGACATGACTTTGCGCACCAGAGAGTAACCGTTCGAATGAATCCCAGAAGACGGCAGGCCGATCAGAACATCGCCGTCTTTGAGGTGTTCTCCAGTGATGGTGTCGCCTTTCTTGACGTAGCCGAGTGCCGTTCCAGAGAGGTCGAGTTCGGTGACAATTCCTGGCAATGAGGCAGTTTCGCCTCCAGCCAATGTCACACGTGCCAGACGACATGCTTCAGCGAGCGAGGCTCCAAGTGCGGCGTGGGTCTCTGGATCGGGCTTTGGAACCGCCACATAATCGACGAAGGCGATGGGCTCTGCTCCAACGCAGAGTAAATCGTTGACATTCATTGCCATGCAGTCAATACCGACGCCGCCCCACTGATTGAGTGCGGATGCAATTTGTAATTTGCTTCCAACACCATCGGTGGCAAGGGCAAGCAGAGAATCACCAAATTCGATCAATCCACCAAATCCTCCCGGCAGGTGCACTGGTGCGCCGGGGGTGCCCGGCTTTCGAGTGGAGCCGCTCAATGAGGCGATGAGAGAGGCAACAGCAGAACCTTCCAGATCGATGTCAACACCCGCACTTGCATAATCCATGGGCTCGGCCATGAACCTTCCATAGAAAGGCGTTTGAAGAACCAACCGGCTCAACTGTTCGCTCCTTTACTGCAAAGCATTTGCCAAAAAGGGCAGGCTAAGGTCCAATCGGTGGTCGATTCCAGAGTGCGTCCCACTGAATTCTTCCCAAGAATGATCAATGCCGATCTGGCTAAGTTTGTCGATAAACGCCCTCGAACCGTACTGAATGTTGTATTGGTCACGATCGCCACAATCAATCCACAATGCGGCAAGGCTTTGCAATCCGTTTGAATGCGTCTCAATCATTTCCAGAGGATCGTTGGCCAACCAGTTGTTCCAAGCATGTTCGATCATCTTTCCCGTTCGAGGCTCGACTGGTAATTCAATTCCAAGGGGATTGTCAGAAGTAGGGTCTCTTGCGTCATAAGATGCAGCCATGGCGCAAATCATCAATGTATGAAAATCAGGACCAGAGAGCTTAGCTGCGTGTTGGACATGCTTGACATAATCTGCAGCAGTACCGTGGGCGGCCACATGGGTGAGGGTTTCTCCAAACGTCGGCTGAAACATCATCTCAAACCCAACATCGCCTGAATGGCAAGCAACCGCATCGTAGCAACCAGGTGATAGCATGGCATTGACAAGAGCACCATACCCTCCAGATGATTTCCCGACCAAACCAACCTTGCCATTTGTTTGGTACCGTTCTATCACGGCTGGCTTGAGCGCCTTGCTGAGCCAAGACGACCATTGACCAAGCACAGGTGTGTCGACAAATTGATTGCCTCCAAGGCTTGTGAAGGTGTCTGGCATGACCAGGATCACCGGATCCATTTTTCCCTCCTTGACCAAACGCTCATGACGTTGTGGAATCGTCTCAGCAAATGCTTTCCAGCCAGCACGAGCAGGCCCTGAAGACGTGAAAGGTGCGAGGTAAATGATCACCCCGAGCTGCGAACCGTCGTGCATGGCCTTCACTCCTTCTGGAGGGATGTGCACGAGCACCTCTCGTTCACATGGGTCGCCGAGTCTGTTGGCGAGCAAAGGCGAATCAAGGCTCCACCGGTCAAGCAATCCTCGCGTTGGGGCAAAGGCGTGGTCGGGCATGGGCCAGCCTCGGGGTTGCTGCTCATGGATGATGCGGTGCTGGCATTTGGCCAGTGGACGCCTTGATTCGGAAAAAAGAGACGACTCGGAAGCCGCTGTTTTCCAGTGGAAACAGGGGGGTGGCAAGCGGTTGAAGATACGCTCATAAACGGTCGACGTTACAGAAGAAGAGTTGGGTTAACAAACAACGTCCTATGGTGTTCAAAATGTTGCAAGAATTTGATCTGCCCGCCCGATGGACATCACTGATTCAGGACCATTTCGCCGAAGCCGTTCACAACCTCGCACAGATGTGGCCTGATGAACAATCACTTGAGGTTTCATACCGCGTGATCGAAGGGTTTGATCACGAATTTGCACACGATATTGTTGAGCATCCAGAACTTCACTTCCACGCTTCAAATCAGGCACTGCGACAATTCCTGCTCGATGCTGGTCACAGCAACATGTACCCCTTTGTTCGCATCGTCCATCTTCCGAGCGACCAAATCCGGACGGTATCGCAATTGAGAGCAGATGACATCAGCCACATGATGGCCATTGACGCCGTCGCAACCAAAATCACCGGCGTTCGTCCACGTATCTACGCTGCAACCTTCGAATGCGTTGCCTGTGGCCACACCATGGTCATCAATCAGCCAAATGAGCAGGAATTGATTGAGCCGATTGAATGCCAGCAAATCGATGGTGGCTGCGGTCGGGCAAAGCGGCAGACAAGGTTCGAGTTGAAGCAACAAGATTCCATCCTCATCAACTCTCAATTTGTTGAACTCCAGGAACTTCCGGAGCAAATGAAAGGTGGCATACAACCCGAGCGAATCCTTTGCATTGCAGAACACGATCTTGCTGGCAAACTCAACCCTGGTGATCGAGTCAAGGCTAACGGTGTGCTTTTCATCCGCTCCCAAAGAAAAGGAGGTAAAGACACGCCAGTGTTCGATATTTTCCTTCGAATTCATTCCCTTGAACGTCAAAACATTCCACTTGAAGAAATCGTCATCACCGAAGATGAAGAATTAGAAATCAAGGAATTAGCCCGCCGGCCTGATATCTACGAATTGTTCGCAAACAGCATCGCGCCCTCGATCTTTGGCATGGAATACGTCAAGCGCTCACTCATGCTCCAATTGTTTGGTGGCGTGGCCAGGCTCAATGCTGATGGAACAAGAAACCGAGGCGACCTCCACATCCTCTTGATGGGCGACCCTGGTGTTGCAAAATCACAACTCCTCAATTACATGGCGGATATCTCGCCTCGAGGACGATTTACTTCAGGCCAATCAGCCTCCGCAGCAGGTCTAACGGCAGCAGCCGTCCAAGACGCAGCAGCTGATGGGCGTTGGACGCTTGAGGCGGGAGCGCTTGTGCTCGCTGACCTCGGCTTGGCTGCCATCGACGAATTCGACAAAATGAACGAAGGCGATCGTTCAAGCATGCACGAAGCGATGGAACAGCAGAAGATTTCAATCTCTAAAGCCGGTATCAATGCAAGTCTTCGAACACGATGCGCTGTTCTCGCTGCTGCAAATCCGAAGAGTGGGCGGTTTGAACCCGTTTCTGAAGTACCATTCACGGCTCAAATCAACCTTGCACCTCCGCTCATTTCTCGTTTCGATGTCATTTGGTTGCTGACAGACGATCCAGAAATGGAAAAAGATGCAAAGATTGCCCAGCACATCATCGATAACCGTTTACTCGGTGTGAGTGAATTGCTGGTCAACGAGGGTACAGCCCCAGACCCAACTAAGTCTTCAGCCGAATCAGGGCTCAAAAAAACAGAGACGCATGGAGAGGTCTTATCGCGCGATTTAATTCGTAAGTACATCGCATACGCAAAGCGCAGTGTTCACCCCTCGATGGAACCTGGTGCACGGAAGAAGATCGTCGACTACTATGTTTCAACACGAAAGCAAGTTGGTGATTTTTCAGACACAGTGGCCATTACAGCACGTTCACTTGAAGCCCTAGCGCGCCTCGCTGAAGCAAGCGCCCGCCTTCGTTTGTCACAGGTAGCGACCGTTGAAGACGCAGATCGCGCCATCCGTTTGACAAACCACTGGCGAGAGGATCTCATGGGTGGGAATTTTGATGAAACAACGCTACAAACCGGGCAGAAAGGTACGGCAAGAAACCGTGAGAAAACGATGCTCAACATCGTCTCCACGCTTGCGAATGACAACAATGGCGTCGCTCAACACAATGATGTGTTGAATGAAGCCGAACGCTATAAGATCGACCGGAGCACTGCAGAGGACATCCTTGAGAAGTTCCATCAAGAGGGCCGTTTATTCCGCCCAAGCGGATATGACACACACGGATTGCCTTGATGTTCATGGGTTTGAATCTTGAAGGATGAACACTTGGGGGATACCATGGCCGCGCCTCAAACCACTGAACCAGTTGGTGAAGTTGATGATGCTTCAGCCCTATCCCCGGAACTACTTGGCTTCATGTGTGGCATTGAAGTCCACCAACAGTTGGGCACGGGCAAATTGCACTCACGTCAACCTGGAACATTGTACGATGTGACCATCGATACGGTCCCCGCCGATTGGCATCGTTTCGAACGCAAACTCCGTCCTGCACGAGGCGAAGGCGGCGCCATTGATATCGCAGCACGATTCGAAACCCGTAGGAACCGTTCATTCGTTTACGTTCAAAGTCCAAATGCAGGATTGATTGAGCTTGACGACCAACCTCCTTTGGACCACGACGAGGATGCAATCCAGATTGCCCTGACCGTTTCAGCTCTGCTTGATGCAAAACCAGTTTCTCTTCTTCAGACCATGCGCAAGACCGTTGTCGATGGCTCAAACACCAGTGGGTTTCAGCGAACTTCACTGATTGCTACAGATGGAGTCCTGGAAACAGACGGCGGGCCTGTTGGTATCGATGTCCTTTGCTTAGAAGAAGACAGTGCGCGTAAACTGGACACCCTTTCAACGCCAAATGGCGAGCAAGTCATCTACAACCTTGACCGGCTGGGTCTGCCTTTGATCGAAATTGCAACCGCACCCGATGTCACTTCGCCCGAGCATGCAAAAGTCACTTCCATGGCTCTTGGCCGAGTGTTGCGCCAAACGCGTAAGGTTCGACGCGGTCTTGGTAGCATCCGCCAAGATCTGAATGTTTCATTGGCATGCGGCGACCGTGTGGAAATCAAAGGATGTCAGGACCTGAATTGGATCCCTCGAATTATTCGTTTGGAGATGTCGAGGCAGCTGCACTTCTACCGTTTGGCTAATGAATTGCGAGCCATGCTCAACTTGTCACCTCTCCCACCGGACCGCAGGAGTGATGATGATGAACTGGAGGCGTCAGTTGCGGCTTCGGTTGCCGAACATTTGCCTCTCAACCTTCACGACGTCACCTCATCATTCACTTCTTGTGAATCAAAGATGGTGGCCGGCGGTCTTGCCAAAGGGCACGTCATGCTCGGATTGCCTCTGGCCGGCCTCAATGGTAAATTTGGAACAAAAACGATGGACAAAGAAGGGTCACAACTTCCTCGTCTTGGACGAGAACTCGCAGGAGCAGCAAAACTTGCTGGAGTGAAAGGCGTCTTCCACTCAGATGAATTACCAGCCTATGGCATTGAACAAGACCACGTTGACGGCGTACGCACCTCACTATCACTCGCCCCCGAAGATGGTTTTATCCTCTGCTTGGCACCAAAATGGCAGGCTGAACTTGCTTTGGAAAGCGTCTTGCAACGAGCGCGTTTAGCATGGCATCGTATCCCGCAAGAGGTGCGAAATGTTGTGGTCAAGAAAGGAGCACCTGATGATGGCACCACTTCACCAATGCGCCCGTTGCCGGGGGGTGCTCGAATGTATCCAGAAACCGATGTTCCTTCGATCATTATCGATGAAGACCGATGGCAGGCGACAATGTCCTCCCTTCCCATGAGCGATCAGGCGCGTACAGAGCGAATGGCACAGTTTGATGTGTCCTCAGACCAAGCAAAACAATTGGTGGCACGAGAACTTGACGACATCTATGTCGAGCATGTTGCTGATTTGCCACACAAAGGTTGGGCAAGCGTTGTGTTGGAAAACGATGAAGCTGATCCTACATTGTGCGCCATGGTTCTCACAGTGAAGGAACGGGGTGACATCACTCGAGAATCGATGAATGATATTATTGCGGCTTTTGCAGGTCAGCACCCATCTCTGGACGAACTTGCATCGTACGGCGAAGCCCATGGTCACAAGCCTGCTGATGTGGGCGACCTCGCCTCGACCATCCAATCCATTGTTGAAGAGCGTTCAGATTTCGTCAAAGAGCGGGGCATGGGTGCGATGGGTCCACTGATGGGCGTGGTTATGCAAGCCGTTGGTGCAGCAGATGGCAAAGTCGTAAGCGCCCTTCTTCGAGAAGCAATCCAAAACACGATGGAGTGATTGGATGCGATTTCGCCTTCTGCTTGTCGGCATTCTTGCTGCCCTCCTCCTTCCAACTTCGTTCTCTTCTGGGGAAGAACCGTCATTCAACGACACGTTTTCTCTTGAATGGAGTTATGACTTTGGCGATGCTTACATCACAACATCACCCGTCTTCATTGACGAAAAATTGTTTGTCAGAACCTCCGCCTCTTGGGGCGGCAGTGCGTCTCCAACTGTAGCGGCTTTCACGCTGGATGGCGACCTTGAATGGAGCATCACCAACCCTCATTCATCGCATCACGACATGTCACCGATGTTCCATCTAAAGGCTGGAAGCGGCGACTGTGGATCATGGCCCGACATGTTGATCCTTGGATGGTCGGATGGAAGCGTTGAGGCACGTTCCACCAACAACGGTGAACTGATTTGGTCTCACACAACCGAACAAGTCGTTTGGGGCATTACTGGAGAAGTAGCAAAAGATGGCGATCATATTGTTGTTCCAACCCGAACAGGACTTGTTTCTTTGTGCGCAGCTGATGGCTCACTCACAATGGAGGCAACCACGGGATTAGGCTGGAGAAATGGAGTCACTGTAGGGCAAGATGATTACTTTCTCGGTGATGAATCTGGAACGCTTTGGGCGGTGGCACGCAATGGCTCCACTCGGTCTGTTGATTTGGGCGAGGGGAAGATTCGACATGCGCCGCTCCTCACTTCAGCAGGTCTACTCGTTCAGGTGCAACAGGAACGTTCCAGCACCATTCATATTCTCAATCCGGTGAATTTAGAAACACACCAGGTGCTTCAGATCGGCCCTTCACCAGGGATACCAATTTCAACCCCAGAATTCATTGTCGTGATCGATTCAATCGCAATCCGGAGTTTAGAATGCACGACAACATGTTCTGAAATCGACCGGGCCCCTTTCCTCTCAAATGGAGAAATCGGGCAGGTTCATGACGGTCAATACATGCTACCATACAACGGCATTGAACAAGGGTGGGGTCTTGTTAACATCACCGAAAAAGGCCTGTTGAATCTGCAGATCATCACCACTGGTGCTGATGGATATGCGACTTCTGGCCCGGGATTCTTTGAACACGAAGACCACAGTGTTTTGTTGGCATTCGGTAGCGACGATGGTGTTGTTTACGTCCATTCATCAAGCGTTGCTGGAGCGGCCCAAGAGGTCAGCGAAAGCCCCTATGAATTCGATTGGGTCGCCCAAGGTACGGTGTTTTTGCTCTACATTGCACTTGGAGGTGCAGGCATTCAATTCTTGCGCGGTCGCGGGACATCAGTTCTGAAATTTCTCAGCGTCTACGCCCTTTTAATCGGTCTTCTCATCATTGATCAGGTGGCGCTTCAGTGGTCGCAAACCATTGAAGAATTAGCCCCCTCGTCCACAGAAAAACCCTGGGATTCTTCATGGGATGACTCATGGGAGGGAACTCAAATTGTTTCCATTACAATCGAAGATGAGATGTATTCTGTTGGCGGGCTCAGTGGTCATTCGAATGCGTTTGAATTGACGCTGGCAGCTTGTGAAGAACTCGGCGTCGAAATCGAGTATGAAATGACGGGAATGGGAACGTATGTGCTTTCATTTAATGGCGTGACTGGAGAAGGTTGGGAGTACACTGTTGATGGCCGATTGGCCACGCTCGCCGCCGATGCCTCAACGATTGATTCTGTAGCCATAGTTCAATGGGCGCCTGTGGAAGCGAGGTAACCCTCAAAATGTGGGGGCGAGTGGGTCTAACTATGTTTCAAGCCCTCGGCACCCACGGTCCCGAAGTTTCACCTGCAATGGGCTTGGCTCTTGATGTGCTTCTTCTTGGCGCTGCATTCTGGCTTTTAGCAGGGCCAAACCGACGCACTGTGCACGACATTGTCCTTATGGGGGCACTCGTCGTTAGCGTTTCTTTACTCCGCGTTGTCATGCAACCCCTGCCGAATATCCAACCCGTGACTGTCGCATGTTTGTTGGTTGGTGCACAACTCGGTGCCCGGAGAGGCGCAGCATTTGCTGTCATGGTGACGATGCTTTCGAATTTCTTCATGGGCGATGGATGGTGGACCATTTTCCAAGCTGCTGGTTGGGCAACTGTGGCTGTTTTCGGTTCGCGGATTTCACTGGTCGTCGACGGTGTTTACAACGCCACTCGCACCTGTTTTGCAGCAATTGCTTCAGCCTTTATGTTTGGAATGATCGCCTCGTTGTCAATCCTTGACGGAACCATGGCAGGTATGGACTTCTTGTTTTATGTTGTCAATGGCTGGCCGTTCGATGCGCTTCATGCGCTTGGGAACCTGACCTTTGCAATTTGGTTCGGGGCTTGGTTTAGCTCTCTTTTGAGGGAACAACCCACCATTGAATCAATTGAACTTGCGGTGGTGGAACGCCATGGCATCGACGCCTGAAGCACCCACGATGGCACTGATCGTTCGACACGATCTTCGTCTCACAACGGGTAAAGTGGCAGTACAATGCGCTCATGCCGCTGTTTCATGCACACTTGCAGCACGAAAGTCACATGCACGTTTGGTTGAGCGTTGGCGACAATCAGGCGCGAGAAAAATTTGCTTGAAAGCCGAGACCCTCGGCGACCTCCAGATGCTTGCGGGGCGCGCCCAAGGTGCAGGCTTGGTGGTCCATCTTGTCAAAGATGCAGGGCATACAGAAGTGGAGCCGGGCACGATTACGGTGCTTGGTATTGGCCCAGGGCCACGCCGTTCAATTGATGCCTTGGTAGGAGATTTGAAACCATATTGAGTTCACGACAAGGCATGGGTCTGCGTTCTTTCGTTCACAGAATGACAGCTCCTCGGGTCACTTCAGAACCCGTGAGAGGGGAACTGAAAATGGTCTTCGTAGTGAACCACGGCTTGAAAATGGGCAAAGGCAAAATCGCAGCCCAGGTCGGTCACGGGGCCGTTCAGGCAGTCATGAATGCTGGAAAGAAGAAGCCAGCATTACTGGAAGCTTGGCTTGCTACTGGTCAGAAGAAAATATGTGTGAAAGGCGACGATGCAGATCATCTTACTCGATTGGAACGTCATGCAGAACAACTTGACATACTGACCTCTAGTATTCGTGATGCTGGCCACACTCAAATCCCCAGTGGCTCGTACACAGTCCTCGCTATCGGCCCATGCCAAGAAGCCGAACTGGAACCAATTACCGGGCCGCTCAAACTTCTTTGATTTCCACCGATTTGATGAAGGTGGAGGGCGTGGCAAGACCATGCGCCACTACTCATCCGACCGTATTGACCTACGCTCAGACACTGTCACTCAACCGACACCGGCAATGCGTCAAGCCATGCATACCGCAGCTGTCGGCGATGATGTGCTTGGTGACGATCCTACAGTGGCTCTTCTTGAGTCGAGAATCGCTGAAATGTGCGGTAAAGAAGCGGCTCTTTTCGTGCCTTCGGGCACCATGTCAAATGCGATTGCACTGCGTTGTCATACCTCGCCAGGGGATGAAATCATTACCGCCAAAAACAGCCACATCTACATCTATGAAGGAGGTGGATACGCCGCTCTTTGTGGTGCATCGGTCGCTCTTGTTGATGTTCATGGCGGTTTAATGCGCCCTGAAGATGTTCAAAAGGCGATTCGAAAACAAGCAGGTTCTCTTTCGCATTATCCAGATGGAACTCTTGTTTGTGTCGAGAACACCTCCAACCGAGGGGGCGGCGCATGTTATCCTCAATCAACGCTCGATGAAATCGCCGCGGTAGCAAAGGCCAACAATTGCGCAGTTCACATGGACGGGGCGCGTATATTCAATGCGGCAGTAGCTACAAACACACCACTTGACCGAATGGTTCGCGATTATGATTCGATTTCCATTTGTCTGTCAAAAGGTCTGGGCGCCCCTATTGGCTCCGTGCTTGTGGGATCTTCTTCATTGATCGCTCAGGCCCACCGTTGGAGGAAAATGTTTGGTGGAGGCATGCGGCAAGCAGGAATGCTGGCTGCGGCGGGATTGCACGCACTTGACCACCATGTCGAACGAATGGCAGAAGATCACGCACGTGCAAAACGCCTTGCTTCAGCAATCAACGATATTGATGGTTTCACAGTGGATCTTTCGACGGTCGAGACAAACATGGTGTATTTTGATTCTAATATTCCAGCCACTGAAGTGATGGGGACCTTGGAGACTTCTGGAGTCGATGTTCTTGACATTGGCCCTCACTCATGCCGAATCGTCGTCCACCTTCATGTGACAGACGAAGATGTCGATCGAGTCATCCAAATCTTCAGCTCCTTGCGCTGATTCATTCAAATAGACTCGAATCATTTCTTTGCATGGCAGGGAAGAATACGACCACCTGCACAGTCTGCGGCGAAGACACCCCTCATACGCCGTGTGCGTTGTGCGAATCGATGATCAAAACGAGGCCGAAAGGGGATTGGGACTACGAAATCCCTCATCTCTTCCACGATGAAGTCGCTGAACGACTTGGAGGTCCACATCCAAATGTAAGACGACGCTGGCGAGCGTTCAAGACTCAATTTTCTAAAGCAGAGGATATTGAATGGGCTAGATTTGATGGCAATGTCGACCCCGTTTTGGAGGAGCCAGCATCACCACAGGTGCTCGCTCGAATTGCAGACCATATTGAAGAAGGTCTCAAGTTGACCTCTGAAGAACGCCTGATTCTCCACAAGGGGTTCCTCATGATCGATGGGTTTTCGTTTTCTTTCCGAGATAATTTTGTGTGTATGAATGGGCGACAAATGCCTCATGAGGTGCCAACAGTATCCATTCTGCGGGTGTTATCGGATCCAAAGCGGCGTATTGGTTGGAATTTGACAAGACTCCTGACGGTGTTTGGGTGCGTCAACACCAATCGACGCGTCATGGCCCAGCAAGAATTCCCCGGTCACAGGGAAGCAAGGTTGCATTTCCGTCTAAGGCGCCAATTGGAACGCAGAGCAAATGTGCCAAATTGGCACGCAGTGCATTCGGTGCTCTCTTGGGTTGGCTGGATGGCAGAGGAACATATTCCGCCGCCAAAGCATCACATTCTTCACCCCTTGGCTGCATGGTCGAGGGATATTCAACAACGACTGAAGCGCAGCAGCGGTTTTAACGAGCATGTCGCCGAGGCCTTTCTCAACCACCCTGATGGCCTTTCAGAACTCGATGCATACCCGTGGCTTGAACGATGGAAGAGTTACAAGGGGACACGTCAGTCCCATGCACCTACGAAGCCTGCATTACGAACAACTGGAGGGAAACTCAAGCTACGTGTTCGAACCAAGAACGGAACCTCGCGGCACACGAACGTACCAGACGATCCTGAAATCTGGGCCTCTCTTCTTTCGCTCACCTTGTCGCCATTGACATCTCATCAAGGTGAGATGTTGTTTGCAGTCCAATACAATTGGACCTCCAGAGCCATTTCAATGAAGCAGATTTCTGCACCACTGAAACGGTCCATCGAATTTCTAAATTCCATTATCACAACGAATTCAACCAAGGCCTACATCTCTGGAAGGCACATCCTTGTCATTGGTCGTCTCGGGCATTTTTACGAAGTCACAGTTGAACCCGGCGCACACCTTGCACCATTCAAAATCAAAATGATTTCTTCACTCGAACCAAAGCATGCCTCAGATATTTGCATCCATCAGGGCCGTTTCCATTCAACGCTTCCGATCGGTGACACCATTGCTTCAGTCGTCCTTTCGCTCCTCGACGACGTGGGGAGTTGCAAACAAATTCATTCATTGTTGGCAGATATGAACCATTTTTCACCACTGGGGCATCCAGTGGATCTTGGCAAAGAAAACATAGCGATGTTGAACCAAGAATCCCTTGCGCAATTCAAAGTCCATCTCAATAGGCAACATGGTGCAAATGAACCATTGTGGGTTCAAGGACGTCACCGTGATGCACCTGATTTTCATCAAGAGGATGCCTTTGCTCGGGGTCAGGTGTTCATGGAATACCTCCAACATCGCAACCGTCGTAATCATCGACGAAGGAATCACAATGATTCGAATGGTGCCTCAAAGGCCGTGGCACATGCCATTGCAGCAGGGCGCCCCTTCCCAACAGATTCACTTGTGAAGATGTGGAAAGGCTCCTTGAACACGAACACACCAGCGGAATCAAGAGGCCAAATAGGTCAACGAATGGAACACTACATTGACAACTTTCAACGGAATGAATGGATGTATTTACGCAACCACGCCCAAGACGAAGCAGCAGCCCCAATAGGAGATATCCGAAATGGTGAACGGCGCTTTTGTGAGATCTTCCCAAGACTATGGGAGGCGATGCTTCTCCAACCAATTGGTTCTCAGGTTCGATTTGCAGTTGCTGATGGAGGGGATGTAGTGTTCGAACACTGCCGGCTAAATGTGACCCTTCGAAATGCGCATGAGCGTCGTTTAATGCTACGTTTTGCCACCCTTGCCGGCTATGAGGGACAAGAAGGTGAACGAGGCTACCAGGTCTTCTTGCGAAGGGATCATCCACGCCAATGGGCTCGACGCAATCTCAGTGAAAACCTCAACAGGGCCCAAGAACGATTTGGTTTCCGAGGAGCGCCACCGTGGTGGTGGCATTATATGGACGCTCAGCAAGCCCCAGCGGAAGTGCCAGAATTCCGTTGGGAACTTGGCGTTGATTTACGCGACGACCGAGGTCCAAGGATGGCTGGGGACTTCCAGCCCTGAGTTCACCAACGTCGTGCGTAGGCTGCAGCTCCAATCATAGCAAGTGTAGCGAGGCTGTGGACAAAAGGTATGCTTTCCGAATCAGTGACTGGTGCTTCAGGCTCATCGATTTCTTCTTCCACAAGAGGTGTGAATTGGTAGACCAGATGAACTGACAAATCATTTTCATCAAATGCTGACGGCAGCTGAACATCTACGCTTCCTTGAGATGCGTTTCCTAAGGCAATGATCTCACGCATGATGTGAGGGTAATGTTCCAATCCATTGGAACCGTCTTCAAAATAGGCTGAAGCTTCAACCACCCAAAGGTAGGCCTCAAGACTGCCTTCACCGAATTGATCGTGGTCGATGTTTGTTGCCCATGTCACGGTACCACTTGCGTCTCCAGTTGGTGTCCATGAAAAGGTGCTTGTTCCGTTGCCAAGTTCCAATGGTTGGTTGACAATTGTGGAAAAGTCCTGTTGAAGGCTCTCAGATTGTGCAACACTCCCTTTGACCATCGTCGTTCCATTGAACACGACCGCTGGGGGCGACCAACGTCCGTATCTCTCATGATATCGACTGTCAAGTTCATCTGTTCCAAAAGGGTCTTGCACTTCTGAAATCGACCGGTGTGTATGGTATTGCTGCATTGAGAGGTTGCTCTCAACATCATCGAGGGCATGCTCGACATCAACGCAATTCGAACACCATGTGGCAGTGTAGACTTCGACAATTGTGGGCAAATCGCTCAAGTTCATCGTGCTTGCAGCTGACATGTTCGCTTCGGTGGATTGACCACCAAAGACAACACCAGCATCGACGGTTTCTGCAGGACCTGCGCTTGCTGCAGAGGTGAAGAACAAACTGACAATCAGGACGACGAGGAGCCTTTTTCCGAGTTGCATGCTTCACCCAAGCCTGCCTTTTGTATCAAAGTATGCTCGGGATGCAGCGTCGCTAGGATTTCAAAACACGTCATGGCGATCAACAAGAACGCTCCGTTGTAATCGGCTTCACCAGACTCTTCAGCGGATGCAAAAGCCTCGTAGCGAGCACGGATGCCACTACCAGTGATACCAAACACAGCA
This sequence comes from Candidatus Poseidoniaceae archaeon, assembly GCA_965662715.1. GTDB lineage: Archaea > Thermoplasmatota > Poseidoniia > Poseidoniales > Poseidoniaceae > MGIIa-L1. Next base: position 1,289 of record CBFIIS010000005.1, on the reverse strand, counting down.
CCGAGTCGGTCCGCCATGCCTGCTTGAAGACCTAGGCTAACCAGGGTTGCATAGAACACGGCACAAACAGCCATGCGAACTTCAGTGTTGGCCGTGAGGGCTTCAGCTGTTGGTTCACCAAGCAAAGCCAACCGTGCTTCGACCTCTGCGTTGACCTTGAGGTGGTCTTCCTCAGAGAGCACTTCACTGAGCATGTCGTGGATGTGATTGACAGCCTGCTCTACACCGTCTTCACGGCGTTCCTCAGGCGTCTTGACAGAAGGCGCTGGTTCCCAGCCCATGGTGACTCGAGCCTTGAAATGGTTGAGAAGAGCACGCTTAGCACTCAGCAACTGCTTGCGGGTGATGCCGTACTGGTTCATCCCACTGCGTCGGTCCATCCTCGACGACTCTCCGAGTTCACGAGCGACTTCAACAGCAGCCATGGCCATCATCACGATGCGGGCCTCTTTACTGTCGCCACGCAAGTCGTCTTTCTTTCGACAAATCGCTTGCTTGGGCATACCAAGTCGTCGCTTGAGACTCCCGTCCTTGAGCGCTTGGCGCTCGAGTTCATGCTTAGGCTTGAGGGGCTTGCACATCATCTTGACGTATGGCTCAGCGGCTTCCATGGCGTAGGTACCGTACATCTCCTGGACCTTCTTGCGGACCGAGTCACGAAGCGGGTGCTTGATGCGGACGTTGCCACGGTTGACCTTTCGTAGGCGGTTCCACTTCTTTCGCTCTGCAGCGGTCATACCTTGAGTGCTCATGATGCTACCACTGGTACCGATGTTTGCGTTGACGTTGTCGTCGTTACGGACGGGGGAATGGGTTGCGACACCGTCACCGCCGTAGGTGTTCTTGCCAGCGTTGGCATCCATCACGTCCTTCGATGGCGTGGTGATCCCGCAGACGTCACAGTACAGTTCCGCTTTCTCCGCATCGAGCACCATTTGACCGGCACCGCAATCTCTACACTCTTGCTCTTTTTTATTCTTGTTCTCTTCAGACACACTTATCACTCCTTTTTTTGTTGGTTGGTTTTGAGGGGGTTTGAGCCGTACATCGATTTCGGACGACCGAAAACCAAACGCATGACTCCGCCCCTTCGCCACCATAATTACATTGTCGCTCATCCAGCATAAAACTTTCGGTCAACATGATTCCAAACATGTAAACAAGAATAAATCATGTTGACTTTGAACCCCAACAACAAGGGTATATCCCTCGACAGTATATCAAGGAAAATTACACCAACCCCCATGAAGACTCAACGCCTAAGCCCAACGCAATTCTTCTCTCTAAGG
>CBFIIS010000004.1:0-58511 GCA_965662715.1 Candidatus Poseidoniaceae archaeon | reverse complement strand
CCTTGGCTTCGCGACGGCTGCACAACCACTCTTCAACACCATCGAGCAATGGCGTAGGCGTCAGCAAGAGACGTGGAGGTCGTCGATTTACATAGTGCTCAGAAACGAAATTGGCCACGGTTTCACCAATGTCGCCACGATGAACCATCGGCCAGACTTCCTGTCCCTTGACCACACCTTGGTCGGCATGGATCACCACTACAGCCGCCATTTCCCCTCGGGCTACAATACCGATTGCATCGCAGTCGCGATAGACCTTACTGGAGACAACGTGCTGACCAGTTGTGGCTCGCACTGCACGAATGGTGTCCCGCTTTGCAGCCGCTTGCTCAAAATTCATCGTTTCAGAGGCGGCGTCCATTTCTTTGGCGAGTTCTTCGAGCAAAGCAGCAGCGTCTCCGTTAAGCACCCTGCGAGCAGTATTGACGTTCTCACTGTAGCCCGTCGCATCAATGCATGGTCCTGCACACAGGCCTATGTGCATCGACAAACAACCTTGTGGAAGAAGTTCTTTGCAATCTCGGATGCCAAATTGCCTCCGAAGAAGTTGCATCACTTGTTTAGCTGCACCTGCGTTAGGAAACGGTCCCCACCTCAGGCTTGATTTTGGTGGATGCCGCGTGTACATGATTCGAGGGATTTCTTCCTTTGTCAATACCAAATACGGATAGGATTTGTCATCCTTTAGCATTGAATTGTATCTTGGTTTGTGCTGGCGAATCAATTGCCGTTCAAGGATCAGGGCTTCTTCTGGAGAATTCGTGACAATGCATTCGATGTCGTCTGACCTTTTCACGAGTTCAGGGATCATTTGCCGGTCTGGCGTCTGTGCAAAATAAGAGCGAATCCGCTCATTCAATTTTGTTGCTTTACCGACGTACAAGACTCGTCCTTGGTTGGTTTTGAACAAATACACCCCTGGCCGCTTGGGGAAATCCACCGAAGCGAGGGTGACAGGCATGCCCTTTCCTTACCGCCGCCCCCAAAAAAGGAAACCCTTAGATGAAACAAGATGATGCAATAAAAGCGGTGGTTAGAAAGGAACCTGTGCCTGCGTCGATTATGGTTGGAGAACTTTCCGTCCCCCAAGAGCGTATTTTGCGCTGGCTTGGTGGGTTTTCCCCAGCCATGGAAAAAGCATGGGACGTCACGCGACATCTCTCCTTACCTGGTATCAGCGAGGCACTTGGCGTTGTACGGAGTGCGCTCAATGCACCGCTCAGCGATCTTGAGAAACTCGATCTGGTCTTCAAACGCAAAGCTCACGTGATTGGAGGTGGTTCTCGCAGAAGGCAGGTCTATCACCTTACTGAAAAAGGACGGACATTGTTTGAATCTCTCGGAACACAAAGCGTATCAAAAAAATCATCTCGTGGAAAATCCTTCGGGGAGGTGCCTATTCTTGGCGAAGTGCATGGTCGTGATACCCTCGCAGCGGAAGTCAGCGAACAGGTGTTACAAGCCACTTGTATGGTGTTAAGTGGCCTTCCCGGGATCGGGAAAACCACAGTTGGCGGTCTTGTCAGTGAACATTTATTGGACTCTGGAACCACCGTTCGATGGGCTCAAATCGACGAATTTTCAGATCTCCATGGGTTGTGTGGGCAATGGGGATTCCGTGGTCCGTTCCCCAAAAATAATCAAGCGCTTGCAGAATATGCTGCGCTCAAATGTAAAGGAGATGTCCTTGTCATTGATGATGCGCATATGATTCCGGAGCGCCACATTGATTCCATACGGTCGTTCTGCAAGGAACTTGAGAAGACTCAATCGGCTCACATGCTTTTGATTGGTCGAGAACCACTTTCATTTCCCCAGACACTGCCACGAATTGCAGTGCCATCCTTGCAAGTATCAGATGCAGCTCTGCTTCTTGGTGAGACTATCGCGGAGTCTGAACGAATGCATATTGCAGAAAGCCTTGGAGGCCACCCGCTGGCCATTTTGCTTCATGAAGAGGGCTCGCCTCTCCCCGAAGCAGGTGCAGATGTACAATCCTATGTCGAGAATGTTGTTCTTTCAACGCTTGATCATTCCACCAGAGACGGGCTTGATCACATTGTGATGGTCCCTATGCCCATCGAAGCGGGTAAAGCGTTCGACGGTGATGTGGTTGGCACCCTTGATGATTATGCATTCTTGCGATGGAGCTCAAATCTCAAGAAGATGGAAATTCAACACCTCGTTAGAAACGTCCGGCGTTCTGCCCTCGATGATGAGACAAAGCAGGGATTGCACAGAGCAGCAGTCAAGCATTGGGAAGGGATTGCTGAGACCACGGAGGAACAAATCATCCTTCTTTACCATCGAATTGCTAGCCTCGAAGAGGGCATAGATGCACAACTTGATGCAGAGATGGAACGCTTACTGGAAACACATTCGGGTGCTTTTTCTGTTCTACTGGAACAGGCCATCAACGTCTCAACGATGCCTTCACAACTCCATTATATGGCTGGAAAAGTGGCCATTGAAAGGTGTGAGCCAGATCATGCGCGGCGCCACCTTGAGGCTTTGAGCGAATCGGCAGAATCTCGCCATCTCTCACTTGGCTTGGCCATGCTCGAAGGTCGCATTCAGGACGCAGACGAGATCATTGAACAAGGTCTTGCAGAAGGTGATCAATCTGAAAAGAACCGAATGGCACTCGCCGCCGCATCAAGGCGACTCGATGATCGTGTTTTTGATCAACCAGATTCATCGTTAGCAAAAGAAGTGAAGGCCTACCTGCAAAAGGTGAAGATTCCCGAACAAAGCTCCGATGAACGTTCAGTGACCCTTATCGCCCTTTCAATGATTCAGCACGCCCTCGCACTTTGGGAAAAAGAATTTGAGAAAGCGAAACGGCTACGCTCTTCGCTTGCTGCGATTGGTGGATTTTCCCAACCACTTTTGCAAGGTCTGGAAGCGAAAGCTAACCTCATCGCAGCCCAGTCAGAGGAACAACGAGCGATAGCAATCAATGAAATTCAAACTGCTGTTGAAGCACAAACCAACTCAATTCGTGCCGATGCGTTGCGTCTATCCTTGGTCGAGCGATTCATTGTGATCGATCAACCAAAGGCGAAGCACATGTTCTCCATGATTCCAGACCCACCTCATACTGCCAACAGCGCCACCCTCCATCGCCTTCATGCTCGCTGGTGGACCTGTAAAGCCAGATTGCAACCAAACATGCGTCGCATTGCTTTACGAGAAGCGATCACACAGCACCGGGCTGCAGGATGTCCACGGGCAGCAAAAACGCTTGAAGCTCAACTGCATTCGCTGTTGTGATTAGAGTTCTGCACCGATCAATGTCTTCGTGTCAGCAATGCCTTCTATGATGCGAATCTCCTCGACGATGCAACGAGTCAAGGTGTATTCGTCCTCTGCCTGAACACGAGCAATGAGATCGTATTCTCCAAATAACATCCATCGGTCGGTGACAAATTGAATACCGTCAAGGGTAGTACGAACGGCATGCTCTTTACCAGGTTGAGTGGTGATCAAAACGAATCCAATAGCCATGCATCACACCTCAGTATTCGACCGCGATTAAGGTCTGTGTTTCTTTTACACCAGAAATCCGTCTGAACTCCGTCATCAGCATGGACGTTAAATCTCCTGCGTTGTCTGAACTGACCCTCACCAAGAGATCGAATTCCCCATACAGGGCGTGCACCTCGGCAATGGCCTCATGTTCAGAAAGTGCAAGGTAGACGTCTCGCTCATGTGAGGGCAGGGTTTTGAACAACACAAACGCCTCAGGCATAGCCCTGCCAGCGAAACTCCGGTCTTATTGATTGCTAAGCAATGACATGGATTCTCCTGATGCTCATGGCATGCATCAAGCCGAACCCTTGAAGTGCGTTCGCGAGCGCCTCAAGGTATGGACACCAATGTGCAGCGTCACTGGCTGGCGCTGGTCTTAGTGGGCTTGCTGGTGAGTATGCCGTATGGCGGTGTCCTTTCTCCTGCCGAGGACCTATTAGCTGAAGGCGAGTTGAATTCAAACGAAGTTTCACCAAAGGCCCAAACAACATGGTCGGGAACAGTGACCGTCACCACGAGTTATACCGTCGCTGTTTTTGATGAACTCATCGTCAGTGCTTGTACTCAAATCGAGCTTGGTGCGGGAGCGCGCATCTACATCGAAGGTCGGTTGACGGTTGAGGGCACCAGAAGCTGCCCAGTGGTCATGTATTCATTTGCGAGCTCAGACCATGAAGGTCTGCAATTCAACAGCAGTTCCAACGGCCGTGGTTCAGTCATTGATAACCTTACTATTGAGGATTCGATTTACGGGGTAACCATGTACGGAAGCAATCCATTCTTTGCCAATCTAACCATCATCAACCCGGACCGAGTCGGCCTGGACCTTTTCAGCAGTTCATCCCCAACAATTCGAGATCTCTACATCGACCAAGCAGGACGCTTGGTCCCCTTCCAAAATGATTGGCGATATGGACTTGGTCTATCGATTGGAGCTGGAAGTACGCCGATTGTTGATGGTGCTTATTTCACAGACCACCTGACAAGAGCGATCAACATCTGGGGCGGTTCTGGTGGATTGCTTCGCAACATTGTGATGGACAACATCAGTGGTTCTTCATGGGCCATGGTCGCAGGGATATGGGTTGAGGACAGCCAACCGCTGCTCACCAACATCACCATCGATAAATCAGATAATGGTATTGTGATTCGTCATGTCGCTGATGGTGGCTACACAAGGGCTGTGGTCAAGGATGCTACCGTGACCAATTCGATGTACAGAGGTGTCTATGTCGACAAATTGAATCATACAAATTACACCAATTATGAAACGGCTGATTTCACCAATCTCACGGTTCTCGGAACTGGCGGTTCCGGCGCAACAACAGCCAATATTGGCTATGCTGCCATCGATGTCAACGCTACCGGAGCATGGTTTGAAAACACCCTTGTCCAAGATTCAACCACCGTTGGCGTTCGATTGTATTTTGTCGATAGTTCGACGACCTTCAGGAACCTCACTGTTGTTGATTCAGGTGATCCCGGGCAAGGGCCTCACGAATCTGGCGTTGCCATTCGCTCCTCCTTCTTTGCACCCCATTTCGACGGCCTCACGGTCTCTGGCTCGGTTGGAGCGGGGGTTACCTCGACTTCCGGAGGCGCAATGCAAGGTTCAGATTGGAACCTTCACAACAACACCAAGGACGGGTTGTACATCGATAAAGCCACTGTGATTGTCGACGGGCTCAATCTCTCTTCCAACGGTGAATCAGGTGCTCATGTCTATGACGCCAGATATGTAACCTTCGAGAACCTCAGCGCACATGACAATGGTGCAGATCCTGCCTCGTCCTCTCTTGGTGACCAAGCAGGTCTATTTTATGAAAAATCCAACGATATTGAATCCTCATCAGGCGACGTGACTTGTCGCCATTGCACCGTCACAGGTTCTTCAGGTTCCGGCCTCTATGCCTTGAATTCTGTTGATTTGTGGTTGTATGATTTGCTCCTTGAAGAGAACAACCACACCCGTTCACCTTTGGTTGTTGATAATCAGGGATTGACGCTTGGCCAACAAGGTGGGCGCGTCCAAATTCTTGGTGCAACCATCGATATGGATTCACCCGGCGTTCCAGCGATCTCATTGGACCATGCTGCTGCAGAACTGGATCTCATCACCATGAATGGAAACCACAGTGGAATTCAGTGGAATGCTGACAACAACGGTAACTTCCCATCAAGCTTGAGCAGAACCCAGATTTCAGGTGACACGTCGTGCCTTGAATTGACTGATCACACCGCTTTGACAGGGTACGGCAACACCATCACTGCAGATTGTACAGGTTCCATTGTGTTCCAGAACAGCCATGTGAATTGGTCCTCATTGACCGATGCCACCGGTGCACAAGCCCTTCAATTGGACAGCACATCATCCCTCCATCTCCACCGCCCAAGCGGTGTTGATTTAACCAAAGCAACCATTGCTTCCGGTGCTACAATTGATGTCGCTTGGGACATCACGGTATGGGTGGTCAACACCGTCAACAACGGCATTCCAAACGCCTATGTCAACGCAAGTTTCGATGCTTTTGAGCCCTCACTTGAATCTTTGACAAATGACCTTGGCTATCTCGAATTGCCTAATTTTATTGGCCAACAATGGACAAGTACAGGCGCATCAAGCCACAACATTATCGATGTGTCATGTGGCTATGACAGCGTCTCAAACAGCACAAGCATCACCTTGGACCAAGATCGTTTCATCAATTGTGTCTTGCCGCTGCAAAACCAACCACCGTTTGCTATCTGGGATACGCCATTTGATGGCGACGTCTTCCCTTCACAGGGTGCAATCTTCTTCAATGCGAGTGATTCTTGGGACCTTGATAACGACCCGCTTTTGTGGACTTGGTCCAGTTCTCTTGATGGCGATCTTGTCGACTCGTGCACCGGTACTTGGCAAGAACCAAACGGACCAAGTGGTGGGGTTCCTTTCACTGTCAACACCAATGATACATGGTCGTGTTCGCTCTCCGATGGAATACACATCATCACCCTTGAGGTCTGCGATGATGATCATTGCACTTCGCTCCAACGCACCATCGAATTGGTCAATCAAGCCCCCGTTTTGGTGATCGATGTCCAACCTGCTCTCTCTCCTTGGTCTGAACTCATCATTGCTCGAACAGAAAGTGTTCGAATTGATCTGTCGCAAACCTTTGATCCCGAGGGTGACCCAATGACGTGCTGGTTGGAACGTTCCTACCTTGGACCGAGTGACCCAGCAACCTCGTGCCCCAGTGAACTTTGGATGAATTTGACAATGGCTGAACCTGTTCCATCGGTGTTTGATTTGACGATCTATGCATCCGATGGCCTCAATTCACCCTCTTCATTTGCGATTCCCGTTGAACTGTTCAATGAAGTACCAGAGCCAGTGTTTGAGGTTCTGAGAAGCGGCAATGCGAGTGAAGACGAAGTGACCTTTGACGGCTCGGCAACCGTCGATCCTGAAGGTGATGTTCTCGAAATTGAATGGTGGTCCAGCCTCGATGGACAACTTGCTTGGTCAAACGAATCGGGTGCCACGATGTGGACCGGTCATCTTTCACGTGGTGTTCACAGCATTGAGATGCGTGTCGTTGATGATCGTCCTGAGCATATCAATTCCACAAAGGTGAACTCGACGCTGATCTCAGTTGATAATTCAATGCCAAAGAGCATCATTGAGACACCTCTTGATACCCAAGTCTACACCTCGTCAGAAACAATATGGTTCTCCGCAAACGGCTCAGGCGACTATGATGCTGCGTGTTTCACATTCCCAGTCAACGGCTCGTGGCATTGTGCAGAGTCCCAGCCCTTTGCGGGCTCAGAATACCTCGTTGTGGTATGGTCAAGCGACCTTGATGGCAGACTCACACCAGAGGGCGAGGATTACCTGATTTTTGATGGAAGACTGTCGGCAGGGACCCACACCATCACGTTGAGTTTGGATGATGGTATCCATGAACCAGTTCTTGTTTCTCGAACCGTTGAAGTGACTACATCACCTCCCGTCCTCGATTTGGTCTCCCCGTTGGACGAGGAGATTTTCCGTTCCTCAGACCCTATCTTCTGGAATGCTGTCCAATCTGTAGATTACGATGACGACAACTTCACACTCACTGTGCGCAGTGATTTGTTGAGCGAGCCCCTCCTTGATGCCGTCAATCCTGGTGAGACTCACATCAGTTATCTTCCGGCAGGAACCCACACGATGGAGGTGACCTTGGTAGATGAAACAGGTTTGTCTTCGAGCACATTCCTCACTATTACTGTGGGTCAATCAGATCCAATTGCAACCATGATCACGCCGTCGAATCGAGATTCGATTGAAGCAGGTGGTGTACTTATGCTCAGTGAAGATTCGACAGATGCTGATGATGATATGGTCGCCCGTGAATGGCGCCATTGGGCAATGAATGGTACCTATTCCATCTTGTCAACGCGCAGCATGGATGAGGTCAGTCTTATGCCCGGCGAACACATGATTTCGCTTTATATTCGAGACAGCCGAGGGGGCGAAGATGAGGTGTTTGCGAACGTCACTGTTCAATCCAGCCTCCCCCGATTGTCAAACCTTGTCTATACTCCAACGACCTTGATTGCAGGCGAATTGAACACATTGGCGGTCTCGGTTACTATGACAGACGCCGATGGAACGACAAAAGACGTCCGTGTGACTGTGAAGTATGACCAGCAGGAGTGGCAATTGAACCTCACAGACGCAGACGGTGATGGTGTGTGGGAAGGCAATTTGGAATTGCTGCCTGATGGTGCAGGCCGGCCAAACATGAAGGTCATCGCTACCGATGGGGAAGGTGAAAATGCCAACATTGATGTTATCAGTATAACCCTTGACATTTCCGATCCTCCAAGCGATGGTCGAACCATGGTGCTTGTCGGCGCTATTGGCGCTTTCGTGGTGTTACTTGTTGCTGTTGCCATGATTGCATCGCGTCGCAGAGCACGGTTTGCAGAATTGGATATGATTGAATCATGGGATGCATTCAGGTCAGTGAAACCTGTTGAACCATTGGATTCGGCAACCCCAATTTCATTGGAAGGAGGCGTCACTGAAGCAGCGACAGAAGTCGAAGCCGAGATCAAAGGTGAACCTGAGGAAGCAAAACCACTGACTGGTGTTGACCTTGATTGGGACAACGTCTGAATCAGGTTCGCTTGATTTTGAAGATCGATGATGTGATTTGAGAGAGGCCCCGGTCCTTTTCATCCTCGAGGTTGATGCTTTCCAAGAGTTCAACCTCGAATCGTTCGGAAAAGACTTCGAACACCTCTTCATCAGGCAAAGAAAATGGTGGCCCCTGCATTTGTTCTTGTGGGTAAGCGAAGGTAATCATCAAGCCGACAGCACCCGGTGAGCAGAGTGAATAGATTTGATCGACATATGTCGCCCTTACCTCCGATGGCAACGCCACCATCGCTGCTCGGTCATACCAAGCTTGGCAATTGGCCATTGTTTCAGGTAGGGTGAATACATCCCCTTGAACAATGGTGATGTGCTCAGTGGTGAAGACGGTGTGCTCGCCTTGAGACTCGACATGCGGCGTTAGTTGTGCATCATCAAAAAAAGAACGAACGGCTTTTTCCACGAGTTCGATACCAGTTACCTTGTGACCTTGTTCATTGAGCCAGTGCATGTCCAGAGTTTTTCCACACAACGGCACCAAGACATTGGCTCCCGGTTGACACTCAAGCGATGGCCAGTGCTTGATCAGCAAGTCGTTTGCAACAAGACGGTGGAAGCCAATTTGATTGTTGAACCAGCGCTGGTGCCAGAATTCCATTGAATCAACTCAGGCTTGTTCTGGTAAATCGCCGTTGGTTGAATCTGGGTTCGATGGTCTTGCACCCCACGGGGTTCGGGTTCGGTGGAGGCCAACACGACGGGCAAAAAGAAATTTGAAATTCTTCCAACCATCGCCCCATGTGTGGATTTCTGCCTCACCAACACGAGGTCGGTAAGGTACTGAGATCTCAACCGCTTTCTTCTTTCCAAGCACTCGGCGTGCAAGAATTTTCATCTCTTCAGAAAGAGGCATTCCGTCGTTCGTTGGGCGCATTTCTTCATTGTCAAAAATAGATTTTCTGAACACCCACATGCCCGATTGTGAATCTTTGATCCCATAGCCGAACAAAAGTCGAGCTGTGAACGAGAGTGCCCAGTTTCCAAAGCCGTGAATCCCTGGCATTGAGCCCTCTTCTGCAAGTGAAAGTCGATCGCATGTGATGAAATCAAGATCATCATCCAACAACCGCTTCACCAATGTTGGAACAAGTTCCGCAGGGTAGGTGCAGTCTGCATCCATGGTGACGATGATGTCGTTTGACGCCACATCAAAACCAGTTCGATAGGCTCGACCGTAGCCCTTTCGATCTTCAAGGTGAACTCTGATTTTCTTCTTCAGAGCGATTTCACGGGTGCGGTCGCTTGAATTGCCATCGACGATCATGATCTCGAGTTTTTTACACCAACCACGAGGTATTGCATCGATGGTTGGACCCAATGCTTCCTCTTCATTTCGAGTTGGAAGAATCACCGTCACAGTGACAGGGAGTTTTTCGCCCATGAATCCCCGACAAAGACAACCCCCTTCAAAGCATTGGAGCGAGAACTTGAATCCTACGCCCATGAATTCGGTGACATTGAAACGAAAGAGCGTTCTCGGTCCGTTATGCACATCGCCATGGTGTCTGGTGAATACCCTCCTCGATGGGGAGGGATTGGCTCGGTGGTGTTCCACTTGGCTGGGCATTTGGCAGCACGTGGCCACAGCATCACCATCATCACAAGAGCGCACAAAGGACGAGCGCCACCCCAACAAGGTGTCTCCGTCATCGAAGTGCCTTGGCTGAAAGCACCTATGGCCTTCACGAGGTCATACGGAAAACATGCTCTACGGGCGCTCAAGCAGTTGCATGCGAGTGTCCCCGTGGATGTGGTTCACACCCTTCTTCCCCTTGTCAGTTGGAAACGCAAAGAATTCCAATGGGTTGAAGCAAACATCGCACCAGTAGTATCGGCATTGAATGGAAGTTGGATCGGTGAGCGAAATGGCATGAAGTTAGCTGCTAAACACCGGGAAGCTGCGACGTGGAAGAACCCTAACGATTTGGCCATTCTTACGACCGGTGGCTGGTATGCGAGATACGAGCAAGCTGGTGTCGAAGCATCCTCTGTGAGTGTCGCCATCAGCGAATCAACAAAACAAGAGTTTCAACGGTGGTACAAGCCTCCTGAAGATTGGCGCTGTGAAACCATTCTCTACGGTGTCGACCACCTCGTCTTCCGACCGAGCAATACTGACGACGAAGAGGAACAACTTGCCCATGAAGCATTGAGGAAAAAATACGATGCTGCGGATGAAGATGCCTTATGTGGCCGACCTTCCAAAACCACGCCTCTTCTCCTCGCTGTTGGCCGACTCGTCGCCCGGAAAGGTCATCGAACTCTTTTGCGGGCGATGCCGGAAATTCTTGAGCAACATCCGGGGGCCCGTCTGTGCATTGTTGGTCGTGGCCATATGGCCAAAACATTGCGAAAACAAGCCAAGAAACTCGGTGTTGATCATGCCGTGTTTATTCAACCGGGTATGCCGTTTGAGGAACTCGCACAGCACTTCCGTTCCGCAGATTTGGTGGTCTATCCATCCTACTACGAAGGGCAAGGTTTGATTCCGCTCGAAGCGCTTGCGAGCGGCACGCCTGTCGTGACTGTCAATCAAGCCCCACTCACCGAGATGATCGACGAAACCGTTGGCGAATTGTTCACGACTGGTGATTCGAGCGATTTAGCAAAAGCAGTGTGCCGCTCCCTTTCCGATCCTGAGGCACGAACCGAGCAGGCACAACGAGGTAGAGCTCGGGTTCTTTCAACCTACACCTATGAGCACAATGCAGAGGCCTATGAGGCGATTTATACTTCGTTGAAGCCTCGGTGAATCCCTCATTGATTCAGATGTTTGATTTCTTTGAACGACACCCGTAGGGTGTCATGTCACTCGGGTAGTGTTCATAGGCACACCGCCTCTTGGGCAACCATGCTCGCGAAGCGTGTGCTGGCCTTGTCGCTCGCCGCGCTGATGCTCAGTTTTGTTCCACACGTTGTTGCAGACAATGATATTCAAAGCGCATCGCCTTTGACAGACGGCGTCACGTCAAGCGGTTACGTCTGCGATCCAGATTGCGATGCCGGCCGAGATCAAACCGATTTTTGGAAGATTGAGGCAAAGAAAGGCGACATCGTTCAAATTTCATTTTCTGGTACCATGAATGGACCTGCATGGTGGTGCCCGGGTGATGGCTGGCAAGGGCGAGTTTCGTTGCTTAACGCCCAAGGCAGCACCATTGTCGATTCTTATGTTGATGACAACGCAGCATCAAAAACACTCTCGACGACTGTCGGCGCCCAAAGTTTCGTTTATTTCAAGGTCAAAGCCGACGATTCTTGGTGCAATGATGGGTTTGATTACACGATCACGCCATCCATTGACAAGACCAACCGAGACAGCGATGAAGATGGATTTGTCGACATTGATGATGATTGTGACGATGTTGTTGGCACCTCTTCGAACGATCGAAAGGGATGCCCGGATACCGACGGTGATGGCTGGTCTGATCCTGAGGCTGGATGGTTGGCACAAAACGGTGCAGATGCTTTCTTTGAAGAGCCAACACAATGGCTTGACAGTGACAATGACAATTATGGCGACAACCTCGATGGCTACCAAGGTGATCACTGCCCATTCCGCCGTGGTTATTCCTCCCTCGACCGATTTGGCTGCCTTGATTCAGATGGTGATGGCTATTCAGACGACGACCCTGGTGGCCTTGACGGCGTAACCCCTTGGTACGCTCATCCGGTTGGAATGGGTGATGCATTCCCAATCGATGCATCGCAATGGAACGATACAGATGCAGACGGCTATGGGGATAATTGGGCCGATGAGAGTTGGAACACCTCCCGACTTGGATGGGGTATTGGGTCCTACATCTTCAATGCGACAACACCTGATGCTTGTCCCTTCATTACAGGAAATTCATTCGGAGATCGCTACGGTTGCACCGATAGTGATGGCGATTCGTTTTCTGACGGTGACGTCAACTGGACGGTTGTCAACGGCTCTGACGCTTTCCCGTTTGAAGAATCCCAATGGCGTGACCGTGACTTTGATGGTTGGGGCGACAACCAAAGCGAAGGGGCAAACCTTGTCGATGATTTCCCAGACAACCCGACCCAATGGCTCGATACTGACGAAGATGGTTGGGGCGACAACCAAACCTATGGCGCTTCCCAAGTCGATGATTTCCCATTCATTCCCTCGCAATATCGCGACACAGATGGTGATGGTTATGGCGATAATTTAGATGGTTACGAAGGCGATGTTTGTGTCTTTTCCTCACCAGAGGAAGTGGAGTCTGGTTGGATTTCATACGTTGACCGCTTAGGTTGCCGAGACACTGACAAGGATGGTTTTTCCAACCCAACAAACGATTGGATTGCTCATCCAGCAGGCTTTGCTGATGCTTTCCCAGACGACCAAAGCCAATGGTACGACACCGACGACGATGGCTATGGTGACAATATGGTATACTTCGATGGTCAAACTCAGAGGGATGCTTACCGTGGAGATGGCTGTAAAACGACAGAAGGCTCCTCGACATTCGATCGCTGGGGTTGTCCAGACAGTGACCAAGATGGCTGGTCTGACCCAACAAGCGCGTGGCTTGCAAGCCCTGGCGGTCGTGGCGATGCTTGGCCGATGGATCCAACTCAATGGCATGACATCGATGGTGATGGTCGTGGGGATAACCCTCGCGGTACAACCGCCGATGTGTGTCCAGATCAGGCAGGCACCTCAGTTGGCCCCTCTGCCGGTGGCGACCGATGGGGTTGTGCTGACACCGATGGTGATGGTTGGTCAGACCTCGGCGATGCTTTCATTCATGAGCCCACACAATGGCGCGATTCAGATGGTGATGGCTACGGTGACCGTGAAGATGGTAACCAAGGCGATGCTTGTCCTGAAGTACGTGGTACGTCCATGCTTGATCGACTTGGATGCCGCGACACAGACGGTGACGGTTGGTCAGACCCAACCGCTTCGTGGGAAGCTCACCCTGCCGGAGCAGCCGATGCGTTCCCAACAGAAGCTCTCCAGTGGCGCGACCTTGATGGCGATGGCTATGGGGATGTCCCGCTTGGTGCATTCAGAGACGATTGCCCTGAACAAGCCGGCACCTCGAAGCGAGACGTTCAGGGTTGTGTTGATTCGAACAATGATGGATGGTCAGATGACTACGGAGAGTTTGCCGCCGCCGTTGCGATCCTTGGCGAAAACCCTGAAGCATCTTGGCTCACTTACCTTGTCATCGGTTTAGGCTTCATATTGGGTGCAAGCGCAGCCCTCATTGTCAAATCGGGCCGTGATGACCACGACCTTGAAGAGGCTCTTTTCGAAGAAAAACAATCCCGCACCCTCGAAGAAATGGGTCAACCTCAACCCGGTATGATACCACTCGAGAATTTACCTCCTCTCCCAATGCCCCCACCACAACCTACTGAGGTGAAGGCAGATGATTGAAGCACATCGAAACAGCCTTCTCATGCTGAGCATTCTTTGCTTGGCCATGATGGCACCCATCGGCATGACTGGACCTGCATCGGCGGAACCGAGCTCATCTGATGAAGCACTCGAAGCTGAAGGATTGGCTTTGATTGCTCTACGAAACGACACCCTCGACCTCAACCAAGACGGTGATGCTGATGCCATTCGTGTCGTAGTGATCATGAACACGACCAATGAATACACCAACATCGAACTGCGTTTGTATGGTGTTCACAAAGACAGAGAAGTTCATGACAGCCGCACAATGTCATTTAGTGGTCAATCAAACGCCAGCATCATCTATGATGCATGGGCCCAAGGTGAACACGCTCTTCGACTCGAGATTGTCAATCAAGATGGCGAAACCATCACGACGATTCAATTGCCAACCTATGTTCTTCGGCCTGCATTGAAGACGCCTCAAATTATTCTGGACCTTGAAGCCCCTGCATGGATTGAGACTGGAGATGCCTGCACCATAGACCGAATCTTTGCGGATGAAACAGGACCTCGCTATGCCGCTGCAGGGGTTCGAACCTTCTCCGGAGCACCTTTTACCGTGCTTGACAATCAAACTTCACTCAATTGTTCACATTGGCCCGCTGGTGAATACGTGCTGAAGGAAGCGTATCGAAACGATTTGGGCCAAACCACCGAATCTTGGCTTAACATCACGATTCACAACAGGCCTGCCCCTGCATTCTCTCTGACTGTACGTGGTGACGGAAACACGACAGATACGCCTTGTATGGTCACTATGGTTCCAAATATGGCGGGTGTGGATTTCTCAACCTTTGACAAAATCTGGTCGGTTCAAGGCCAACAATTGGACGGCACTGACAGCAATTCTTACGATTGTTCAGTTCTTCCAGCAGGAGTCCACCTCATCAGTCTTGAAGTGATTAACAATGAGCAGATTCGAACCGTTCACGGTCTTAATTTGATCAGGCAACCCGGAGAAGATTTAACCAAAGAGGAAGCAGAAACCCTTCCAAGCCGTTCCTTTGGTGAAGATACGGAAACTGAGTCCGTAGGGTGGTACTCGATTGGCGCTTTGGGCTTCATCGTTGCCATCATTGTGTTTTTCATGCTTGTACGGGTCAAAGATGAAGAGGAGATGACTGGCATTAGGTCATTAGGTCCAACCCCAACAATTCTCCCAGACGGTTCTCCAGATCCAGAAGGGATGCCAACAACAACAGATGACAGTGGAACCCTCTGGCGACAACAACCTGACGGTTCAATGGATTGGTGGGACCAAGACCTACGCATTTGGCATAAGTGGTGAAACGATGGCGCTCAGTTGGTTGACTGTTTTAGGATATGCCGCAACGACCATTATCGCTTTTCTAGGCCTTTCAATCCTCATTTGGATGGTACGCGTCCGCCCTCGAGTACCTCAATTGGAAGACGATTGGAACTCTGATTGCGAACGAACAACGTCAGCTGAGATCGATGGTGATGCGATTCGGTTCAAAAATGTGAGAGATTTTTTCTGGAGAACGACCCGTGACCGAGATGAATCATGGGATGATACGCTCGATGTAAGGGCAGACGAAATCAAAGACGTATGGTTCGTTGTTGATCACTTTCACAAGGTTCACGGTATGGCCCACACGTTCTTGACCTTCGAATTCAATGATGGGACCTGCCTGTCGTTTTCCTTTGAAGCGCGACGACGTAAGGGGCAGCGATACCACCCGTGGCCGGGTTTTTGGCGCCATTACGAATTGTATCTCCTCGTCGGCTATGAACGGGATCTTTTGGGCCTGAGAACAAATGCGAGAGGGAACAAGGATTACATGTTCCGTGGAATCACGCCACCTGGCAAGGAGAAAGCACTTCTTCACGCATTGACCAACAAAGCAAATGCCTTGTCGCTCAAAGGCGAGTGGTACCATTCGTTCTTGACCACCTGCAACACTTCAATCGTTGGTATGGTGAACAAGATTACGCCTGGGCGAGTCCCATTCACTTGGCGCAATTTCTTTCCCGGTTACACGCCGCGTGCGGCTTACAACCTTGGTTTGATCGAAGATTGGGGTGGTTTTGAACAAACATTGGAGCGAGCACGAGTTGACGAACATACACTGGGCTGGGATGGCGAAGGTGACTATTCCACAATGCTTCGGGACTACCTGCCTAAGGGTCCACTTTGATTGGCTCAATACAAAGAAGAACAGCGCCTTCTTCGACTGTCAATTCAATGGTTGATTGTGTTGCTTTGTTGTTGAGTCCATGTGTTCCCGGCTGTAACGTTTCCCCATTGAGGCTCCATTGACAACCCCTCAAAAAAACGCCATGTGCAGGACCTAATGCAAACAGTGAAACGCAACTTCCAATTTCTATAGAATCAATTGCTGTTGATGAATTTCTCACACAAAGAACCCGTCCTTGGTCAAGATGAAGTGTGGTGTTCGATGGAGCATCATAGAGGGCGAAAAGAGGAGCGATTTTGTGGCCGAGCGCCCCTCCTTCTACCCCGATGACATCAATCATTTCTGCATCATGCTCTTGAGCGTATTCAAACGCCTTTGACAGATCACTTTTCTCTTGACTGGTTTTGTGCACCCAAAGTGTTCCAGAAGTTTCCTCCGTGTTTTCGACGCTATCCATGTCACCAAGAACCACATGTGCCACGATACCGTGCTCAAGGCATTGATCGTAAGCTCCATCACAGGCTACAACAACGTCAGCCCGTTCAAAAAGTGGCTTTCGCACGCTTGGAATTGGCCACCTTCCATCAGCGCAAATAAGCCAATGGCCCCCGTTCATGGCCATAGCACAAGGTTCTCTTTTGTCAACTTCTCTGTCTTGAAAAAAGGTTCTTCCGCAGAGCGAGGCTGACCCCCTACGGGGGTCATGATGAACTTTTTTCGACAAGCGTTTTCAAGGAGGGGGGGCGTCATGACGCTATGGCCGCAAAGCGCAGTGTCTCATTTCCTACAATTGCGCTGACAATTTTGGTCCTATTTTTGATTCAGTCAATGAGTCCAATGGCAACTCATGATTGGTCCACAACGACACTAAATGAGCAGCAAGATGTTTTGCAAACAAGTGCGCATGTGCCTTTTTCAAGTGGATATGGACACGATTTCTCTGGAACTCAAATCGATTTTGATGGTTTGGTTCAAGGTGTGGTTCGGGAAGAATCTGGCCTCAACACTTGGATTGAATCATCTGATTCCTTGTTTGAAAACTCAACACCGGGTACACCAGACCTTGTGCTTGCTCGCAGAGAAAATGTCAATCTTTGCTGGACCACCGCAGAAGGAGAAGTGCACTACGCAACGCAATCTTCCAATGGAAGTTGGAATGATGCCCTTGTTGACACCGTTGCGCCAACCCCAGAAACACACCTTGTCGATTGCTCCTTGGCGATCGGTGAAAATGCTCGTCCGTACATGATGTATGCTGATGGACCTGATATCAAGGTGGCAAGGGTGGCCTATGCTGGTCAAGTGTACTTCGAAACTACGTGGTTGACACGGACAATCGTGGAAGACGTCAACCCTACAGATTTCCGACTTGGCCTGCGACAAAACGATCTCGAATGGGGTGTGTTCAGGGACACCAATGGCTCATTGTGGGAGATTACATTCAGTGGCACACGTTGGTCACATGCATTGCTTGATTCAGGACCTGTGAGCAGAGATATTGAACTCGCAGTTGATACAGATGAAGTCGTCCATATCGCTTACGCCGTACCAGATGAAGGAGAGATACGTCTAATTCGCGTCGACGGGACAACATATGACCACAGAGTGTTACTACGTGACTCAAATGTTGTTCCCCACATCGGGATGGGGCTCGACGGAAATAATTTGGAACAAATTGTGACCACAGTCGGCCAGGACAACAACATCACACTGCAGTTGCTTCGCAGTTTGTCAGGTCAAGAGACAGGCCGAATCAATCCTGCACCCTCGACAACCATCATTGGTGCTCAGGGTATCGAAGAAGGTTCGATGAACATGGGTGATTTGAACGGGGATGGATTTGACGATCTTGTGATTGCAGAACCTGAGTACGATGGTGACGGTTTGCAAAGAGGCCGTGTTCTTATTCACTATGGTTCAGCAAGCGGCCCTGCACTGGCTGCTGATGTCACCCTTGCTGGTGAAACGGATGACGCTTTGTTTGGCCATGGACTTTCTGTGGCTGATTTCAACGGTGATGGTTACGCAGATGTTGCCATTGGTTCGCCTGGATGGAATGATACAGAAGGCAACTTCACAGGAGCTCCTGGCCAAGTTGTGGTTCACCTAGGGAGTGCATCAGGTTTGGAGAACATATCGTGGTGGAATGCGACTGGCGAGGATAACACATCGCTTGGCTGGGCACTTACTGCGTCACAAACCATGAATGGGGATTCAATGGCCGATTTGGTCGCTGTGGCATATCGGCATACTCAACAGGTCACAAATGCCATTCAACACAAAGGAAAAGTCATCATTTACAGTGGCAACGCATCAGGACTTGACTTTGTCCGAAACATCACTCAGTCCACCGATGGGCCACGCTTTGGTCAAACCATTGCAGCGAACGGTGACCTCAATGGGGATGGCATGAGTGACTTACTGGTCGCCAATACGGGCAGTTTCGACAATCCACTTGGCTACTCAGCGATTGAAATTTTCTTTGGTCAGTCCACGGGTTACAACGGCACAAGTGACCAAATCATTCAGTCAAACCTCCAAGGAAAACTGCTTGGCTGGTCGCTGAATTACCTTGGTGACGTCAACGCCGATGGCTATGATGATTTCATGTTTGGAGAACCCTTCAACGGGAGCGGATACCGCAGCGGCAAGATTTGGGCGTATTATGGCACAGCGGGAGGGATCACTTCAGCAGAGCCCGATTATGCACTCGAGTCAGGTGTTGCAAATGCCGTGCTTGGTCGAACTTTTGAACCAGCCGGCGATGTCAATGAAGACGGCTATGATGACGTGCTGATCATGCAAGCCAACCCCGGAAAGAGCGGTCAAGTCGAACTCATTCTCGGCTCTTCAATCGGACTTCGCTCAGATTGGGAATTGCTCGCAACAGGTCAAACTGGCGACAACATTGGCCTTATTGCTGCCACACTTGGAGACTTGGACGGCGATGGTCTAAGTGAGATTGTCCTCAGTTGTCGAGACACAACGACAACCTCGCCAACCATCGTTTACCAGGTCCACTCTGAAAGGGATTGGGAATCTTCCTCCTTCGCTTACACCTCCAGCCTCACACAACTTGATCTCAGCACTTCGGCCCGTGGAGAAACAAGCATGTTTGTGACGTTTGCCAACAATGCTTCACATTTCATTGAACATGTCGATGATGCCACACCAGCAGGCGTTTGGAGCGACACCATGGTGATTGAAAGCAGCAATCAATCCAACAAGTATGCCTTCACCACCACAGCCTCTGGCCGTCCTGTCATCTACCAAGTTGATGGGGAAAACGGCTTGACGGTTCGAACAGCGGTTGGCCATACAGCCGTCGAACAATCAATTGTCAGCACAGGTCAATTTGGTGAGCATCTGGGCATGACATTGGATGCATCTGGACAACAACGTCTTGCCTTTGCCTCCATCGGTTCAAACCAACTCTTCACATCCATCGAATCAACAACCGGATGGACCACTTCGCTCGTTCGCTCGCAACTCGTGCTCGATGGTCCAGTGTCTGTGATGGCTCGAGGCCTCGAATCAACAAATCATGAAACAGTCCTTGTCTACAGAGATGCAACAAATGACTCTCTTCAGCTCGCTCGTCAGGCAGACGGTGAATCGACATGGACCTATGAATACCCTTCAGCGCTTGCTTCTGGCGAGTTCATGTCGGTGGTTTCACAACAGCAATCTGCTGCATACTTGCACGATGGTTCCCTAGGGGTGCTTGCCATCAACGATGACGGCGTTGATGCCAACCTCGCCTTGTGGGTGATCAATTCAACCTCCACCGAAATTCACAACATTACTGGTCTTACCGACCTGTCCTCTGACATACGTCTTGCTGTTGCAGATGATGGCACCATCCTCGCTGCAGTTCTCACCTCGACGGGTTCTCTTTCGGTTTACGAACGAAACATCACTGATAGCAATTGGACAAGCGCAACGCTTCATCAACCCTTAGGGAGCCTTGGCCAGTACAACCTCGACCTTGTCGGGGGAAGTGAACCAACCCTTGCGGTTCGAAGTGACATGTCCACGCCCTCGCTCTACACCCGCACAAACATCAGTGAATGGACGGCGTTCGCCACACAACCAACATCGGCTTTGGATGGTGCTTGGGACCTTGTGGTGATGGATGATCACTACCTCCTCTTGACAAGCACTGGTTCTGGAAAGGATTTGACTTGGAATGCAATTGCGAAAGAATCGGCAATGCACAACAGCACGGCCTGGTCAACGCTGGCTTTTGGTTACAAAACCGTAGGCAGCCAAACCAACGCTCAAGTTGACAGCAATGGTACAATCCATCTCGGACTTTGGGACGATGACCTCGATGACGTGAGTGTCCTGCGGATCTACCAAGATACAGACAGAGACCTTGTCTTTGACCTCGTTGATGACTTGCCATCGCTTGGTAATCAATGGAGTGACAGTGACGGTGACAATTACGGTGACAACCCTGATGGGCCAATGGCTGACAGTTGTACCTCTGTTGCAGCGACCTCTTCCTTCTACACCTTCGGGTGCCCTGACTACGATTACGATGGTTATGCTGACACTGATGATGGATGTACAGACGCTTCAGGCAGTTCTTGGCTGGGGCGACTCGGTTGTCGAGATGACGATCAAGACGGTTGGTCGGACAACGACGTCTCCTACTATGACGGCGATGAGTTCATTCTGAATTGGAAGCAAGCCAAAGATTCTGATGGTGATGGCTATGGCGACAATTCTGGGCCAGATTGTTGTGCTACGCCACTTGATCCAAACAGTAACGATGGCGATTTGTTCCCATTCAATCCTTCACAATACGCTGATTACGATGGTGATGGCTGGGGCGATAACGAATCAGACACCGTGACTGGCGACGCATGTCCTTGGAATTGGGGTGCCTCATGGCGAGACCGTAATGGTTGCTTAGATACCGATAATGATGGCTCATCCGACCCGTCTGGCATTGGTACGTTCCTTGAATGGAACGAGTCAATGGGTGCTGATATGTGGCCGCTTGACCCGACACAGTGGACGGATTCAGATGGTGATGGTTATGGTGACAACAACTCACTTGGCGCTACAGATCCAGATATGTTCCCAGATAACATCGCAGCAGCGGTTGACAACGATAGCGATGGCTACCCTGATCGATGGACTTCATTCTACGACCTTTCAGATGAAGACTTGACCAATAACGGGGCGGGGTTGGAACTCGATGGTTGCCCTGGCGTATGGGGGAACTCAACCAATCCTGTGTTCGGTTGCCCAGATTTGGATGGCGATGGGTGGGAAGATTCCTCCGATGCTTTCCCACTTGAACCAACCCAATGGCTCGATTTCGATAGTGATGGGTTCGGCGACAACCCAGATGGCTTCCAAGCAGATGAATGCCCCACAGTTGCTGGGGTTCTCGAAGGCACTGTTCCAACGAATGGCGAAACCGGTATTGGTTGTCGATTCATTGATGACACTGATGACGATGGAGATTTTGTTTCCAATGAACAGGACACGTGCCCAAACACCGACGAAGGGCTCACGGTCAACCAAGCAGGATGCGCTGAAAATCAACTCGATGAAGACCAAGATGGTGTTATGAATGACATGGATCAGTGTCCACAGACCGAATACCAAGATGAAGTCGATGCCAATGGGTGCAGTGCAGCTCAACGGGAAACAGACTCTGATGGTGATGGCGTGTTCGATCCAGATGACTTGTGTCCTTTGACGCTTGAAACCGAAGTCGATGCAAATGGTTGTTCCACTGCTCAACTTGACACGGATGACGATGGTGTAAGCGATGCTGATGACCAATGCCCGAGCACTCCAACAGGTTTCCCAGTTGATTCAACAGGGTGCACAGATGAAACTGCACTTGACCAAGATCTTGATGGCGATGGCTACAAAGGAGCCTACACTTACACAATCAATTCAACATCTGGGCTTCATGAAAACCAAGCAGGTGACGCCTTCCCCACCGACCCAACTCAATGGTTCGACCAAGACGGCGATGGTTATGGCGATAATATCGAAGGCAACGATGCCGACGATTGTCCAATTGAAAACGGCACTTCGTACATCGACTTCCTCGGATGCATCGATGATGGTGATGGCTACCGAGATTTGTTTGAACCTGTTGGACTTGCAGGCAACCCAACCCAGTGGGAAGACAGAGACAGGGATGGTTATGGTGACAATGCATCGGGTACCAACCCTGATCTTTGTCCAGATACAATACCGGCGTACAAAACATACGTAGATTCAGATGGATGCGACCCAACACAAAGCGATGGTGATGGTGACGGGGTTGCCGACTACGATGACAACTGTCCTGATGAACCAGCAGGTGCTGATGGAGGGTATGGTGACGGTTGTCCAATCGCTGTGTCAACAGACGATGATTCTTCGGAAGGCTTGTTTGGTATGAGCACCGGTGTCGCCATTCTGGCAGGGATTGGCGGTTTGATCGGTATTCTTGTTCTCTTTGCAGTGATTGTTCGTTTGTTCCGAAGTGATGAATTTGACTACGATGATGATGATGACGACGATTGGGATGATGACGACGACTATGGTTCGTTTACTTCGTCATTCAATACCTCTCGTTCAACCACCACAACCAACACATCAAGGCAAAATCCGACACCATCTCCACGTTCGAAATCACGAGGACCGACTGGTGCTGCGCCAAACAAACCCAGTGGGGGCCCACCAGGTCGAGGGCCACGCGCTGGTCCACCTCAATCAAAGCCTCCTTCTGGGCCTGCTCGAGGCCGCTCTGTACCAAGTAAGGTGCCGGCTGCAAAGGTAGTTGCAAGCAAAGTTAGCACAGAAGAGAGCGCAGAAGATGAAGGCTCTGCGAAGGTTCGAAAGGCAAAAATCAAGGTAGACTTGAGTATCTTTGAAGACTGGCAAGCCGATGATCGAGAGTCTGCTGCAGATTGGGTACGAACCGCTATTGATGACGGAGATAAAGAACGAACCATTATGATGCAATTACAAGAGACAGGTTGGTCAGCACCGCAATCTCGTGCGATTTACGACCTCGGTAGGAGTCGATGATTGAATGATGATTTCTCGACTAAACGAGGGGATTATCCTCAAGAACCAAACACAGGTGGGCAGGGCGTAGGCGGTTGAATCATGGTCGATGAATTGCCTGGAGAATCAATGCCCGATGGCATTGAAGTTGACGCAGCCGCAGCCTACTTTGGCATCACAGAATCATCGGACATGGTTCATACACTCATGGCAATGGAACGCCTGGAAGCCATGGAGAAATTTTTCGAAGTGCTTTCTGATATTGTGCTTTTGCCGGGTGAATTTGATTTTAATGCCGCAAGCGAACGAATACAATGTGAGGGTGGAGAAATCTACTACCTTGTTGCAGGCCATTTGGGCATCATGACTATGCCTGATCCGTTGCTGAATTATCTTGGCCTCCCAGATTCCTCTGGGGAATCCTCTGGAAATGCTCCTTCGATCAGTGCAGACGAGATGACCAAACTTTCGAACCTTGCTGACCCTATGAAGATCCTCAAATTGTTAGCCATTGCTCATGCCACTGGTGGGCAAGGCGAAGTTTCACGATACCTCAACGGCATCGAATCATTCATTGCAGACCCTGATGCGAACACCTCATCGCTTTTGGCTGTCGCAGACGAACTCGAGGCAGCGCTGGATGTCGCAGGCCATGCCTTGCCAATTCCAACCCTTGCAAGCCAAACTGCAGCCTCAGCAAGTGTTCAAGCTGTACCAAAGCCATCTGCTCCAACCCCTGCACCAACTCCTTCGACCCCAGAAGCAAGTATTCCACGCACAACAACGCCGGAAAAGTCCGTGCCGCTTCCGGGGGCAACAGCAGAACCAGTCGCTGATCATGTCGAACTTCCACCAGTGGTGAATGAATCAGTCCCGGATAAAGTCGAACTTCCACCAGTGGTGAATGAACCAGTGGTCGAGGATGTTCTCGATACAACCAACGAAAAGCAAGTCGCGAAGGCCACTCAAGACGCCTTTGCAGGTGCCTTTGATCTTGGACTTCAAGAAGAAGTCAAGGTATCTGAACCTGTCCAAATCGAGGAGCCAGAAATTGTTCCCGAGCCTGAGCCGGAACCAGAAATTGTTCCTGAACCGGAACCAGAGCCGTTACCAACCCAGCCTGAACCCGAACCAATCGCAGAATCCTCGCCTGAGCCAAAAGCATCCCCTTTGGAAATGCCAGTCACAGAAGAGGAATTATTCACCAGTGCAGCTGAACATTTCATTGCAGCGGACACGGATGGAAGTGAGCAACTTTCTGTTGAAGAATTAGCAGTTGCTACAGGCACTAGCATCGAAGAAGCCACAACTCTTCATGCGGAGGCGGATACAGACGGAGATGGTAGTGTTTCTTTGTCCGAATTTATGGCGTCTCCTGCAGCTGAAAAAGCAGCATCTCTTCCACGTCCAGTAGCGCCAATTCGTAAGCCATTGAGTCAACCAGCGCAACAACAGCAACCACCTCAACAACCCCAACAACCTCAACAACAGCAAGGCTGGAATCAACAACAACCCCAACAAGGCTGGAATCAACAGCAACCTCAACAACAGCAGGGCTGGAATCAACAGCAAGGTTGGAATCAGCAACCAACGCATCAATGGAACCAACCACACCCAACTATGCCATCGGTTCAACCAACGATTCGCTCAGGGGTTATGTGCCGTGGCTGTGGTATTGGATTAGATCCATATTGGCGTTTCTGTCCAATTTGTGGAACCCAAAACGTAGTCCAATGATTACAATTCAAGCAAGAATTGACCTTTGTCGAGGACATGGGCATCATCAAACCACAGGCTTGCTTCTTTGAGAACACCAGGGATGTGGATGCCAACAGACGAAGTGCCACCCAACGCTGTGTTGTCACCAACTGCAAAATAGCATGTGCCAAGTCGCTTCTCGTCTTCGAGGACATTGCCGAACAAGCGAGCATGTGGGTTCATACCGAAGCCGAATTCTGCAACCGTCCACACATTTTCTCGGTCTTTTGCTCGAAGCCTTCCTGCAGCTTCACCAAATTCTTGGCGAATAGAAGCCGCTATTGTTCCTCCGGTTACATCGACCACCATACCAGATTCAATGGTCAGCGTGATCGGTTCATCCACTAGATTTGATTCCCAGGAACCATCGATGACGACTTTGCCATTCATGGTCCCTTCGCGCGGCATGATGAATGCCTTTCCAGCGGGGAGATTGGTCAACATACGTGGTCGGTTGCATATGCCATTGTCATCGAGTTTCCACTCCCTCCAATTGACTTCAAAGGTGACATCCGTACCTTGTTCAGATTTGACGTTGAGAATTCTTCGCCGTCGCAGGTGAGGTTGAAGTGCTCCAATCCTTCGTTTCACTTCGGTAAAATTCGCAGACATACCTCCACGGCTGAACATTTCGTTGGTCATGCCCGGCATGGTTGCAACCCTTGCACCATCTTTGAGGGCCTGTCGTATTGCCTTTGTGTGGGTAAGTGAATACCTTGTCGGTGCGATCACGACTTGTTGTTGACGCATGAGGTTGGCGACTGGAGAAGGAGGTTCTTCTCCGTGATGCCTCGCTTTTGGCATCACAATAAGCAACACCCGATCAGAGCGCTCGTTTGCCGCTTCATGCAGTGCTTGACCGATGTCTCCTGTGGTCGGATCACAAACAATGAGGACATTTTCACCTCGTCGGATATCCATGCAAGTGTCAACAACCATCTTTGCACTTCGTTTCAAATGCTCTGTGACCTCCTGGATCGAGAGGTCCTCGAACGGCGTCTCATCTCCCGGCTCGATAGCAGAGATTGGTTTTACATCGGTTTGGTCTTCGGTAGCAAGTGGGATTCCTTCGAGTTCTGCCACAGCCAACTCGATTTCGTGGTCTCCTTTAGTGGCCATCGAGGTGTCGTCCTCCTCGGGTGTTTTGGCCATGCGTAAGGCAGAGCGTCTTGCATCTTGAAGGTGTGGCCGGATTGTGCTTTCGTCAAAGGGCCGGGATGGAGAAATTTAGCCATACGAGCGTTCTTGTGCAATGAAGACTTGGTCGTCCCATGAGCACCTACGACGAGTTCATTATTGCCGTAAAAGACATCCATCGACTGCAAGCTTTGCAAGGCCATCTCGGCTGGGACCGTGAAACAATCATGCCTGAAAAAGGGGCGTCATCTCGGGCTGACATGCTTTCATGGCTGGCCAAAGAAGCTCATGGACGGCTTGTGAGTTCAGACCTTGGTCGGATGATTTCTGAACTCGAAGGTTCTGATGACTTGGACGAGGACCAGCAAGCGAATGTTCGTGAGATGAGACGTTCACATGACAAAGCCGTCAAATTACCAGAACAGTTTGTCGCTGACTATGCGCGAGCAAAATCTGAGGCGATGATGGCTTGGCAGGAGGCACGAGCGGCTTCGGATTTCTCGGCCTTTGAACCTCATTTGAGCCAACTCATTTCAATGACAAAAGAGAAAATATCCTACCTCGAGGTTGAAGGAACCCCATACGACGCACTATTGGATGAATTCGAAGTGGGCATGAAGGTCTCAGATTATGACCCACTCTTTGCAGGTCTACGAGAGAGGCTTGTGCCACTTCTTGATCAAATCATGGCGGCCAAAGCCACGACGCCCGATCCTCCCTGGCCCGAGGGGCTACATTTTCCAATTGAGGAACAGACAGCGTTCTGCACTAAGGTTTCTGAAGCGATGGGCTTTGACTTCAAGGCAGGTCGAATGGACGCATCGACACATCCCTTTTCTGCAGGTTTATGGCCTGGCGACACACGTTTTACCACTCGGTATGATTTGAGTGAACCTTTTTCCTGCCTCTATGGCGTGATGCACGAAACCGGCCATGCACTCTATGAGCAAGGTCTTGATTCGAACCACTCCTACACCCCTCGCGGTGCAGCAGTTTCACTCGGAGTCCATGAATCACAAAGCCGTTTCTGGGAAAACCAAATCGGTCGGACTCCCGCCTTCTGGAAGGTTGTATTACCTTGGTACAAAGAGCACTTTCCTGATGCACCAGAGTGGGATCCGGCGACACTCAACCGTATTGCGAACAAGGTTTCCACAGGGTATGTTCGTGTTGAGGCCGATGAAGTGACCTACAATTTACATGTCATGCTTAGGTATGAAATCGAAAAGCAATTGTTCAATGGTGACCTCGCAGTCAAAGACTTACCAAACGCTTGGAATACGATGTTCATGGAATGGTTTGGCGTTGAAGTACCAAACGATCGGCTCGGATGCCTGCAAGATATTCACTGGTCGATGGGTGCGTTTGGGTACTTCCCAACCTACACCCTTGGGAATCTCTATGCTGCTCAATTATTGGAATCGATGGCAGAAGACCTCGGCGATATTGATGCACTCGTGGAAACAGGTGATTGGTCGCCCCTTTTGGCATGGTTAAGGCCAAGAATTCATGCAGAGGGGAGCAAAATGTCACCTTCAGAATTGATCGAAAAGGCAACTGGTTCAGCACCAAGTCCAGACCCGTTTTTGCGGTATGTCGAAGACAAGTACAGCCGGATTTACGGCCTTTGAAGTGGTCACTCTTCTTCGCCAAGCATCGCATTCATTCGTGCAGTGAGTTCGTTGATGGCGTCCATCAAATCGTTGGTCCGATCATCCTCGTGACCGGTGCCGAAGGAGATGCCAAGCAGCGTAACCATTGCGCCGGAAAGCATCAACAATGAAGGAACATAGACATCTGCAGCCGTCATCGCACCATCAACTGATTCTAACCATCCCAACGTCGCACCAATGATAAACAGCACAACGCCGACAATTACCTGTTGATATCCTTCTCCAATATTTTCTTCTAGCCAACCCATGTAGACTTCCTCATTCCGGAATCTTAAATCCTTGCATATAATGTTATCCGGTAAGTTATGGATTTAATCCGTGGTTTATGATTAAATCCACGGTGCCATTTTGATGGCGGTTCCGGTTTCACCCGGTTTCACCAATAAATGTCCTTTTTGACCTGTTTCGGGCGTTCTCTCGAAGACTGGAACCCCACCAACAACCGTGATAACTGGCCATCCAGTCAGCGTTCGGCCTCTGTACGGATTCCATCCAACACGGCTCCATGAATTCTCATCGAGGACCACGGCTTCTTTTTCCATGTCGACAAGGACAAGATCACCATCATAACCCTCCAAGAGAGAACCTTTGTTGACCATGTTGTAGCAATCCGCGACGTTGGTTGACATCCACTTGACAACATCCTCAAGTGTACATTTTCCATCCTTCACATGGGTTAACATCGCTGGCAGTGAGGTTTCGACCCCTGGCATACCGCTTGGAGCTGCAGGGAATCCCTCAGCTTTTGCCTCAAGTGTGTGAGGCGCATGGTCGGTTGCGATGCACTGGACTGTCCCATCGTGAATGCGTCGCCAGAGAATATCCATATCCTCTTGATACCTGATTGGTGGATTCATCTTCAATCGCACCCCCTCCTGATCCACATCATGCTCATTGAATGTCAAATGTTGAGGTAAGACTTCTGTGGTGATGATTGTCTGGCCATTCGCTTGACTTGGCAGGGTTGTTCGACCTTCCAACCAATCGGCTTCCAAGCCAGAGGTAAGGTGCAACACGTGGAGCCTGTGGTTGTGTTTTTCTGCAAGGCCCACGGCTAATTTTGTAGCCAAAAGAGCCGTCACATCGTCACGCCATTCGGCATGAGCTGCAATGTCGGTACGATCTTTGAAGGAAGGATAACGCTCGTTCAATCGTGCTTCATCTTCCGCGTGGACGGCAATCAATCCACCAATCCCTGAAAAAATGGTATCAAGCGATTCATGCTCATTGACCAAAAGCGTACCCGTTGACGAGCCCATGAATATTTTTGTCCCACAAATTCCAGGAATTGCTTTTGGGGCTGAACGCGTTCCAACAACTTCCTGCAATTGTTCAAGATTGTGAGGTGTTGCTCCAATAAAGAATCCGTAATTGCTGACGCATGTAGCAGCAGCGCTGTCCAATTTCATTTGCATGCCTTCCATATCGACAATCGAAGGCTTGTTGTTTGGCATGTCCAAAAATGAAGTGACTCCACCACTCACTGCCGCTGCTGAACCGCTTCCAAGGTCTTCCTTTTCAGGTTGGCCTGGTTCTCTGAAATGCACTTGCGGGTCAATGATCCCAGGGAGCAAGTGCAAACCGCTTGCATCGATGATTCGTTCATTTTCCTTAGGTTCTATTCCCCCATTGATTGCAATTTTGGCAATGGTTCCATTTTCTACGCGTAGATCGCCAAGAACAGTCTGGTCAGGCAGGACCATTGTGGCGTTGAGATTAAGTAAGTCTCCGTTGTTTTTCGGTTCCATGTTGGTGAGTTCAATGGAACTACTCAATGAACCCTCCCTTTGAATTCTATTGCACTCTACGCCTTGCAGAGGCAGGGCGAAAGGCTTTGCACACTTCATCGACGGTGTCGATGTAAGGGCCTCCAAGCAAGTCCACACAATAAGGAACGGCTTGCCAAATCTCGTCGATGGTTTCTCGAATTGATTTTGGACGCCCAGGCAGATTGAAAATCACGCACGTGCCGCGAGTCCCTCCCAGTTGCCTTGAGAGAATTGCTGTTGGTACATACTTGAGTGAGATGGCTCGCATCTGCTCACCAAAACCAGGTAAGGTTCGGTCAAGGACACTCTCTGTTGCTTCTGGAGTGACGTCGCGTTCGGTTGGACCTGTCCCTCCTGTGGTGACAACAACATCACAACCAACCTGATCGACAAGTTCGATTAGGGTCGATTCGATGGTATCTTGTTCGTCAGGGACACATCGATAGTGCACCGTGCATGGACTCGCAATAGCCTCTGAAATAAACGCGAGGATTGCCGGACCGCCTTCATCGGTGTATCTGCCATCGCTCGCTCGGTCGCTCACTGTGACGATGCCAATCGTCGCCATCTCACCTACATGACCGGAGTGGCCTGCTGTCACAGTGAGTGCATCCATCGTCATCCCTCATCCTTGTTCGCCGTATTTGGCTTGGATGTTGGCGTGGAAGTTATCAAGAAGTGTATCTTCAAACAGCTCGGTTTGGCGACGCATTTTCGTGGACCGTATGTGTAAGAAAGCCGCTCCAATGAAGACGATGATGATCAACGGAATCACGGCTTCAAGTTTGTATTGGTGCATGAATTTCACGAT
Organism: Candidatus Poseidoniaceae archaeon; assembly: GCA_965662715.1. Taxonomy (GTDB): domain Archaea; phylum Thermoplasmatota; class Poseidoniia; order Poseidoniales; family Poseidoniaceae; genus MGIIa-L1. The sequence continues at coordinate 28,034 of CBFIIS010000004.1, read as the reverse complement.
ACCTTCAGCGGTATAGGCCCATGTGACAGATGCGATGGCACCTCCGATGAACGTCGCTGAAAGAACGCGCATGAAATTCATCCTTGACAGCAATCCAAGCATGGCACCAACAAGAACTCCAGAAGCCATGAATGGAATCCAAACGAATACTATGAGGCCCCAGAAGCCCCATTTGTTAATCATTTCACGCTTTTCATTCGCCATGTATTCCACGGTCGAAAGGGTGTCACCAAGGAGCTTGGTTTGCAGCATCTTACCTCCTAAACCATCTTGTCGTGCGACGGCAACAATGCGCTCGTCACTCTTTGATGCACGCTCGACCCTTCCTGCACCAGATCGGTCGGCAAGGGTCGAGACTTGGTTTCGACCCTTGACGATTAAATCTTGAGATCCAAGCAGGTCGGCATTTCGTTTTGCAATGAAATGATGCAAGTCGGTCTGCACTTCATCTCTTGTTTTCTTGAATCTAAAGAACGCAAATCGTTGTGTTGGACGATAGATTACTGAGACAAAGATGACCCGGTCATCGCTGGTGACCACGGCACCTTCCATTGAGAGGTCGTTTCTTCGAGCGAAGAACAATTCCAAACTCTCTCTGACTTCATCCTCAACCCTTGAGAGGGTATGTAGTTCGGAAAAGAATGAAGAGTAGTTTTGTGTTTCTTCTGTATCTTCATCAGCAGAAGTGCCAATTCCAACACCTGAATCAAAGTCAATCCCTGAATTTACACCAATGGTGCGAACCGTCAACTGCACTGGTTTGAACACACGGAAGAGGGCAAATTCGTCCAAGATCTCTCGAAGAACTTCGGCCCGAATATCCTTGCTGTCAGAAAGAGTTGATTCCGTATTTTTGTAGGGGACCATAATGTCAATTGACAACTCTCTTGGTTCAAACTTGTACAATTCCCAATCCACATCGATGGAAAGCCTGGTTGCAGTTTTGGTCAAGATTTCTTCGACCAGTCTGCTAATGTGGGCACGAGAGAGAATGTCGTCGCTTTCTTGGTGGTAAATTTTGTACATCAAAGGGTAAATGACGAGGAGTGTAATTGCAGACAGCGAGAGTGAGGTAAATGCCATCCACCAAGCAGGAATGCCAGCAGAGCCACCCGAAAGCATAGCCGTTTCCCGGCCGCCACCCAGTTCAGCACCAATCAGAATGTAACCCCAATCACCGAGTGCCTGAACGCTCCAGCAAGACCGTGCACCGGTGTCTGTCACTCGGATTTCTTGTTTTGTTTCATCATCAATAAATGGTAGGAATGAAAGTGGCTGGCCTGATTCTGAGATTTCGAATTCGATCGTTTTGCTGATCTTTTCCCCGCCTTCGACAATGCTGGCACCAGTCATATTGGATTGATTGTACACTCTGATGTCGAATGTGATGGCATAATGGCCTTCTTCGAGTCCATCATAGGCTGCTTGATAGTTCGAACGCCCAGTATTGGATCCACCCTTGAAAATGACGTTGGACACGGTTGAATTTGACTCAGACCATGCTTCTCGCCCCTCATCAGTCGATGTGATCTCATACGTCAAATTGGCAAAACCGCCAGGAAGATTATGGCCAGCGAGTGAAAAGACATGGAGGTCTTCATTCGGGAACATGTGAACCCAAGGCTCATCGGTGATTTCTTCGCATTCCCCACCAATGTCGAGGAAGGTCTTGGAAGCAGCGTGGTCGAGTGCTGTTGATTCACCAAGCATGCCTGACGACATAGCGAAAATCATCAATGCGTAAACGCCTCCATAGACGATGCCACCAAAGAGCACAAAATTCTCCTTTTTTGCCAAGAAACTACGTCCAGAACCACCGTTTCTTCGAGTCCGGATGACTTCCAGTTCTTTGCTGAGTTTGTCTTTTCGGGCTTCGTGTTCGAGCCCCTCGTGCGACGCAGGATTCTCAACGTCCTTGCCGCCCATACCCTTGAGAGGAGGTTCATGCAAATGAACCCAACGATTGTTCATTCGGACAATGTTGGTTTTCAAGGCAAAATTCGAGGTAAATGTTTTGTTACAGCTTTCGCTGATATGGCGTCGAGGTGGGTCAGGCCGGACTTGAACCAGCGACCTCGGCATCTTCAGTGCCGCGCTCTCCCAACTAAGCTACTGACCCGTGCAACTTGGCGATGACCCCTGCCATATCAAGGCTTCCGCCCGAACGCTATGCCTCACTCGATGCCATCGAGGATGGCGACTTGCGCATCAAAGAGTGCCTCAAGTCCTCCATCTGCTCGTGCCAGAAGAGCAACGAGTTCATCACCGGAAAAGGTCGATTCTTCACCAGTGCCTTGGATTTCAACATATTTTCCGTCTGCGGTTTTGACGACATTCATGTCGACATCAGCATTTGAATCAAGGACATAGTCCAGGTCGAGGTAGACTTCACCATCGATCAATCCAACTGAGATGGCTGCCAAGTCGTGTGGAATCACAGCCTTTTCGTGGTTGCTTCGTTCAGCTTCAGACAGTGATGGAGCAGTCCATCCATTTCTTCGGTCATCTTCGGTTGGGCGCATGTCCATCGGCAGGCAATCACCTCGTGCAATGAGGCGACGAACAGCAAGCCGAAGGGCGATGTTTGCTGCAGTGATCGATGCACATCGAGTGCCGCCATCTGCATTCAGAACATCACAATCAACATTGAGTGCGACCGGTCCGAGTGCTTCAAGATCAACCGCAGCTCGTAGGGAACGTGCAATGAGACGTTCAATTTCTTGTGTGCGTCCTTTTGCACCGCGCCGTTCTCGTCGGAACCTCGAATCAGTAGAACCTGGTAAGAGTGAGTATTCAGCGTGAACCCAGCCTTTTGTTGAGTCACGGGGGAACCAACCTGGTAAACGTGCTTCTTTGGTGCAGCATGCGAGGATAACGGTGTCACCTTGCCGATAAAGGATTGAAGCAAGTGCGTTTGGTGTGAAGTCAATCTCGACTTCGATATGTCGCATTTCGTTCGCTTCTCGGTCTGTTGTGAATCCAGTCTTGAATTTCGCCATGCATTGGCCAGCACCTTCTCTTCATCAAGGCTTCTCCTCATTTTAGCGTAAAAAAAGGGGCGCGCACATTCAAGAATAGTGCACCATTAGGTCGGCCATGCCACAGCCCAAGGTCGCCATTTGTGCCGTTGCTCGAACCCCTATTGGTAAATTCATGGGCTCGCTTTCAGGCTTTACCGCTGTGGAATTAGGAATTCTCACGGTCAAGGAACTATGTCAACGTGCAGGGATTGATCCCGCATCTGGAATCATTGATGAAGTGATTTTTGGCCAAGTCCTCCAAGCTGGTGCTGGCCAAAACCCTGCCAGACAAGTCGCCCTTGGAGCACACCTGCCATACTCCACTCCTTCGGTCACCATCAACAAGGTCTGTGGAAGTTCGCTGAAAGCGGCAATGTTGGCAGCCAACAGCATTCGGGCTGGGGAATACAAAGCGATCGTTGCAGGTGGCATGGAGAGCATGTCAAATGCACCACACCTGTTGAAAAATCACCGTAAGGGCTCAAAGATGGGGGATTCAACGCTGATCGATTCAATGATTCATGATGGATTGTGGGATGGCTACAATGATGTGCACATGGGCACAACTGGAGAAACAATTGCAGAAGAATGCAACATCACCCGAGAAGCCTCGGATGCTTATGCTGCAAGAAGCCAACAGCGAGCATCGACAGCACAAGCAAATGGGTGGTTTGATTGGGAAATGTTCACAGTTGAAATTCCACAACGCAGAGGTGATCCAGTCTTGTTCAATTCTGATGAAGGCGTTCGTTCATCAACCACTGCAGCCTCACTTGCAGGCCTTCGTCCAGTCTTCAAAAAGGGAGGCCAAGTGACCGCAGGAAATGCAAGCACCCTCAATGATGGTGCAAGTGCAGTCCTTCTTGCTGAGGCAGATTACGCTCGACAACAAGGATGGGATATTCTGGGTTATGTCGAAGACTACTGCACGAGCGGGGTCGAACCCGCCCGTGTGATGAGCGCACCGATTACAGCAGTGGACATGCTGCTTGAACGCAACAACTTGGATGTGCTCGATGTCGATGTCTACGAACACAACGAAGCCTTCGCTTCAGCCTCTTGTGCGGTCGCACAGGAACTGAACATCCCAGATGATCGCTTCAATCTCCATGGAGGAGCAGTAAGTTTGGGTCACCCTCTGGGAGCAAGCGGCACACGTTGCCTCATCACCATGCTTGGTGTCATGCGTCGGGTTGAAGCAACAAGTGGAATCGTAACACTTTGTCTCGGCGGAGGTAATGCAGTTGCAATGCTTGTTCGGCGCGCTTGAATATTGATTGAGCCGCCAATATGGTCGATTATTCCAACTGGGGGTTTCAAATAGGGTCGGACGGCGGGTCCGAATGGGGTGCGTGTATGGTGTCGTTCAGTGATTTGGGTATTGAGCCAATTTTGGTGAATGCTCTAAAGACACAAGGCATCCTCGAGCCATTTGAGGTTCAGCGTGAGTCAATTCCTGATGCCATGCTTGGAAGAGATGTATGTTGCAGAGCCCCAACTGGCTCGGGTAAGACCCTCGCATTTGGTCTGCCACTCCTTTCTCGAACCACGGAAGCAGAACCCCGTCGACCCACCTCGCTCATTCTCACACCGACACGGGAATTGGCAGAGCAAATTTACAAAGTTCTCGATCCGCTAGCATACGATCTGAAATTGTATGTTGAAGCGATGTATGGCGGTGTTTCCTACCAGAAGCAATTCCGTGCACTCGACCGTGGTGTCGATGTGCTTGTGGCATGCCCGGGTCGCTTGATCGATTTGATGGAGCGAGGCTCGTTGACTCTTGACGATGTTTCGGTTGTTGTGCTTGATGAAGCAGATCGAATGGCTGATATGGGGTTCATGGAACCGGTTTGTCAAATCCTTGATGCGTGTCAAAAGGACCGACAAACAATTCTCTTTAGCGCCACACTTGATGATGAGGTTGCTGATCTGGTCCGTGATTACCAAACCGATCCAGTCACCATCGAAGTCGGACCAAAAGAAGTGAGTATGGAGAGCATGACTCACCACTTTTGGTTGATGCCAAACTCCAAGAAACCAGACATCACATCGGAACTTATACGAAAGTGTGGTCGAACGATTGTCTTTTGTCGAACTCGAGCAGGTGTCGATCGAGTTGGTGACGATCTTACCTATGACGGCCTAGCGGTACAAACTCTCCATGGTGGATTGACCCAACGCGGTCGTGACAGAGCCATGGAACGTTTCCAGCACGGCGAATGCATGGCGTTGGTCGCTACAGATGTCGCAGCACGTGGTATCGACGTCGCTGGCGTGAATTGTGTGATTCATTACGATCCTCCTGAAAACGGTAAAGCGTACAAGCACCGAAGCGGACGAACAGCCCGAGGTGGCGCCTCAGGTGTCGTGGTTTCACTTGTTCAACGACCTCAGAAACGCTCCTATGTTCGTATCCAAAAAAATGTAGGCATCAACGTTGAATTTATGCCTCCTGAATTTTCAGTGCTTCCAGAATTTGAAGTTGTTTACATTGCGGCTGATCGCCGTTCACGTGAGCAAAACAGAGGTGGCTATGGCGGCGGTGGTCGAAGCGGCGGTGGCCGTGGTGGCTACGGTGGCGGTGGACGCAGTAGCGGTGGCGGAGGCTACCGTGGTGGCGGCAGAGGCGGCGGCGGTTACCGTGGCGGTGGTCGAGGCGGCGGTGGATACCGAGGCGGCGGACGCAGCGGCGGTGGCGGAGGCTACCGTGGCGGAGGTCGAAGCGGCGGCGGTGGACGCAGTGGTGGCGGAGGCTACCGTGGCGGCGGTCGTAACAATGACAGCGGCGGTGGACGCAGTGGTGGCGGAGGCTACCGTGGTGGTCGAAACGGCGGCAATGATTCGAGGTCAAATGATCGAGGATCAAGTGGATCTTCAAAGGGCTACAGAGGCGAAGCCCGAGGACAGACATACAAACCCTCCAAGAATTCGAAGAAAGGCTATGGCAAGAGCCAAGCAAACAGGAATAACAGGCCTTCAAAGGGCGGATTCAAGCGTTCTGGCAGAGGCAAATAATCGGGCGGTTTTATTCCTCTTCAGCGAGTGATGCTGGAGGCGAAAAAATCCCATGATCTTCCAAAATATCGGATGCACCCGGTAAGACCGGTAACACATCGTCTGTGACAAGGCCGGTGTTCTTGTAGATGCGATTGGCCAATTGTTCCTTTTTGGTCAGTCCTGGTCGAAGGATTGCATACCTTTGACACGTCCTAGCGATGGTTTCTGGACGCCCCCCCATCAAGAGCGGCACTCCGTTTACAGCCACAATCCCAATGCCAATTTGAACATCGAGGTCTTTGAACCACTGGCGTTGGCCACGAACAATAAACGAACCCTTGCCAACAAACTCACCGGTTTGCGCCGTTTTAGAAACCTGAGCAGGTTTGACCGAATAGACGGTTCCGTGTGCCCCGCCCCCAGCCCATGCTCGGCTCCAACACAACGCCATCGAAGCAGCTTCGAGCAACTTTTCATCGGTGATTCGCTCGTCTCCAAGCTTGTCGACGATCCTGAACGCTGGAACATCTTCGGGGATATGGGCAGGTTTGTGTTGATCAACAACAAAGCCCTGGGTTGCCCTCAAGCTACAACTTGGTGCACCATGCAAATCTGCGTGCAGGTATCGGTCTTCACCGGACAAGTGCTTCTTGACAATCGAATCATTTCCTTTGGCGTCCTTTCCTCCAACGAGCAAGTGCCCTCCAGTGACCATGCTCCAACGGTGATGCTCAAACCAGAGTCGCTTGCTGCGTTTTATTTTGTTCAATTTGCCGCTGGCTTGTTGCTTTGCCTCTTTCTTTTGAGCACGCTGAAGCTGAAGCATTGTGTCCTCTAAAGCATCGACAGCACCCTTTGTTTTGTCCTTCTGCTTTCGAGCAGATTCGAAGTACCGTTGGGCGTTTTGATGGACGGTCTCGTCGATAGAAAGTGTGGCTTGAGGCCCTTTTGGTTCTCCATCTTCATCGGGGAGGACGCTGAGGAAACTTCGCTCTGCTGGATTGAGTGACACAATCCAAGGAATGGCCTTTGCCATGGACTTGACTTCCTTCCACCCCATCGTTTCAATCGCTTCTGTGACCTGTTTGAGCAGGCTTTCCACATGCGTCCAATTATTTTGAATGATATGGCCAAGCATTTGCTGTTTCTCAATCTTTTTCGAAAAGCCCTCAAGCGCCTTTTCTTGTTGGACTTTTCTTCGCTCGAGCCGCTCCACATCAGTGGAGTGACCTCTTCCAGGAGCGGCAATATCCAATTTCTCAGCCTCCCTGCGAGCGAGTGCTCCAGCATCATGAGCGCCCTTCCAAGCGTCAACAGCCTCACAAAGTGTTGGGAACATTGCTTGGGCCATGCCTTCATGCGAGGGAAGCAATGTTGGCGTTGCCTCTGAGGCGTGTAGCTCAAAGAAACGATCACGCAATCCATTTGCTTCCATTTCCCCTGCCTCACGTTCTAGGTTTAGGACGTCTTTTTCTTCAGTGGGTTTCATCAAGAGGATCCCTTGACGTGTTTCGGCTAAATTGCTCAGCAGTGTTTGCAACGCGACATGCACGTCTTCAACAGGCGCATCTTGTGTGGCCATGTTTGGTTCAAGACCTGCTAAATCACAGACAGCATTCGCATGAGTGCCGCCAAGATTGGCTTTCCCGCCAAGGGTTGAAACGAGGTCTCTGTCAGATGTTGAAAATAATTCAGAAAGTGTTGCTTTGTCAAGTTGATGAGGATCCATTGCTGCTGGAGGAGGTTGGTACACAACCCCTTTTTTCAGTGTGCGGCCAGCGTATGAGGCATGGGTCAAAGGTTGGATGATGACACCGTCTTGATCTGTGAGGATGATGTTTCCATCTCTGAATACTTCGACGTACAAATGGTATGTGCCATGCTTTGTGTCAAAATCAAAGCCTAACACTCGATCAAACCCTAACTGCCTGACTGCAGTCATTCTTGCATTCTTCAAATGCTTGCGAAGCACCATAGCGAAGGGCGGGGGCGTCATTGGCATCGGACGGTCCCGTTGAGATGTGTAAATTCTCGAACCTCGCACAAGCACCAAGTCAAACTGATCACTTTCTTTTGGATTAATTCGAAGCACAATCTGTTCATAATGAGGCATGTACGCTTTTTTCACGTACGCACCAGCAAATTCGTCCAGCTCTTGCGCCACTGCGCGAAGATCGAAACCGGACATTGTTGCTTTCATCTGCTCCCCTCACCACTGTGTTATGTTCACGCTTCTTGAATGCTCACTTGAAGCGGAGTAAGACCTTTCCAATATTCTTGCCATCATGGATATATTGGTGTGCCTTCGCAACATCCTCGGCATCAAAAACTGAATCGATGACTGGGGCAAGCCTTCCACTGTTGATGCCTTCGAGGATGCGCTGCAACTGTTTCAGCATCACTTTTTCATCCTTCCAAGTCCCCATGTGAACCCCAAACACTCCACGGTTTCGTGTCATTAATCGAAGGGGGTCGAATTTTGGAGTCTTTCGCCATGCTAAGTACGAACGGAAGAGGTTTCTCTTGGATGTTGGCGCGGCTGCTGACATGCCGTAGGTATAGAGGCGCCCTCCTTCCTTGAGCACCGAGAGTGAACGGCTTAGGTTATCGCCTCCAATTGGATCAAGAATATGGTCGACTCCCTCATTGTTGGTGGCTTTTTTTATGACTTCAACAAAATCCTCGTTGTGCCGGTCTATGGCAATTCCCCCAAAGGCCTCGATGGTTGAACTCTTGTGACCAGATGCGGTCGCCCAGACCTTCGAAACGCCAGCCCATTGGCAAATTTGTAACGCTGCAGTCCCAACGCCACCTGCTCCTCCGTGAATCAAAACAGCGTCATTTTTTTCCATATGACCGAGATGATGAAGCATATGGTGTGCTGTCAAATAGGTCACTGGAATCGATGCAGCAACGTCCAAACCAACATCATCAGGAAGCGGTAATGCGCGTTGTGAATTGACAATGACATGGCTTGCCTGCCCCCCATTGGGGAGAGCGGCTACAACCCGTTGACCGATCGAAAAACCAGTCACGCCCTCGCCAATAGCATCGACAACACCGCTCAATTCATAGCCTGGTGTAAATGGGTATTTTGGCCTTGGTTGGTACAATCCCAATCGCATCAAGAGGTCGGCAAAATTGATGCCTGCGTACGCTACTTCAATTCGAAGTTCACCTGCCTCTGGCTCAGGCATCTTCATGGGGATGACTGCAAGGGTGCTTGGGCCCCCTGCTTTTGTGAGGACAATTCGCCGAGGCATGCTTTTGGCCAATGGCTGTTGTTCAATGAACCCTGCGGTATCATTCATTCAATGTCCAACCATGTTTTGATTTTTGGACTGCTCCATCTTTTTCATGAGTGAGCAAGTGAGACAGCGTTTGGTCTTCTGCTAATCCAGGATGGGCATCGGGGGTATCGGCATAGGCCAAGGCTGCAATTTCGGGAATTGATTGAGCCTTACCTACGGCTTCAAGCACCCTTTGATGCCTTGCCTTGCGATGACTGATGTATCGATTGAACACCTTTGTTGGTTGTGCAATTACTGGTCCATGAGACGGGAATAACAAATGTGGTTGACGTTGTTTCAATCGTTCAAGTTGCTCAATGTAAACTGCCATGTCACCCGAATAAGGAGGGATCAAGATTGTTCCAATTCCTGCAACCATGTCTCCAGCAATCAGCCCTGCCTCGCTTAACAGGCAGACATGGCCCGGATGATGGCCAGGTGTAATCAGTACCTCCCAGGTTGTTGAACCGAGCGTAAGTTGGTCACCATCATTCAAAATCCGATCACATTTGACGCTCTTGTTGGTATGTTCACTCCCCCAAATAGGGACATCAAATGCCTCTCGAAGCAGACCCATATCACCGATGTGATCTCCGTGGGAGTGGGTGAACAAAAGAGCGACGAGGTTACCATGATGTCGTTCGACAGCTGTCGCTAAATCTTCCATGCCTTCTCGTAGATGCGCTGCAGGGTCAACGAGGATAAAATCGCCGTGCGGATCGCCGACAAGGTAAGCATTGGTGTGGTCTGCAGGAGGTAATGTCGCTGTTTTGACCGGAACGACTTCCACGCCATGAGCAAAGAGAATTGATCGTCGACCTGGGAGGCGACTTGCAATGTCGCTCGCCGCCTCTTCCATCCGACCATTGGTGCGCTGAAGGACACGGTCGATCTCCATGAGCAACGTCACAACGGGCGGTGCCACTTTGATTTCATGCCTTGACCAGCGTTCCAATATCGTGCTCGGCTTAGCCCACATGATCTCTGTAAACTCTGTTTGCGGCTCCAAATCAATTTCAGGCATGCTGTTTGCTTCACCAGCATGAATGTGAAGAAAGGCATTGTCAAACTGGACTGGTCCAAATGGCGGAGTAATACGATGACAGAGCACCTTCAATTTGCTTCGGTCATGGGGGACATGCCCGTCTAAAGCAAGCTGAAGATATCGTGTTTTGTCAGCGATGATTTCCGCACGAACCTCTGGTGCGATGGCAACCAATCCCTCGCTCGATGGAGCGAGGCCCAACTCTTCGCTCATCTCCCTCAGAATACAGGCGATGGTCTTCGATTGTGGCCCTTCAAGCCCTTGGAGTTGTTCAACCGCAGCAGCATCGACCCTTGACACGCCGCCGCCGGGAAATGCCCAGTATGAAGGAAAGGCTCGCATGGTGGATGAACGGAGGCCAAGCAGCACTTCGACCCCATCAGGCCCGTCTCGTGTCATGGTCATGGTTGCAGTTGGACGAGGCGGTCGGCGTTCCAACGAGGCAAGCGTGACACCGTCGGGGACCTCACTCATGAATTGGGCTCGAACGCCCCGGCTTCAAGGCTTTGCATACTCGCGGAAGCGTGAAGGTCTTGTAGCGGTGTGCAGTGGAAAATCCATGGCGGCGCAATCCGTGGAAGAAGAACTCGCTGAATTAGCGGAACTCGTTCGCGAGGCAGAGCGCCTCGGCATCGATCCTTGGCCACCTGAAAAGAAAGAACGACCTTGGGCCAAATGGGCACTTGGTTCCTTCATGATTATTCTCATGCTCAGCGCGGTATCAAAGGTCTTGTTTCGCTTCGTCAGCATCGAATGATAAGGCCACTGTTGACACCACTTCATTGAACCGCTGAATTGAAGAGGGAAAGGCGATTCGCCAAAACAACAGTCCCTTAGTGTAGCGGTCCATCATGGAGGATTCTGGTTCCTCCGACCTCGGTTCAAATCCGAGAGGGACTACCACCGCTCATCTCCAGTGAGGTTGAAGTCATACATGTGTTGGGGATGGTATGGCGAAAGTCGAACTTTACACCAACAAAGGGTGTGGGGCTTGCGTCAGCGCTAAGCGTCTTTTTGACAGAAAGGGGGTTGTCTATGAGGAAAAGAAGCTCGGTTCCTCAGCACGGATGGACCGAGAATTTCTGATTCGAACCAATGGGAGTAAATCGGTTCCTCAAATTTTCATCGATGACACATGGATCGGTGGTTTTGATGACCTTTTGAAGTACGATCAAGCCAATGAACTGGACTGGCGGCTTGGCCTTGAAGAAAAACCAAACATAGGGCTCTTTCTCCGTTTTACCCGCTTCATTCGTGGACAGAAATTCTAAGTCAAATCGGTATGGATTTACCCGATTCTGAACTGTTGGGTTTGAGTGTGAAACTTGTGACCATCTGCATGGCACTTCCAGAAGTGATGGTACCGCTGTAATCTCTTGACCTTCCATGAACCATCACTCGCAATCTGAAGGTGGTGGTCTTCTTTGTGCGTCGTTTACGATGGTGCTTGTAGAAGTGAACGCCAATCTTGTATTTTCCGGGCGGTGCTTCACCGGTCCAGACCACATTCTCGACAGGATTGTTGCTGACAGGACGCACGTTCATGTCGACGTCCAATTCTCCACCACATTCACTCTTCTTGTTGTTGAAGTAAATACGTTCGCCAGATGGGCAAAACACGTGCATGTCGAGATCGTTGTAATCATCCCATGCAAGGGAGAGTTGCACTTCACCGGCTTTGCCACCTTCTCGCTCGAGCCGTTCTTCGATGTCGTCTTCTTCAGGAGTAATTGTTTCAATCACAGTGACACCGCTGCCAATTTCCTCTTCTTCAACAAGCGCTGCGTGCTCGTTCAAACCTTCCTGGTTCTCTTCAATCCATGATTGCCGTTCGACCAACAGTTCCTCACGCTGCTCTTCTTCTTGTTCGGGTTCGAGTTCCTCTTCATCGAAGAGGTCGGAAACAATCAATCTCAGGAATTGGATGTTTTGATTTCGAGCCACGTCTCTTTGTTGGTAGGCGATGATTTCGTCTTCGTCCAAGTCCTCTACTTGGCGTCCACGAATATTCTGTACGTGACGTCGTCGTTGTTCGAAATGAGGATTGTATTTCGCCCGACGGGCCGCCAAAAGTTCTCGGTGTTGGCGGGACTTTCTTAGACGAATGCCAACAACAAACATGCCAAGCAGTGCTATGCAAACCAAGGCGATTGCGATGGTGCTCATCGAGGTGCCATCCCTCCCACTCCTTTATTGGAGATTCGGCGATACCTCAACCTCAGCCAAGCAATGCGGCGTTGAGTTCATCAAGAATGGCTTTGCTTGGTCGGAGTTCTTCATCTGGAATATCGATCAGCGGTGTATCCACAAGACCCAAATCTTCAGCCAATGCAGGTTTTGAATTGTCGAAATACAACAGCCCAGTGACGTGTTTTTGGCTTGATTCAGCCTCATGAAGGGCAGTGAGTGCAGCCACTGCATTTCCAGGGTCATGCTCTGCTGAGATGGTTTCCAAGCGGATGGTTGAGCCATCATGAAGTTCAATGTCTCGGAAATGCCCTTCGGGAACTTCAATCTCTTCAACTGGGTTGAAGTGAGGGATGTAATCTGCCATATGGAGTGTGATTTCATTCTCTTTGACATAGCCGTAGGAGCGCATGGATTCATCGTTGTTGTTGAAGGTAACACACGGGCTGATGACATCGATGAGGGCGAAGCCTTTGTGCGACATAGCTGCCTTGAGAAGGGATGTCAGTTGCTTTTTCGAACCAGAGAAGGAGCGAGCGACAAATGTGCATCCGAGATTGATGGCTAGAGCGCACAAATCAATTGGCTGTGTGGTGTTTGCCTTTCCTTTCTTCTTCTTCGAGCCCACATCTGCTGTTGCAGAATATTGACCCTTTGTCAGTCCGTAGACACCGTTGTTTTCGACAATGTAGACCATGTCCATGTTTCGGCGAATAGCGTGAATCAGTTGACCGATTCCAATGGATGCAGAGTCGCCATCACCGGATACACCGAGGTAGAGCAAGTCTTTGTTGATGGCGTAGGCACCGGTGGTGACCGAAGGCATTCGTCCGTGAACCGTGTTGAATCCGTGTGACTGTCCAAGGTAGTACGCTGGCGTCTTTGAGGAACAACCGATGCCTGACATCTTTGCGATGCGATGAGGTTCGATTCCGTTTTCCCATGCGGCTGCGATGATGACGTTTGAAATCTGATCGTGGCCACAACCGGGACAGAGCGAGGACTTTCCTCCTGTGTAACTGTCCTTTGGTTCATTGATGACATTCAGTTTCACAGCTCGGGCGGGTCGTGCAGGTCGGTCGCTCATTGGTTCACCTCCTCAAGGGTGGCTAGGATTTGGTCCGCATAGATGCGAGCCCGAGGTGGCATACCATCGCTGTATGCAACGGAATGAACCTTGGTGATCAAATCATTTGGTAATTCCTTTCGGAGAATGCCATAGAGTTGGCCGTCACGATTAATCTCGAGTACAATCGTGGTCTCGTGTCGACGAATGAAGTCTTCTACGCCACTGTGGAGCGGAAGTGCACGAACTCGGCATTGACTCACCTTGAGCCCAGTTGTTTCCAACATGTCGTCGATTTCTTGAATGGTGTTTTCCATACTTCCAAGGTAAATGATACCAACCTCACATTCTGTTTCTTCCCGTAGTATTGGTGCGGGTAGCTGGTCTCTTGCCCCGTCAATCTTGTTCTTCAATCGCTCCATGAGGTTGAAGTAATCCTCTGGCTTTTCTGAATAAACGCCCTTTGGATTGTGGCCAGTACCTCTGTAGAGGATTGGGTCCAAGCCCGATCCCGGAAGGGTTCGGTAAGGCACGCCATCGCCATCAACGTCGAGGTATCGACCGAATTCTTCGAAAGCTTCGAACACATCCCTGTCCCGGACAACCTTGCCTCGATCCATTGGCTTGTCTGGATAAGTGAATCCTTCACAGGCCCACCGGTTCATTCCAAGGTCGAGGTCACTGAGTCCAAAGACTGGGGTTTGGAAGCGTTCAGTGATGTCAAATGCTCTCCATCCAAATTCGAAACATTCCTCGACCGTGCCGGGAATGAGTACGATGTGTTGCGTATCGCCATGGCTTCCTTCGTAGAGGAGCGTGATATCGGATTGTTGTGTTCGTGTCGGAAGACCTGTTGATGGACCCACCCGGTTGACGTCCCAAAACACAGACGGAATTTCTGCAAAGTAGCCCAAACCAATGAATTCTTGCATCAGCGAAATACCTGGGCCCGAGGTTGCGGTCATACCTCGACCGCCAGCCCAACCAGCGCCGAGAACCATACCTGCTGCTGCCAATTCGTCTTCTGCTTGAATGACGGCGCATGTGGCGTTTCCTTCATCATCCACACGTAATTGTGGAATGTAATTGATAATGCCTTCAGCAAGAGATGATGATGGAGTAATTGGGTACCAAGCCAACATCTGGACGCCGCCAAAGATGGAACCGAGAGCGGCTGCTTCGTTGCCATCAATGAAGAACTTGGGTGTTTCAATTTCCCTTGCTTCGACAACATATGGATCCTCTTTGGTGAAGTTGTCTTTGAAGTAGTCACGACCAAGTCCCAAGGCAGTAATATTGAGTTCAATCGCACTCTCCTTGCCTTTGAATTGCTTTGCCACTGCGTCTTCTAACGCTGCCTGATCAATCCCGAGCATTTCTGCAAGCACGCCAACATAGATGATGTTGGTGACGAGCTTTGCGATTTTAGGATTGATTTTCCGAGCGAGTCCCATCATTGGAACAGGGTAGGAGATCACGTCATCACGGGTCATTTCCATCTTTGAATTTTCGTTCCAAATAACAACGGTTCCAGGTTCGAGCGCAGCGAGATCTTCGTCCCATGTGGCTGGGTTGACCAAGACTTGAATGTGGGTTCGATCGCCCGGAGCTTGGTAGCCATGGTCTGAAAGTCGAACGATATACCATGTCGGTAATCCCGAAATGTTGGAAGGAAACAGGTTCTTTCCGCTGACGGGAACGCCCATCTCAAAAAGAGATTGAAGCAGGATGAGGTTGGCGGATTGGGAGCCAGTTCCGTTTGCGGTTGCGATGTTGATGGTGTAATCGTTGGCAATGGTTTCCATTGTGTGTTCCCTCAGAGCCGACTCACTTCAGTGAGGGCTGTATAGGCTCGGGTTCAGCATGCACTCTTTGAACATGTTGATGTGGCTCTCCCTAAATTTGCCCAGATTTGGAGGTGATGAAGACCGTTCAGTTGAGCCGTGATGCTCAAAAAAGATTGGCACCTCGGAAGAGGTATGGCCGACAGCAAAATGACCGAAGCTGACAAGCGCAAATCAGTGTGGGACAAGGCGGAAAAATCACTGGCTAAAGGCAAGTATGAAGGCGCTCTTGAATCATTGAGAAACATCGATCCATCAGGTGAACATCCAACAACCCTGAGAATTGCGGGCGAGGCTACATGGGCGAAAGCAAAGGACACTCGTTCAAAATCAGATTATCGTAATGCTGCAAGTTTGTTCCGTGATTCACTCAAAGGAAATCCAAAGGACAAGCGAACGGGTACCATGTACAACAACCTGCGAAATGCAATGCAAGATGCAGGGATTTCTGAAACCGCATTCCCGCCGTTGATCAAGGACGGAACCCCAACCGTTGCTGGAGTGTTTGCATTCGGAGCCGCACTCCTGTTGATTCTCGCTGGTGTTTCAGCACTCAGCGCACCTCAGGCTGACGGTGAACACGTCGTCTTTGAGATGTCGTGGACCAATGCTGACGGCACTTTTGAAACTGGAGAAATCACCATTGAACTCTACAGCGAAGAAGCACCTACACACGTGGAGAATTTCAAGGAACTCGTTCGTGATGGATCCTATGACGACACCATTTACCATCGAATCATCGAAGGCTTCATGCTGCAAGGAGGCGACTTCACCAACGGCGATGGCACAGGTGGTCACGCTGCAATTTGGGACGGGTACTGCAACGGTCAAGCTACGAGTTCATCCTCATCATGCGCCAAAACCTCTTGGACCATTGGTGATGAGGCGGACAACGGTCTGAGGCACGCACCTTACATGCTCTCCATGGCGAAAACCAGCAACGCACACACTGGAGGTTCACAGTTCTTCATCGTCTCTCCGGATTCGACACCATCCCATTTGGATGGCGTTCACACCGTGTTCGGCAAGGTCATTGGTGGCCAAGATGTCGTCGACAAGATCGATGCGGTTGAAACAGGTGGCTCACAAGGCAGCGATCCTGTGAACCCTGTCACTTTAGTCGACGCATCGTTTAGTGGCAGTTCTTCTGACGCTTGGTGGCAGTTCTGGTGAACTGCATTGGTTCACAATTGATGCTCCACCGTACGAGCCTTGTCAAGGGTTTTGTTCATAGATTAGTGCCAATTGGGTTACACCATGGCGACCTTGGACCCTTTCAATGCACGCAGAACTCTTTCAGTTGGTGGCGAGTATTACGCGCTGGCTGGCCTTGACGAACACGGCATTGATACATCCACCCTCCCCTATTCCATTCGAATCCTTCTCGAAGGGGCACTGCGCGGAAATGATGGCTTTCTTGTCAGCGAAAAAGACATCCGAAATATTGCAGGTTGGACGCCAAATGGGGAGCGTGGAGAAATACCATTCCGACCATCACGGGTGATTCTTCAAGACTTTACTGGCGTTCCAGCCGTGGTTGATCTTGCAGCATTAAGAGACGCAATGGTGGAAATGGGCGGCGACCCAGAAAAAGTCAATCCACAAGTCCCCGTTGATTTGGTCATTGACCACTCCGTTCAGGTCGATATTGATGGTTCGAACAGCGCAGCACTCGATCTGAACCTCGACATTGAATACCACCGAAATATGGAGCGGTACACCTTCTTGAAGTGGGGTCAACAATCCTTGGCGAATTTCCAAGCCGTACCCCCCTCTCGCGGAATTGTTCACCAAGTCAACCTCGAATACCTTGCGAGCGTCGCTCGCCAAGAAGAAGGCGTTTGGCTTGCAGATACTCTTGTGGGCACTGATTCTCACACCACCATGATCAACGGCTTAGGCGTGCTTGGTTGGGGTGTTGGAGGCATTGAAGCAGAAGCCGTCATGCTCGGACAACCAATTTACATGCTTGCACCAGATGTTGTCGGCGTACGGTTGACTGGGAGCCTCAACCCAGGCGTCACTGCAACAGATATGACCTTACGAATTGTCGAAATGTTACGTGAGCACGGTGTGGTCGGGAAATTTGTAGAATTCTTCGGAAGCGGCATGGCAGCATTAACGCTTGCCGACCGAGCAACCATTGCCAACATGGCCCCTGAGTACGGTGCCACATGCGGGTTCTTCCCTGTCGACGAGCGAACACTGGATTACATGCGCCTAAGTGGGCGTGAAGACGACGCCATCGCCGGCGTTGAAGCCTATGCTCGCGCCCAAGGTTTGTGGTTTGAAGCAGGTGCAGCTGAGAAGTCATATACGGCTACGTTAGAACTTGATTTGACCTCTGTGCAACCAGCATTGGCAGGTCCCAAGCGACCACAAGATCGGGTCGACCTATCGAATATGAAATCTCATTTCCTTGAGTCATTAACCCACGAACTTGGCCATCATGGCCATGGTTTAGCTACCGAGGATTTGTCCAAAGGTGCAATTGTTGAGCGCGATGGAAAAACATACGATTTGAATCATGGAGATGTTGTCATTGCGGCCATCACAAGTTGCACCAACACTTCGAATCCAGGCGTCATGTTGGCTGCTGGCCTCTTGGCACGAAATGCACGAAAGCACGGTCTTGAAGTCAAGCCATGGGTCAAAACCTCCCTTGCGCCCGGCTCCCGTGTGGTCACAGAGTACTACGAGGCATCGGGGCTTCAAGAGGACTTGAACGCACTCGGGTTCAACGTCGTTGGGTACGGATGCACCACATGCATTGGAAACTCAGGGCCAATTCCTGAGCAAATCGAGGCTGCTATTGATGAAGCAGGTCTCATCGTCGGTTCTGTAATTTCAGGCAACAGAAACTTCGAAGGTCGAGTCCATGGTAAAGTCAAGGCATCTTACCTCGCAAGCCCACCCTTGGTGGTTGCTTATGCTTTGGCGGGTTCATTGGAAGTGGATCTTTCCACCCAACCCGTGGGCTACACGCCGGAAGGAAAGCCTGTGATGTTGAGTGAACTCTGGCCGAGTGATGAGGAACTCGCAGAAGCTCTTGCCGTCATTACACCTGAGATGTTCCGTCAACGCTACGCTGATGCAATGAATGAACCTCGCTGGGACAGCATTCCGTCCGAGGCAAGTCCACTCTATCCTTGGGCGCCAGAATCGACCTATATTCGCCTTCCAACATTCTTTTCGGGACTCTCAGCAGAACCTCAACCAATCACAAGCATTGATGATGCCAAAGTCTTGCTTAAGTTGGGCGATTCGATCACGACAGATCACATTTCGCCTGCGGGTGCGTTCCCTGCGGATGGTCCAGCAGGCACATGGTTGATTGAGCGCGGCATTCAACAAACAGATTTCAATTCCTTTGGCAGTCGCCGTGGAAACCACGAAGTGATGATGCGGGGCACCTTTGCTAATGTGCGGATTCGAAATCAAATGGCTCCAGGAACCGAAGGTGGTTTTGCTCGTGATTTCACCACGGGAGAAATCGTCTCTGTCTATGACGCAGCACAAAGTTACGATGGACCAAAAGTCGTTCTTGCAGGGAGTCAATATGGAACCGGTTCTTCACGGGACTGGGCTGCAAAAGGCACATACTTGCTAGGTGTTGGCGCAGTCATCGCCACATCATTCGAACGAATTCACCGGTCGAATCTTGTCGGCATGGGTGTCCTTCCAATGACCTTCATGGAAGGGGAATCTCATGAAAGCCTCGGCCTTGATGGGACGGAAACATTCACCATCCCAATCGGCGATGATGTCGAACCGCTTCAGATGATCGAAGTGACCGCAACCCGCACAGATGGCACAACCATGACGTTCTCTGCTCAAGTCCGACTTGACACACCTGTCGAAGTTGAGTACTATCGAAACGGCGGAATCCTCCACACTGTACTTCGACAGCTCGCCACATCTGAGTGAGGCACATTCAAGCGAAATTTGAATCGAGAAGGCATTCGGCAAATTCAAGAGCAGTTCAACCGAGGGATGGCTGATGGCGAAACTTCGTGGTAATGTTCGTTATCGTTTCCGCTCGGATGAGCATGATGTCAATGTTCTTCTCGAAGGTGAAGCATCTTGGATTGAGGAGCGAATCAAGGAACTTGGGCTTCAGGGGGTCGGTTGGTCAATGCCAATCGGAACTGAAGTTCAAGCCACGAACACCTCTGGTTTAGCCCCCCAAAAAACAGCGCAGAGGGATGAACTTGATGATGCGCCAATTGGTGACAAGCCTCTCGATATGGGCCCGACACCAGATCCAAGTCGAATACCAGTCGTTCGTCGTCCTATTGGCCAACTCGACCTTGGTGTCGAATTGGAGGCCATTGGTTTGCAAGTGCCAGAGCGCCCAGATCCAATCGAATTGATGGAAGCCTTGGATGAAATGGAAGAGCCTCGCCCTGTACAGGGCGCAATGAGCATCGACCCAATGGCGGAGGCATGGTTGCGTGAATTAATGCACCTCATCGTCAGAGAATATGGCATTACTGCACTTCAAACTGAGGTGATCGAAGAGGTGGCCAGTAAGAAACTCGGTGATCGGGAAGGAACTGCCTTGGAAGTATGGCTTGAATCGTTGTTTGGTGCTGGTAAATTAGTCAAAGTACACGGTGGCGATGCTACAGGTTGGGGCCCTTCACCGGGTTGGTTGAAAGGTAAGTATTGACGCCTACCGGCTGTGAAAAACAGCACGATTCGGTGTTATTTTTACGCCAATTTTCTACCGAAATTTTGAATTTTCTTTTTTCGTGTTAAATGGGGTACTGCGAAGAAAAGCGGGCAGGATAATTGTGAACTTTAGAACAAAGGAATTAAAGTGCAACGGGCGTTGGCCGAAGCAGTGATGTTGATGTTCTCCAAAAACAACCACAATAACAGCCGCGCCTTGAGCATGTTCCTTGTCATGCTGATGGTTTTGTCGACCACCGCCGCCCTCGCAACAACTGCGAGCGCTTCAATTGCCCGTTCGTACACCACAAATCGTGACCCGTTGGATGTCGCAATTGGCGATTTCAATTGTGACGGTTTCAATGATTTGGCCGTGGCAACAGAAGGTACCCACACCATCAGCATCCTCTGGAACGATGGCAATGGAGATTTCAGCGAGCGTCAAGACATTTGGGTCTCAAAGAACCAAAGTCGAAACGCAGACTGGGACGAATTCTCGAATGTTCAATTCATCGAAGTTGGTGACTTCACTGGCGATGGGGCAGACGACATCGTAATCTTCCAACGCAACAACCCATTCAAGACCGATGATAACGGCGCACCAGCAGGAGAACCTGGAAACGTCACCATCATTGAAAATGCCGGGTGCAATGACGACTCTTGGAGCATCGGAGAGCGATTCACACATTTCTGGGCTTGGGACCTCGCTGTGGGCGATGCAGACCAGGACGGAAACGATGACATCTACATTCTTGACCTCTTGAGCGATCTTTCATCGCAACGGGTCGTCACCTACCGTGGACCGATTTCTTCAGCCACTCAAGGCATGATTACAACCCTGGGACCATCGAATCAAAACGCATACCGTAGCCTCGAAGTTGGCGACTGGGGTGAAACTGAAACCGGTGGACTCAGCGGCACTTGTACCGATGATGACATCTATCTGCTTCGTTCAGAAGGTGTTGATTATTCCACAGGTCAATCCACCAACCCCGGAAACAGCGACAACATCTCCATCGTCGAGTACTCCTGTTTGACAAACACCTACCCTGCAACATACAGCTTCAACACAGCTACGCCACAAACCGGAACGAGCATCGTCAACATGAATGTCGAATTTGCCAATGATTTCGATATTGCAGACATTGATGGAAACGGAGAAATCGACGCTATGGTTCTCAACGATGGAAACGTGGAAAATGTCAGCTTTGTGACTTCTGCTTCCTCAGGAAGCTGGTCGACGCCTTCACGGGCCTACTTTGGACCATACATCTCCTATTCTGTCACGGTCAGTGATCTGAACGGTGACGGTGAGCCTGATTTCGTTAACCCAACGGTTGCGTATCAACAAAACAGCAGTGACTCCGCAGGTGGCAGCACATCAAACTTCTACCTCAACTTCCCAACCACGGTTCAAGTGACCCTTTCCGACGGAAGCGGGGCACATCTGACCCCTCTTTCCTACGAGGCAGGCCGACGACCAAGCATGGTTGAAGTGGGCCAACTCGCAGGAGCCTCCAATTCAGCACCAGATATCGTTGTTGGCCACACCAGCTATGACTTCGGTAGTTGGGTGGACAACTTCGGATGGGAAGGGCAATACGACACCATTACCGTTGTCGAAATGGACAACAAAGATCTTGCCGTGACCTCTCTCGAAATTAACCCAACTGACAATTTCTTCGGAATTGTCGGAGAAGGTACACGTGACATCAACGTCACTGTGACCAACACTGGAATGGACATCCTGAATGGCCAAAGCGCAACCCTTGACCTTGAGCTCAAGGTTGTCGATGAGGCATCATCAACCAACAGCACTGTTTACCAAATGGACTGGGATGCACCAGAAGACAAGACTGGCTGTGGCACTGGCTGCAGTTGGGCTTTCGAAGAATACATCGATCAAGCCACAAAGTGGCACGAAGAGACAAATCATTCCATCGGTGCTTCAGATGGAAACAACGATCCAAATGTTTCTGCGAATTACCAAAACCCAACCGACTTCATGTGGGCTGGGCACTACAAGACCAACACTTCTGGCGGTCTTTGGAGTGGGTATGACAAAAACTGGGATGACGCTATGGTCCTCGAGGACGTCGATCTTACTGGTTCCGATCGTGCATTCATGAGCGTAGAGCTGTTCCAGCACCTAGGCCATGGTGTGCTTGGAAGCATTGATGCAACAACAGGCCAATACCTTGCTGGTGATGTTTGGGATGATATTGCAATGATTGAAATTGGTAGTGCTGAAACTGGGTGGGACGTTATTTCCTGCCCACAAGAAGCCTACATCAGCGGGGCATGCGCCTCAGGTGCCTCGATGTGGGGCGGCTTTGACCTCGACCGTCAATACAAGCAAGCTATCGGTGGTGTCGCTGAGGGTGTCTACTACTACGGCGTCTATTCCTTCGGAACCTATTACGGATGGAACAACTTCACCGAAGAGGGTGTAGGTGCGTTTGACCTCAGTCCTTGGGCTGGTGAAACAGTCGATGTCCGCTTCCGCTTCCGTACTGGATTCGAAGGCTCCATCTCCGATGACAACGAAAGCCGTTGGACTGGCCGAGACGGATACGCAGTTGACAACCTCACCATTTGGAAGCAAAACACTGCCTTCCTTGCAAACCCGCAAGTTCAACAATCCACGATCAACCTCAACAACCTCGGTCCTGGACAAGAATACACCACTTCGATTACCGCAGACTTGCTCAACGATACAACATACAGAATTTCCGCCAGCCTGTCTGGAAACAGCTGGGATGAACAACCGCAGAATGATGAGTTGGTTGGCTACATTACGCCGTTCAATCTTTATGATCCAACCGTGGAAGGCATCGATTACTTCAATCCAGGAGGACTCTATGCAGAAGGTGTGTTCGACATCGATGTCACAACCAACAACTATGGAAACACCGAAATGGATTTCGATATCGAAGCGACCGTCTTCTCTGCAACACCATCCGATGTGTACTGTGGGACGCCAACTGCCCTATGTGAGGAAGACTTCGAAGGAGGAGCAAATGGATACAGGTACACTGAAAGTGCCAACCCCAAGGGTGTCATCTACAATGAAAACACCTGTCAAGACAAGATCTTCAACAACAATGCATACTGGTTTGGACACCCCTGTGACACTGGAGCAAATGGCTATGGCGATGCTTGGGCAAATGAAACGCTGACCATCCCTGACATTGACTTGACTTCGATGAGCGGAGATTTCGTCTCTCTTAACTTCGAATACTACGCCGATACATTCTACGGCATTGATTCAGACGGTACGTCCATCGTTGATGTCAACGATTACGCCGCAATGACCCTCGATATCCTACGAGATGGGGCCACCTACTCTGGCGTTTTGGTTGGACAGTGGAATGATTACAACGAAGATGGTACCTGTCAACTCGACGAAGACGGTAATGGAATCGTCAACGCCTCAGAACCGATCGACAACGCTGAAATCTCCTACATCGGCGATGATTCAACCACTGACGGTACGGGTGGCAACTACAATGTGTTCTTCAACACGAACGACCTTGTGGCAACCACCTCAATCGATCTGACCCACTTGTATGTGCTTAACACTTCAGATGCCAGTTCAATCAACTGGGGCTATGAGTGCATGTCGCTCTCTGGCTCGGTTGTTGACATCAACTTTGAATTCCAATCAGATGATGATGGACGAAACGGAATTAATGATGGATTCAAAGGTGTGGCGTTCAACAACATCACCTTGCAAGAATTCACCTTCGTTGAAGACAATGCATACATGATTTCCCGCACCAACGTCGACGCTGAAGACCCATCCACAGACACGGTGGCAAGCCACGAATTCTTTGCTGGAGTTTACATGATTGAAGTTGAAACAATCTATGACAACACAACTCAAGGTGTGCCCTGGTACAACGTTGCAGAAATTTCGACGTCAAACAACATCGAGCGTGTGATCTTCAATGTTGAATCCGTTGACATCACCTTGGGCAAGCCGAACACGCTTTCGTGTTTGAATGACCAAATTCTCGAGTGTGTGATGCCTATTGACAGTTCTTACACCCACGACTGGGCCCTTCAAGCCACCAACGGTGTGCTTGCTGGCGACTATGTGTTCAACATGAACATCTACGACGAGACTGCTGGTAGCATGGCTCACACCACGACTGCAGGACCATCGCAGTCTCTTGATTCGCATCAGAAGATTGAGGTGACATTCACCCCATGGAACGGCTGGATGGACGGCCACACCTACAACATCAGCTTTGATGCCGAACTCTCAAGTGGAGCCGCCTCTGGAAACGTTCGATACTTCCATGCAACCTTCGCAGACCATGTGGATGTCGCTATTCTTTCAGACACCTCTGTACGAACCAACGCCATCAAGGAAGATCTGAACATCTTGAACATGTCCTATACTCAATACACCATCAACGATTGGGATGAGTACCTCGATGCAGGCTGGTTCACTCACTACGACAAGATTGTTCTGCCTTGGCAAGATGACATCGCAGCAAAGGACATTGAGAACGGTGGACGTGGCTATTACCAGAAGTTGGGATCAACTGCTCACCGAACCACACTTGAGGGCTTCATGTCCGCAGGTGGTACAATCCAGGCTCACCTCGGGCCACAAGGAAGCCAAATCTACGGTGTAGACCAAGGCCTCAATGGACGACTGCCGTTCGGACTTGATGTCCAAAGCCGAAACACTCCAGAGTCTCGAATTGATTTCTCTGGAACTGATTTCGCCGACCCATACCACCCATTGATGGACAATGTTGACATCAACGCCTTCCAAGGATTTGATGCGGATTCAACCGTGGCTCAAGCGGTACTGAACACCAAGTCAGTCAGCGCAAACAACGTCCCTGTGACCTGCAATGGATACATGGAAGACGGCGGCTATTTCCAGCGGTTGATTCGTGATGCTGATGACATCCAAGACACAATCCTTGGTGTGTGCAGCTATTACTCTGGTGGTATGATCGTCTCCACAATGGACGTTTCAACCCACTCCGAACGTGCTGACAGTGCTACGCTACCATTGCTTGGAAACATGCTCAGCTACCAAGTCACACCTTACCCAGAAGGGTTTGGTACACTCGGAAACGGATTGGACCTGAAAATCAACGACCAAATTCCAGGAATCAACCCAAGCACAGGTGGATACGAGTTGCGCTACATGAAGAGTGACGCCGACTTGACGTTCTCCTACACCACAACCACAACCGAGACCCTCCACACCGACTGGATTGTTTCTGGACCAACTTCGTGGGACGGATCAACCATGGCGACTGGAATGACCGGTCACACCACAGAAACAATGCCAGTCATGAACTTCTGTAAGATTGATCTTTCCTCGGCAACAGGTTGTGCTCAGGGCGAACAATGGACCATCACCCTCATGCTTCACGACGATGCTGGCCACTCCCGTGTCATCGAAGTGACTGTGGAAACCAATGATGTCTATGCTGACGAATACCGGCCAACCGCTGAAGCAATGATCGACATGCGTGATGATTACACAGACCTCGTGGAATATGTAGGAACCAAGACAGTTTCCAACACCGAGTGGTCAGTGAATCGAATCATCCTCGATGAAGATGGTGAAGTGACCATTCACTTCGATGCCAGCAATTCAACCGACTTGGATGCACTTGAAGGCAGTGGAATTGAATCCTATGAATGGAAGGTCTTGTTTGACGCTCCATACGGCGATGACTCCTTCAGCCTCGACGGCCACACCTTCGAGCAAAACGCTGCCAGTGACGGCGCATGGGCTTACACCTTCCGAAACGTGACTGTTGACCCAAGCGGCACCACTGAGAACCAAATCAGAATAGAATTGATCGTCTACGACAAGGCAGGTAAATTCTCGGAGAAGTATCGAATGTACTTCGTTGTTGTACCAGATGGCTTCGGTGACGAAGAACCTGTGGTCCAACTCGATGCTTCACTCAACGCTTCTCGAGTTGACACCGATACCGTGACCATCTCGGGAACTGTCCTTTCGGGTGCAGAAAATGGTGATGTCTATGTCGAAGCGGCTTTCGTTGAGACAGACTTCGAAGCCAGCGCTGTGGACAAGTACAACCTTGGACTCGCTGGTGAATGGGACCGTACCGAAAAGATCGGTGACACTGAAACATTCGACCTCACCCTTTCGTTGGACGGTAAGTACACCAACAAGTCCCAAAGTCAACGTATCTTCATCAAGATCTACGAAGGCGATGATGAACGATGGGTGACCATCAAGTGGATTGAGATCCAACTACCAGCATGTCAAGGGCTTGAGGCAGACGCCGAAGCACTTGCAGCAGGAGGAGAATTCATCCTCAACGCTGACAATGAATGTGAGTGGAGTGGCGCTTGGACCTTCGAGAACGGAGAATGGGCTGCACCTGCTCAATCTGGCGATTCCGACGGTACAAGCAGCGGTCTCGATGCCACGACCATCGGTATCGGAATTGCTGCTCTCCTTGTCGTGATCATCTTGACCTTGGTCTTCCTAAGGAAGGGCGGCGCAGGTGGCGATGATACCATCAAGGACTTCGCAGCAAGCTCCGCAGGTTATGGCTCCGCACAACTCGATGCAACTGAGCAATACGTTCAGCAACTGATCGCCCAGGGATACCCTGAGGAAACGGCTCGTACTTATGCCCAACAATATGCAGCGCAAGCAGCAGGTGCAGCAGCGCCGGCAGCAGCGGCACCTGCAATGGATAACGCGGTGTACCAACAGTACTACCAGCAATTCGTTTCACAAGGCTATGATGAAGCAACAGCGGCTCAGTATGCACAGCAATATGCGGCCCAGTATGCACAATCACAGCAGTAAGCAGGGCGAGTTTACACCAGCCATGTTTGGCATGCATGAGCGAAAGCAATGCATGAGGGCGGCAAGTGTCACTGTTTCTCAGTGTTTTCAAACACATAGCGCTCATAGGCGAGAATACCTTTGCCTTGGATCCATATGCGCTTGAATTCAAAACGGATGAGCATCGATAGTAAACGCCCAATGGTGTTGATTGCAAGGCCAATCGCTGTAGAAATTCCCGGCCAACCAACGGCTGTAAAGCCAAGCGATTGGAGCACCTTTGCCATTGCTGGGTTTTTCGTGCAACACAGTACGAGAGGACCTTCGATCTGCTCAACGGAAGTTCGAATGAGGTTTTTTCCGATGCCACGGCCACGATGGGCTGGGTCAACAAGAACTGTTGAAATCTCTACATGAGAACCAACTTTTCTCATTTCTGCGAAGGCAATGAGGCTACCATTGTCGTGAATTGTCGTGCAAAAACCAGCAAGAGCCTGTTTTTCTTTTCGCTCGCTCCTTGGTGGGCGAACCTCCAATTCTGAAGCGAGCATCGACCTAAGCCAGACACAATCTTCCATGTCGGGAAGTAACTGTGAACCCCTAAAGGGATTCTGCCGGTTCGAAGGTTCGTTGAATCCTTCGTAGTTTCGTGGTTGAAGGAACATGTGTGTAGGCGACCAAATTGATGCTCGCAGCTTTGACCTTTTTTGACGCCCACAATGATTCAAAGCCATGCATAGAACAGTCCTTCAAGCCCTCTGGGAGGAGTTGAACCTCGATGGTTTCAGCGGATTTCTGAATGGCACAGAAGGCAGTGATGTCAGGATGCATTTGCATCACTGCTCTGCGAATGAAGTCGGGGACAATCTTCTCATAGCCCTCTTCATTTTCCTTCTGGAGGTAGAAGACATCGTCTTGGCGACCCATGACTGCCTCGATTGATTGCCTTGCGTCACCGCATTTGCATTGGTGTTGTGATGCTACGAGGATGTCATTGAGTCGATAGCGTATAATCGGCTGGGTTTTTCTCTTGAAATCCGTGAGGATTGGGTGAAACCAACGCTTTTCTTCATCCACCCATTCTTTCTGAATCACCATCA
>CBFIIS010000003.1:58433-61336 GCA_965662715.1 Candidatus Poseidoniaceae archaeon | reverse complement strand
GGACAATTAATGTCCAGCCCTCTGGAAGTACTTTTTCGGCAAATGGGCGCATCATGTCGGCGTTGCCAGTCATGCCGTGCATCATCACCAACGTTGGCATATGAGCACCTCAGAGGGTGTACTGGAACACTTGAGCGCCTGCAACGCGCAGGTGGATGAACGAATCTGGTCCACGCACTGTGACTGTGAGAGAATATTCACCCGTGTTGGAAGGAATGGTCCCAATAGCACCTTTCTCTGTCGCGCCTGAGCCCCAAGCCCTCGTCAACGGGGAGGCTCCCGCATGGTCCTTCATGGTCAAAGAGCCGGATGATGCACCTGTTGATGCAATTTCGACATCGAGGTACCAAACAAGCGTGTCCCAGTCTCCATCGTTTGGATGACCCTCATCGACAAATGTATCGTAGACTTCTTGATCGTTTTCTTCATACAAACTGTCGAGAAGATCACGAGCCCTGTAGAAGTACACATCGCCTGAGTAGCCGCTGCGGGCCACATTGAGGTCCATACGGAGTTGCCGAACGCCATCACCATCTGACCAAACAAAACTTTCCATGAATCCTTTACTGCCACTGAAGGTGTAGCGCAATTCATGGCCTTCCTCTGAAACTGCTGTGACACGGGCATTACCGTTGGTGATGGAATCTGTAGTGGCAGTCCACTCTTGTTCGAATAAAGTGAACGACCAGGTATCGCCAACCGTCCATGGGAACGAAAACACGGCTTGTGGCTCCCCGTTTTCATAGACTGAAAGTCCATCCATAGTGACACGCCCTAAGAACGGGTTGTGATTGATGACTGCGTGGCGTTGTGCCTCTCGTTCAGAGGAGATACCGAGTTGGTAGATCCCCTCTGCTTCATCAATTTCTGCGACGACCAATCGAGCGCTGTCTTCACCAAATTGTGGCGTGATGAACGTGTAAAGCCATTGGTCACCAAGTTCCCACTCAGGAAGCATCTTTTGTGCCTCAGTGGTGGTGTCACCTGCAGCATCACTGCCCTCAAGACTGCCCGTGCAGCCAGCAAGCGTGGTTGAACACACAAACAATAGCACAAGCACAAGTGCACGTGATGCGGCCTTCATGGTATGGCGTAGGATGATGCCTTCAAGAGCCTAACGCTTTCAATCGGTTTCAAAGAAGACCGGTTTCTCCAAGCTTGCCAGTGCCAGCCATAACCACGGCAACAATGGACATCAGCTTGATGAGAATGTTGAGCGAAGGACCGGAGGTGTCCTTGAATGGGTCACCAACAGTATCGCCGATCACTGCTGCATCGTGAGCTGCATCGCCTTTCTTTGCACCTTCAATGTGGTTTTGTTCAATTGCTTTCTTTGCGTTGTCCCAAGCACCACCTGCGTTGGCCATGAATAGCGCCATGAGCACACCGGTCACGAGGGAACCTGCAAGAAGACCACCGAGGGCGTTCCATCCGAGGGCGAAACCAACGATGACTGGAGCAACAACTGCCACCACACCTGGTCCAACCATTTCACGTAGAGCAGCCTTGGTCGAGATGTCGACGCATGTTTGGGAATCTGGCTTGACGCCTTCCTTGCCTTCGAGAAGACCAGGGATTTCCTTGAACTGTCGTCGGATTTCCACGACCATGTCTCCGGCAGCCTTGCCGACTGAGGTCATGGTCATTGCAGCAACCACGAATGGCAGGCCGCCGCCAATGAGAAGTCCAATGACAACCATTGGTTCAGTGAGTTCAAGGTTCAGCAACGATTCACCAGCGTCATTCGTGCCGATGGCCGCAGTGTATGCAGCGAAGAGTGCAAGAGCTGTGAGTGCAGCAGATCCGATTGCGAATCCTTTGCCAACTGCGGCAGTGGTGTTTCCAATCGAATCGAGTTCGTCGGTGATGGCACGAACATCGTCACCAAGACCGCTCATTTCTGCAATTCCACCAGCGTTGTCTGCAACTGGACCGTATGCGTCAACAGTCATCGTCACACCGACTGTTCCAAGCATACCCATAGCAGCCATAGCGATGCAGTACAATCCGTATTCATCGCCACCAAATTCATTGGCCCCAAGGATACCAAGAGAGATCAGAACGACTGGAATGAAGGTAGACATCATACCAACAGACAAACCGGCAATTGCGTTTGTTGCAGGACCTGTTTTCGACATCTCTCCAATGTGAGGGATGGCTTTTGTCTTGATTCCAAAGACTGGTTCAATACCAGTGTAGTATTCTGTGACAAGGCCGATCAGGATTCCAATGATGCTACCAAGAACCACGGAGTGCATGATTCCGTATTGAACTTCAATCAATCCTTGGTTGATAGCGAGGTAGCCGCCAGCCCAAAACAAAATTGCTGCGATGAAGGTCGTGTTTCGAAGGGCTGCAGCTGGATCTTTTCCATTCTTCAGGAAGCTCATCGAAAACACACCAATGATGGATGCTGTGTAGCCGATGAATCCGAGGAGGATTGGAAGAAGAACATAATCTGCTGCTTCACTGACATCAAAGTCGTTGGCAATAATCATGGCTGCGATGATCGAACCGACGAACGATTCGAAGATATCTGCGCCCATTCCTGCAACATCACCAACGTTGTCTCCAACGTTATCTGCGATGACACCAGGGTTTCGAGGATCGTCTTCAGGGATACCTGCTTCGACTTTCCCGACAAGATCTGCACCAACGTCTGCTGCCTTGGTGTAAATTCCACCGCCGACACGAGCGAAGAGCGCGATAGAAGAGGCACCCATACCAAATCCAGCTGCGGCACTGACTGGGTTCATGGTTCCATCTGTTGCCGTTTCACCAGCGCTTAGCCAGAAGGCGACCAGAGAAATACCGAGCAGACCGAGTCCGCCAACTGAAAGCCCCATCACGGCGCCACCGTTGTATGAAACCGCAAGAGCGCCGGATTGACCATCGTTCTTTGC
>CBFIIS010000003.1:0-58423 GCA_965662715.1 Candidatus Poseidoniaceae archaeon | reverse complement strand
GCATTCCAGAGAAGCCTGCGAGCACCGATGCGACGGCACCAGCGAAGAATGCAATTGCTGTTTCGATGTCATTAAGCCAAGCCAAGACAGCACCGACAACAACAACGAAGATTGAGAGCACTCGGTATTCTGCAAAGAGGAACGCCATGGCTCCATCTTGAATTTCTTGAGTAATGTCAGCAACTGTATCGTTGTCAATTTTCACTTTGTTTACTTGCTGGTAGAGCACGAAAGCAATTAACAGTCCAACCAGACCTGCGGCCGCGGCAATCATCGGTATATTATCCATCATAACAGAACACCTGTGGCTTGGCGACCTGAGAACCCCTCATAAGTGGTTCCCCTTTCAAAAGCCGTGGTCGTGGCCTTTTTACGACTGGTCCATTCACACCGAGCGTCTTTTTGAATGGGGAATGGAGGCAATTGTTGAAAGAGGAGATGCACGAGGGATGGGCATGACCATGACTGCCGAGGAGGTACTCGCCGAAATCGGGCCAGTACAAGAGATCCTTGACGAGCACGATGGTGTTGTGACCGTGCTTGACACAAGTGATGGCAACATCATGCTCTCGCTCGATGGAGGGTGCAATGGCTGTTCATCGACGCCGATGACCGCCATGCAAATTTACTATTCTTTGAAAAAATTGGAAGCCATCAACGACGTGATTTTCGTCAATGGGGAACTGCCAGAGTACATGCGTACCTTCATCGATCAAAAGATGGCCAAGGAATCCATGGAAAACAATTCAACAGGTGATGAGGACAAAGGACCTCAACCTCAGGGCGAAATCGTTTGATTACTCCTCGGATTTGTCTTTACCAATCGTGTGCGGGTTGGCCCCGAAGGAAACATTCTCTCCCTTGATGTTCATTCGGGCGGAGATAGCGATCACAATACAAACCAAAGAAAGCGGTTTAGGTAAGTAATTCGAACCCCATAAGGTCCCTCCAGACAACGAGAGCCACCATAGAACAGCCGCCGCAGCAATCAGACTAACGGCAATCAGGTTCTGCACCACGCGTTCTACTGGGGGTGAACGGGAGAACGAGGCAATAAAAGTGAACAGAACGGCAGAAAACCCACACAGACCCTCGGCCAGACGCTCAATGGTTGCGGGGTCGACCATGAACAAGGGCAGGAGCCGAAGTTCTTCAATGTGAAGTCGTATTTGCTTTAACACAATCTTTGACAAGGGTCGCCGACACAGCACCTCCATGGCAGGCACCGGCTTCTCTCTACCAAAACCACGTCCGAGTGGCCCACCATACTTTTCTCGCAATCAAGTCGCAAATGCACTGCATCAGGTAGCGGTCCTGTTGGAACTACAGGGAGCGAATGTGTTCAGAGTCCGATCCTATCAAAACGCAAGCAGAATGCTTGGCTCACTTACCGAGGATTTAGGAGAATTGGTGGCGACTGGGCGGCTTTTAGAGATGAAAGGGATCGGCAAAGGGCTGGGTTCTGCTTTGACTCAAGTTGTTGGCGAGGGACGTTGGCCTGATGACTGGATTGAACTTCACGCTTCAACGCCCGAAGGACTCATCGAGATGCTTGGTATTCCTGGACTTGGCCCGAAACGAATCAAATTGATGCATGAAGAATTAGGTGTGGATTCCGTAGCCTCCCTCAAGCAAGCTGCAGAAGCAAACAGGATTGCGCCGATGAAGGGTTTTGGTCAGAAATCACAAGCACGCATGCTTGACGGTATCGAGTTGCTTGCTCGATTCCGGGCAAGAAGGAGGCTCGATATTGGCCTCATGTATGGCGAAGCATTCGAGGCAAGGGTCAGCCAAATCGATGGCGTCATCAAGGCTCAATTAGCAGGCAGTGCACGACGGCGTAAGGAAACGATTGGCGATTTGGATTTGGTAGTCGCCGTCGATAAAAACAATCACGAACATGTAGCAAACGCCATTCTCAGCCTACCAGGAATTGCAGATGTGAAAGGTGCAGGTGACTCAAAAATCAGCCTGATCCTCGATACGAGTATTTTCGACGAAGGATTCAGTGTAGGCCATATCGATCCAAATGTCTTAGATGCGATTGGAGGAGATGATTACGAACAACTCGAAAGCGGAGGAACGATTGATGCACAAGTTCGCTTGGTTCCAAAAGAAGTGTTTCCATTCACACTGGCGTACTTTACAGGAAGCAAAGAACACAACATCGCCATGCGACAACGGGCCATCGACCGAGGCCTTCGCTTGAACGAGTTCGGATTGATCCCTGAAGAGAAAGCTGGGGAATTGAAGGGCATGGCTGCAGCGCAGTTTTCACTTGATGCTTTGGATGAGGCCGCCATATACAGCCACCTTGAATTGGATTGGGTGACGCCCGAGTTACGTGAAGACACTGGTGAAATTGTGGCTGCTGAATCAAACAAACTACCATCGCTGATTACAAACGCCGACATTCGAGGTGCCTGGCATAATCACACCACGTTATCAGATGGCGAAGCAAGCCTCGAAGAAATGGCCGAAACCGCTCGGAAACTGGGCTGGAATTGGCTTGGTATCGCCGACCATTCTCCAACATTGAAGGTCGCCAATGGTGCAAGTGCAGAAGATTTACTCCAACAAGGTGCAACCATCAAAAAATACAACCAAGCTTGGGCAGACGACGGCGTGGATTTCAAAATCTTCCACGGGGTTGAATCCGATATTCTCCCCGGTGGAAAACTCGACCATCCTGATGACGTCCTTTCAACCCTCGATTACACGGTTGCTTCTGTTCACGCTATTTCCAAGTGGAGGGCGAGGGATGAACTTGAGAATACTGAAGAGTTAATCCGCTGCATCGACCATCCTGCAACCACCGTGTTGGGCCATCCAACGGGGAGGATTCTTCAAGGACGGGACGGGTACGAAGTTGACTTATTCGCCGTGCTGGAGCATATGGCAGACCATAACAGCGAAGGGCGACTCAAAGCAGTTGAACTCAATGCAAGCCCGTATCGTCTCGATTTGGATTGGCGGCTTTGCAAGCATGCCAAAGGCCTTGGCGTACCGGTGATCATCAACCCAGACGCCCATTCCTTGCGTGGATTGGCCGACATCAGTTATGGTGTTATGGCTGCAAGAAAGGGATGGTTGGAAGCACCTGACATTTTGAATTCCATGGATGCTGCATCATTGTCAGCCTTGCTGTGAACATCATTTGAGATGCACACCTTCTTGACTTGCCACCTCTTCCTCGTGGCATGCGCCTACTAAGAACGCTCATCATGGGGGGCGTTATGCTCATCCCCGGCCTCCTTCTCGGCTTTGTGATTTGGTACATTGCAGGAGGCGAAGCGGTGACCGAACCTGTCGAAAGCATCGTGTGTAACGGCATCCCGTTGCTTTCTGTCACCCTTGGACTTGTCTTTGGATGGGCCACTGGTGAAGCATATTCGGTCAAAGTCGATCCATAATGTGGTGAATCAACGTGCCTCTTTGCATACCTTTAGCGAATTGGAAAGAATTGCATGAGGAATTCATATCCTTTTTTGAGGGGCTTGGTGAAACAAACGCGACCTCCAACGCTCTCACATTCAATTCCGTGCCTCCGCATGTGGCCACTGGATTTTCCATCACCTCCAATGGTGAAGTCAATGCGGCGATGCCGCTCCATCAAATCAGTATTCAATTTTCATCTTTTGAGTTCGATCATCAAAAGAATATGGTCCACTGCGTGGCTGAAGGTAGATCTTACAGCTACACCGTTCCCAGTGAGATCCTCAACCGACGAGGTGGGGATTCATGAAACGTTCAGAAAAAGCAGAGCGCATTGTGATCATGTTGGAAGAACTC
Source organism: Candidatus Poseidoniaceae archaeon (assembly GCA_965662715.1). Taxonomy (GTDB): domain Archaea; phylum Thermoplasmatota; class Poseidoniia; order Poseidoniales; family Poseidoniaceae; genus MGIIa-L1. The sequence goes on along the minus strand of CBFIIS010000003.1, from coordinate 54,631 downwards.
TATCCAGAAACACCAGTGCCGCTAGATCACACCAATACCTTCGAGTTGCTTGTTGCAGTCTTGATGAGCGCTCAAACGACCGACTTGAAGGTCAACCAAGTCACGCCAGCACTTTTTGCTAAAGCGAATACACCAGAACTGATGGCTCAACTTCCGGTTGAAACAATTCTCAACGACATTCGTCAAGTAGGACTCGCTCCGACCAAGGCAAAAAACATCCGTCGTCTTTCAGAACTCTTGGTTGAACGCCATGATGGAGTTGTACCCGATTCGTTTGAAGCGCTTGAAGCGCTTCCCGGCGTAGGTCACAAGACTGCTGGCGTTGTCCTTGCCCAAGCGTTTGGCATCCCTGCGTTCCCAATCGACACCCACATTCATCGTCTCGCTGCCCGTTGGGGTCTCTCAAACGGGACAACCGTCGAGCGAACAGAGCGTGACCTCAAGGCAGTGTTTCCCAAGCACCTGTGGAACAAACTCCACCTGCAAATCATTTTCTTTGGGAGAGAGTATTGTCCTGCTCGCCATCACGATTTGACAACGTGTCCTATTTGTTCTTGGACGGCGACCAAAAAGCGAATTGCCGAAGAAGCGCGACGTTGATCACAGAATGTTCAGATTACGAGCCGCCAAGTTTGCGACCACAAGCACACCCAGAATCATACCAGTCACTCGAAGTGCCGTATGTTCACTCGTTGTGCTGTGAGATTCTCGAAGAAGTGCATATCCAATGAGACCCATACCCACAGTTTGTAGCATGGTTCCGATTGAGCCGACGACACGCACGAGATCGTTGTAGCCATCAAGGTCTGATTGATAATCAGATAGATCGTCCAATGTTGCTTCAGCCCCTGGGACGTCAGGAGGACCCCACATAGTTACGACTTGTGCAAATAGGGTTGCAGCCAGAATGAGAACGATACCGATCATCAACCATCGCTCAAATGAATAAGCCAACTTGGTTTTGTCGAAGCCTTTCGCTGGTTGATATGGCGAAACTGGCATTGGCTGGGCGGCTGGAGTTGGAGGCGGGGGTATTGCTTGCATATACATCCATCACCATGGAAGTTATTGTACTTCGCTTGGAAAAGGTCAGACTCCGAAGATTCCCGAAGCGCTCTCAAGAACAATCGATGTGAGGAACGAAGTGATACCTGCCACCCAAAGCAATTGGATGGCTTGGCCAAGAGCAGTTGTTTTCCCACCACCCCTCAGACGATTGGAAATCATGGAAACCGCTGCAACTTGGAAAAGAATGAGAATGGAGACAATGATCTTGAACATCCTGATGTTTTCACCAACAGCTGATGCATCTTCCATCACCGGCAGGGCGAGGTCAGAACCAAAGCGTGAAAGTGCCGAGACATCGGTATCAACGAACCCTTCAGCAACACCAGCAATTGAATCGCCTAACTTGAGAACAATAGCGATGGTGACGTTGAGGCTGGTCACGGTTGCAATCAGTAATCCAAGAGCGACACCCCGCATCGTATTGGCAGATAGAGCACGACGGCGGCGCAAGGAGAGCAGATTACCTACAGAGCGAGAAACCATTTCTGCTGTCGCTGCGGGTTGACCCGAAGACTGTGAACCCTCGATGTAAATTCGAGTGTACCTCGAAATTACTGCTGAATTTGTATCCGCAGTGAAGTAATCCCATGCTCGGTCCGAGTCAATTCGTGTGGACAAACGCTTCTCTAGGCGATCGATGGAATTGTCCAGAACACCAAAATCAATACCCCTCAATGCTTTGATTGTGGCCGATGGTTCTGCGGAACGCGCTTGGGCAGTACCACCTAAAGCGCGGATAAAGTCAGGATATGTTTCGTCTCGTCGCAGGACTTGGCCTTCTTCTCGACCAACCATGAATGCCGGGATCAACATTGGGGAGAGGGGCGCAACGATCAGGAGAAGTCCATAGCGGTCCCATTGGGCGCTGACCTCTTGCCATGATGCTAAAATCACAATGACCGTGATGATGAACAAAAATGTCGAAATGACGGTGGCACCAACCAATGCTCTCAGGAAATTAATCCGGAACGGCGTGTCCATTTCGTCACGTGCAAACGTTGGGTCTTCTGGAATCGTCGAATTGAAAGCGACAACACCGCCAATCTGAACGATGGTGAAAAGAAGTCCCGCTAAGAGCAAGAAACGCAACCGGCTGGCGATTTCTATTGGAGCATCGGTTGGCGAACCGGTTTCAAAAAGAACCAAGTGAATACCAGCGATGACAAGACCAAACAATCCTGCAGAAACCAGAGAGACGTAGATCTCCTTCATTGTGTCAACGGATTCCAAACGAGTGTCATACAGGGTTGTATACTGTTCTGCAATCGTCTCTTGCTCTGAGCGCATGAACTCATCGATTGGTTGGCCCGCTTCGATGGAGAACGCCATGCGATCAAGGAAGTCAGCCCACAACGGACTTGGGCTTTGTTGGGCTACAATACGAGAGGCTTCGGGCAGGGAAGTATGCCATTTATCGACAAGAGTTTCAATCCTCTGAACTTCCGTTGCAAGTTCACCATAGTCCCTCATCTGTTTGAGGATATCGAAGATGGATTGGGCCCCAACTTCACCGAGGGATAAAATCCCCATTCTTGTGATGAACATATGCATCTCCTTTTCGATGAGGGTTGCTGAGCGTTGAACGTCGAGGATTGGAAAAACAATCGCCGCACCTCCAGAGAGGATTGGTAATAGAATAAGAAGAAGGACACCAGACAGTCCAGAAAAGAGGGCGCCTTCCGCCAATCCTCCTGTAAGGAGGATGATGACAATGGACATGAAAAAGCCCGCAAATGCAGCGCCTCCTACGAACAAAGCAAGAAATCGAAGAATGGGCATTTCAAGTCGCCGCAACGCGATTTGCCACATCGACATTCGCTGCATTCATCATCCCTCAATCGTGGTTGACACCCTTCCATGAATCGATGGCACGGTCGAAGTGGTCCCAGCCACTGTTGTAATAAATCCCAAGCAAATCAAAGACGTCATCGTAGTGAGTTAAGTCCCGATCGACCATTTTCTGAAGAGCTGCGGCTCGCTTGAGCATCTCATCGTAAATATCACGCTTGTTCGCAAAACCAGCCATTGCAGCAATCTTATTTTCGAGCAAGTGGCTCTGGAACATACCTCGGAAGTAATGCTTGTCTTTGACAGGATCCCACTCGAACATACCACGAGTGAGAACACCATCGCTGTGCTTGTTGTAGCCGATGACTTCGTCGATACCAGTGACACGTCGTGCGATTCCACCACCTGGAGCCTCAACAACTTCTTGGAAAATTGCAAAATTCAGGTTATCGAAGAAACGAATTGGAACGTTGATTGGGTCACCGGTAAACCGCTGGATCATCTTGACGATTGAAGAGGCGTGGAAGGTGGCGATTACAGGGTGACCTGTCTGCATGGCCTGGAAAGCGGTCGCACCTTCAACACCACGAATTTCACCGATGATGATGTACCGTGGGCGGCTACGCAATGCTGCTTTGAGCAAATCGAACATTTCGACGCGAGATTCTTCATTCTTCGAAGAGCGAGTGACGAGGCGTTGCCAAATCTTGTGGCGAACCTTCACTTCAGGAGTGTCTTCCGCCGAGTAAATCTTGACGTTATGATCGATGAATGGAAGAATTGCATTAAGGGTCGTGGTCTTACCTGATGCTGTTTCACCAGAAACAAGTACAGACATTCCATACTCAAGGCAAATCCAGATGTAGGCTGCGACTTGTGAAGAGATGGTGCCCCAAGCGATTAATTGTGTAATGGAAATGGTTTCTTCAGCGAACTTACGAATCGTAAACGAGGGGCCAAGCATGGAAACGTCGTCTGAGAAAATGATGTTGATACGGGATCCATCGAGCAGGGCGCCGTCAATAATTGGCTTGTTATCCGACACCGGGCGACCAATACGTTCCGACATAGCTCGAAGGAATCGAGAAAGCATTTCTCGTTCCCTAAATCGAATGTTTGAGGTGACCATGCCAAACACCTTGTGATCCATGTGGACGTGTTTGAGCCCAATGGAGTGAATATCTTCCAGCATCTCGTCGGAGAGCAGAGGTTCAAGTGGCCCATTACGAATCAGGTCTCGAATGACGATGTACTCGAGACGCGTTCGTTGTTCTTGATTGACAATGAGCCGTTTGTCATCCATGCCCAGCATTTCCCACATACGACCTTGTCGTCGCGGGGTCACCCCAAGTTCAGAATCGAGAACCGTGTACCGCTCAATCATTTGGCGGAGGATATTTTCGAACTCATTATCAGTAGTAAAGGATGGAGCAGTAGGTGCTTCTTGAAGTAAGGTTTCGGTCAATTCCCGACGAATGTTTTCTTCTTCTTCAGTGAGTTGTGGTTCCAATCCAAACCACAACACTTGGCCACCACCTTCTTCATCAGCAGGTGGTTCGTAAATGTGAACAAAAATTGGCTCCTTGGCCAAGTAAATCAAATTGAGAGGTCGTTCTTTTTTGGCATCTCGGTCCAATTCACCATAGTAGATTGGGCGAGCCCCATATCGAGCTTCGAAGTCACGCACCCAATCAGCAACGTGTGGATGAGCTGCCATGACACCATTGAGGTCCCCTTTGGCAAAGCGTGGTTCATCGGCCATTCAAAATCCCTCCATCAGCTCACGGCTGTAATATCGACGATGAAGCCCATGCTTGGTTCAACTCGCCATCCAATCGAGGTCTGGACTGGTCCAGCAGCCCTCAAAAATCTCGTGACAACAATGTTTCTTTTGATCTCTCCACCGATCATGCTGGTGGTCAAATCAAGCACTATTTCAGCAGAAGCACGCATGCTGTGCATCAACTTGTGATCCATTTCTTCCGGGTCAACACATAACATCAATGAACGACCATCGGCACAAATGCGTCTTAATCGTTGCATCATAGCAAAGCGCTCGGGCTCCTCAAGTGAATCAGGCATCAGTGAACTCGCTGCATCGATAATGACAACATCGGCAAGGGCAATTGCTTCAGATTCAAGCAACTCATCAAGCCCAACATTTGGTAGGGATTCGGCAATCGTTCCAAAGCGTGAGAACACCATCAGTGTACCCTCGCGAATTGCATCTGTCACACCATAACCAATGGATTCCATTTGTTCAATCCAGCCGCGCGTGGTGAGTTCTGTTGTGATGACGAGGACCTTGACCCCGTTTTCCACCATGCCATAGGCAAGACGTTGAGAGATCAGTGATTTACCGCCACCGACCGCACCTTGCAACACATAGAGTGAACGGTTTGGTAAGCGTAGACCCATCGAATCCGCAAGTGAATCTGTTTCCAAGTCATAGGGGAAACCATCTTCCTTTGGCTTGTGAGCTTTCAAAAATGGATCTTCCTTCATGACAGTCTCACCTCGATGTTCATCGATGCACTCGATGAAAGGCCGCCAATCACTTCAGATGTAGCAATGGCATACAGTGCGACATCATCGCCATCACTGTAGCCAGAGGCCGGATTATATTCCAGGACAATCATGGCGAGTTCGTTTGGAACCCATGAACTTGGCGTAGGCGTGCCAACCAATGAGACAGAAACAGACGTCGGTTCTCTACCATCAACCACGACGGTCATCTTTGATTCATCCATGGAATGCAGCCCACTGTTCTGAATGTAAAACGTGATTGTTTCTGGTAATGTTGAATCATCAAAATCCACCATCATAGGGTCGCCTGCAAATTCGATATCCAATTCTGAATCGAGTTGAACTCCGCGTTGCTGTACTTGCGCTACCTTTGCTGTAGAAGACCATTCAGTGATCAACAAGGCACTGACTGAACTCGAAATCAAAAGCCCTGTGATGAGCATAATAAAAGTCGAAGCACCGCCATCTGCCATAGTAATCCCTCAAATCGCCTCTGCAGCAATGAATCCTTCGGATGTGGCTGCAAAGCGTGTGGTAAGTGTTGGTGGGTTTGGTAAAATCAAATCAACCGTTTCTCCAACATACCAGTTTCCTGATGCGAACGGAGGTGTGGCCTGATTTTGAGCCCAACCATCACGGTGGACTGAACTGAACTTTGTTGGCGACTCGCCATCAAAGAACAACCATACATCGTTTGTTTTGATTGTCTTGTCACCAGTGTTGGTAAGGTTAGCATAGAAGATATCGCCCGTAGTAAAGGTGAATGTTGGTGCAGGATTTAGTGTTCCTTGACCACTTACTGTAATGCTCGTAGGGAGGGTTGAGTACGAGCCGTGGCTGGTGATGACCACGGAATTCGTATCTATTTCCCCCGATGACACAGTAAAAGTAGCAGAAAAACCACCCAAACCAACCCCACCATTTGCGACAAGGGTTCCATCGACGACACCTGAACCAAGACCGGTCCCTGTGACGGATACAGTGAGAATCGCGCCTTCGAGAAGAGATGCATCTGCAATAACATAACTTGGTAGGGGATCAGCCGCAGCGTCCAAAACCTCGATTGAGGTTTCCATTTGATACGACATTGTTTGAACGGCCATGGAAAACACGACCAACAATGAGACCCCAATGATGAGGCCACCAATACCTACCGAGCCAGCCATCTCAGACTTCACCTCGGAGTGTTCTCACGCTGCGCCATGAACTGACGAGCGATGAGAATGTGAGCAATTCTTTGTGTGGTAAATGGTCATCAAGAGCAGCCTCAGTTTCACCTGGTTCTGCAAGTTGAACAATTGCCATGACTGAACGTCCTTCTTCGTCGCTTAGCATACCCGAGGCCATGGCCTTCTGAGTAAAACTGACTGCAGCCATGCCCGACATATGGTCGAGCAAGAGGGCGGAGACAGTTGGTGCACCAACGCTGTTTGCGTTGGCAGTTGCACCGCGCGATGGAGCATGCAAGAATGGATTTGCAGCGAGAGCTTGTGCTTCGTACAATTCCACCAATGGTGCTTCATCCACTTCTTTGAGACGATCGTTTCCTGAGACTGGAATAACTTCACCGCTTGCAGTGACAATAGTGTCACCACTGAGTGCTGCGTCTTCCACATCGACACCTTCCGCAGATTCGCCCGAAGCTGCTGCTTCTGACGGTTGCTCGAGTCGAACTTCAACCATGCGAAGCACATCCTCGACCATGTCGAGACGGCTGCTGATCAAACGTTCGAGACCCGAGGTGTCGACGGTGGTGTTCACCGGTGCGGCTGGTGCTGGAGCGAGGCTTGCTGCCACGCTTGGTACACTGCCGATGCTGTTGAGGCGTGCCTTCGTGGGGCCGGGTGAGATGGTCCACGCATCTTCTTCTCCAAGTTCTCCTTCTTCAGGAAGGGGGACTTGTTCAATGGCGATGTTCGCCATGATTTTGAGCCGATCTTCAGTAAGTGATGCGTCTTCCCCTTGGTCCTTCTGAGCACTGTTGCCAAATGGCCATGCCATGATAATTCCTCCTCTAAGGGCGCACATTGCTGTGCTGTGCCCCTAGATGAACATCAGACAATTTTTGATCCGGCAGTGCTGCTGTCGATGGTCAGGGTCTCGTAGGTTGTACCGCCCTTTCCAACGTGAATGAACAATTGTGCGGTGGAAATTGGGTTTCCGCCGTTGACTGCGTCTGGGCTACAATCTGTACCGCCGTTGTTTCCATCGATGGTCATGATGTATCCTGTTGAGGCTGCCATGGTCGCTGTTCCGAATGTACCAGTGGTCATTGGAGCGACATCTGCAGCGAGAAGGACACCTTCCGCAACACCGTTCGCACAGAACACCTGGTATGAGATGGTCGTGGTTGTTGTTGCTTCACTGCCAGGAGCCAAGCGAACATAGAGAAGGTAGTCTTCTCCTGCAGCGTTGGTGTCGACGTAGACGGAGTTAATCATGACTTTTCCAGCCATGTTGTCTGCCGTGTCTTCACCGGTCTTCTGAGCGTTTTGTTGGAGTTGTTCTGCGGTTTGAATAATCACTGCTGCTGCAACTGCTGCAACAAGGATCAATGCAATAAACACAATCATTGCACCGATACCGATAGCTGCCACTGTGTCGTTTTGTTGTTCTTCATTGTTGAAGGACTTCATACAATCACCTCGCCTGCTGCAATGTTTCCGCCGTAGTTGAGCAATTCGTATGTGAATCCACCCTTACCGGATTGAATCATCAACGAGTGGTCTTGGTTTGCTGTTGGAACGCAGGTAGCAAGGCCACCAGCGTTGGTTAGTTCGATTGTGTAGGTTGTGCCCGGACTGAGGACGCCACCGACAAGAGCTGCACCGCCAACTTGCTGTGCGGCACCAAAGTTTCCGTAGTCGTCACCGCTTGGGGTTCCACTGCACATGATTGACCAAGCCACAGTGTTTGCTGTGACTGGATCAGATCCAGGGGCCAATTCGAAGGTGATGTAGATCTGGTTTGCACCAGCTCCAGTGATCACGGCACCCTTGATGTTCACCTTGGAGGACAACAAGTCAGTTGTCTCTTCGCCAGTGCTTTGTGCATTTTGTTGCAATTGTTCAGCGGTCTGAATAATGACCGCTGCTGCAACCGCCGCAACAAGGATTAGGGCAATGAACACAATCATTGCACCAATACCAATTGCAGCGATATTATCGCTGTTTTCGTTCGTATTTTCTTTCATATTTTTCACCATTTTTGTTTTTTTTGTATCCCCCATTAGGGTGGACTGTGAGCGGTTCAAGCATTCCCTCCTGAACCAATGTTGATGCGCAAAGGCATGCGAATAAGAGCGACTTCATCAGGTGCGAGACGGTTGATGAATGGGACTGAATCTGTGGTAAAGCCGGGTGGAATCCATGGCGAGAGCACAATGTCTTGCAGGGGCTCCATCGAACGATTCTGAGCGCGAATTGTTGCGGTAATATCGCCCGTTCGCATCTCGTACGAGGTGGCAATTGCCAACTTGCGTGAGAGGGGGATTTCATCTGCGCCATACCGACGGTTCGCCTTGACTTCAAACCGGAGCGGTAGATTTCCGCCCGGGGCGATGATTGGTAGATCAACCGAGGAAGGAACGCAGGTCCATCCTTCAGGCACTGGAGGAGCCAGGCGCATGCTCGGCATAGCCACAGGACCATCATTGATGAGACGGACAATCAAGACGCCTTCATCTCCACCCGCTGGCCACCGAGTGTCAAGACCGAGCCAGAAATGACGGAAGAGGAAAGGATTGAGGGTAGCGGTGTTCCCACCGATGAGATCGTCCACAAGGTGTTCGACCTCACCAGCAGCGACACCAACATCACCAATTTCTGCAGCACCTGTTGCTGAATGAAGACGGAGAAGAATTGTTTCAATTTCTTCTTCATTGATTTTCTTTTCATTGAGCAATCTATGAAGCATCGCAATGTTTCGCCGGAGGTGAAGCACATCTTCCTCGAGCAGTGCGAGGGATTGTTCAGCTTTCTTGACCGACTTGCGAGCCGCTTTCAGTTTGTGAGCATTGAGGAACAGTTTGGCATCTGCAATATCGACTTCTGTTCCAGCCAATGAATTTGATTCGTCCTGAACGACGCCGAACACCAAAGATTCGAGTTCTCTTGAGGCGGCGATGAGGCGGTCTGCGGAATCTTTGCTCGCCGCAATTGCAGCACGGGCTTCCTGGACTTCGCCCTCGGTCATCTCCGGTGCTGTTGTCAGAGAATCATCCAATCCCGGGGCTTCGAGGTCGAAAGAGGCATCGACTTCATCCAGAATCATATCTGGGTCGTCAATAACGTTGACATCATCTTTGGACATCATCATTCACCTCCTCTTGAGATTGTTCTGCACCGACAAGCGCGCCAACAGTAGCGTTGCTCGAAACATCTCCGAAAATTTCGTCGAGGTTCAAGCCGTCGCCCGCTAATTCATTGAACAAACGTGCTGGGTCGCCAAGGTCTCGTTCGATCCGAGTTGCTTTGACCTCAACATCGGTGAGGCGACCGTACAGATTACCATAGGCACGATCTGCTCTAAGGATGATGAACCACACTCCGAGCATGACGATTGTAATGTAAACAAGCAACGAAACCATGTTGTTTTGATCGGTATAGAGTTGAGGCGGAAGACCGAGGATCACCGCTATGAAACCAAGCACAGGAACCGCCAGAATCACGCTCAATTGGCGGCGGCTGTCCTTCAGAGCATCGAAGTGGTCTGTGTAGAGCGTTGAGACACCGCGACGAGCGCGTTGGTAGTCCTCATGAATCAATTTGAATTCTTCAGCGCTTGACCAACTCATGCGCCAAATCCACAGAGCTGTTGCAATGAGAACAGCGATACCCCAGAACGGAACATCAAGGACGTGGAATGAGAAGCCAAAGCCGAGCACACCAGCGTACACTGCCATGAGTCTGAATTTCTCATTTTGTCCGGTCAGTCGAAGGAGGATGATGGAGGCGAGGAAACAAATGATCAATGCTATGAAACTGGTTGAAACACCTGGGGAAGAAGACTCAACGTTCATCTCAATGGTTCGTACATCATTGCCGACGACGTTCTTGTCCATGTAGAAGGCATCAACGGTCGCCGTACACTCAGATGCTTCAGACTGTTCCCACCAATCGATGGAATCTGGTTGAATGCGCCAATTGAGCACGACAGATTCACCCGGGCCAAGAATACCAATCATTGGCTCAGCCAGAGGACCACTTAGAATGGTCGACGTTGGGCACACAAGGGCGACATCGACACCCAGAGCAGTGGCCGTACCTGCGTTGGTCACGGTGAGCAAGAGATCGAATTCCTCACCTTCTTCGATGGTGATGACTTCGAGGGATTCAACCAATGGATCGGCGAAGACGTCCAATTGGAAACTGAATGTTTCCTCATCGAATGTGGAATAATTATTGTTCTCTGTTGGGTGATAGAGTCGGAACGTGAGGTCCCAGCCATCGCCTGAGAGAATTTTACCTCGCTCAGGAGCATTGACTGAAATTTTGAGCGGAGAGGATGTATCCCAAGCGCTGCGAGTTGGTAATGAAATCCTTGAGGATTCACCTTGGGTGCCAAATGTGCATGATGCTGCGTTAATCGGTAGAATCACTTCGGTGTTGTTCGCGTCTGGAAGCACGACCTTGAATTCCCACGGATAATCCGCGTCGTTGAGGTTGAGGGCTGCGAAGTCAAGGATTCGATTCGCACCACACAATTCAATTTCATAGGCAGCGGAGAGTGCTTGTCCGTTCGGGATGTGAGAGTATGTGATGTCAATATCGATTGGAGGATCGCCGACCTCAGGTCTGAGAATGATGTCTCCAGTGCTGAAGAACCTCGACATCACGAGATTGGTCTCATATGAGGCGTTGCCTTGAACGGCTTCGTCAACAGGATCGTAATAGATTTTGAAATCTGCTTGGAGCGAAAGATCGGGTTCGAAATTCAATGCTTCGATACTGAATATGTGAGTGATTGGAACACCGACTGGGAGATAAAGGGTCGTTGGTGCACCGTCAACCATTGTCCAATCACTCGATCCAACATCGAGACCAGCTCTATTCACTGAATAACCTACATTGACTTCTACATCTCGGTTTCCAGTGTTTGTGAGGGCAACTTCCCAAGTGCGAGTCCCTTGCCTGTAGAATTCCATAACAGCCGGCCAGGCTTCTGCTTCGAGAGCAAACAAAGCACCAACTCGAAGTTGGATTGTGTAGCTTGTTTTGAAATCTGAAGTCGAGGCGTCATACACGGCGAGCGTGAGGTTGTGTACCGAACCATCCATCAGCGATTCTTCGCCTCCAAGACTTGGAACGCTAACGACAATTTGTCCGGTAATGGTTTGATTGATTTGAAGCGTCATTCCAATTTCAGTGACGTCGGTCGACCAATTGCCTTCGATTGAAGGCATGATAAGGATTGATTCCTGTAGGTTTCCAATGTTGGTCACGTTGAATTCGATGTTGGTCATTTGGCCGGGTGTGACACCAATCACAAGTGGTGCATCGATTCTGATGTCGGAACTCTTTGTGATGTTCGCGGTAATGTTTGCAGACATATTGACTGCGCCAGTTGAATCAGCGACCCAAACCACCGCCTCGTATGTTTGATCGGCGCTCGCAGCCGCAGTTGGAATCACATTGATCTTGATGATGTCATCATACCCGGGCGCTACGAGCATGGAAGGATTTGAGTCAAGTTCGAAAATAACATCACCTGCAAGGGCATCGTCAATCCAAACATAATACGTGGTTGGTGCGTTACCTGTGTTGGAGACCTTGATGGTCTTGAATTCATCGAAATCAGTTGGATCCACGGAAATATGTTGGGTCAGAGGGAACAAGGTTCCGTTTCTCAATTCTCCGACCCTTACGGGGAGAATATGCTCTCCGATGGAGGCGCCAGTGTCTCGCTCTTCGATGGTAATGGTCAGAGGGACAATCGAATTCGCTGGCACAAAGGGATCGGTTTGGATGAGCAGTTCGACAATGCTTTGGTGTGCAGACCCTGTTGCTGGGAAATCTGCAACGTCAGCAGAGAGGTTGTCAATGGTGTCGCTGGTCCCGTTGAATTGGACGATCCAATCATCTGGCACGTCAGCCAAGCGAAGACGATAGGAAGTCAAGTCGTTTCCGATGTTAGCGAATGGGAAAGCAACAGCGGTTTCAACACCGACTTGCACATCCACTGGTCCATCTTCAAGGATTTCTGCACCGAGCACTGAGGGGATCACGATTGACAAATTACGAGTCACTGGATTCGCGGTGACCCCGCTTCCTGCGTGAACCCCGCCAAGCGTGGGCGTGACTGTGACCGAGAGGGTGATTGTGCCTGCCAGAGGATAATCATCGTCAGGACCTTGCAACGCAAGAATGGCTGGCGAAGTGTCGCCGGGCTTCAGTCCCGTAAGTTCAGGTGGTGAAACGACAGCACTCCAGCGACCAGCTTCAGAAAATCCACCGGTATTCGCTGCAAGGAAGGATAAGCCACTGACTTCAATATCAGCGCTAAGGGTTTCATCAATGTCTGCAAAGAGATTGTGGCGAACCTCCACATTCAGTCCGAGGACATCCTCGAGGCCCTGGCCGTTTCTGGCAGCGATGACATCTTCTTCGGTCAAAACGAGTTCTTCGACAGGCAGGCCAGGGTCGACAACGATTGTTGGAAGGACTTCAATTCCAGCAGAGGCCTGAGTCGGGAGCCCGCCGCCTGCGGCTCGTACTTGCAGCCATACTTGCAACGGTTGACCTGCAAGGTTGAATTCACCGGGGTCGAGAGGGCTCTTGATCGGTGGGACCTTGACATTGATTGGGATTTGAACCGTTGCAGAGCGATTGATGAAGGTCGACCATTGGTCGCATTCCTCCCCTTGTATGTCCAAAACCCAATTTATTGCGGCGACAGAGAGGCCACAATCGAACGTGAATTCGCCGCCGACGTTGCCATCATTTGTGACATTCGCCATGATGGTGTTTGAATCACCGGGAAGCAATTCTGTAACCGTCGATGGCATCTCGATGGAAGCAATGTATGATTCGCCCGCTTGAACAACGGCTGTCGTGACGAGCGTGTATCCGTCTTGGATCGAAAGGAGAGTAATTGTGATTACAGAGGCATTTGATCTGTTTTCACCTAGTGGCACCGTCACAGGGATGCCTATCGAAGTTGTTGCCCCGGGAGACAGCGCAGCAGTCGAACTACCAACCGATGAAACATCGGCCCAGTTTCGAGTGAGTGGGTTGGTTGTGATCGAATCGATTCGATATGAATCCTGTAGACCGCCAGTGTTCTTGAGCAAGAAGGTCAGGGTTCCAGTCTGCCCCGGTTCAATGGAACGATCACCGAGAGATGAAAGAGAAGCAGTGTAATTCGAAAGTCGAACAGTCACGGTTGCGATGGTCGGATCATCCGTCCAAAGCGTTCCGTTGAAGAGGATTTTGACTTCTAAAGTCCATAGCCCAGAGAGCGCAGATGGGTCGAAGGACAGCGTGAGGTCTTTCGGGCTTGAGGGAGCAAAGAGTGAACCTGATTGTAGCGTTTGCGTGTTGGAATAATACACAAAGGAATTTGACGGATTTGCTTGTTCGGTCAAGGTGAGTTGCATGACCGATGAGATGTTTTTCACACCGTTGTTGCGCACAGAGGCATTGATGGTTTGAACGCTACGGGTCAACCCGACGCTTGTTTCACCTGGGTCCAAGGTTGGAACAGTGTCCGAGACAGATATACCGCTGTGGTTATTCTTGACATCGAAGTCCTTTCGTTGTTCGTTGTTTGCCGGGTTGCTGTCTCCGTTGCCAGAGACACGAGCGAAGAGGGTTTGATCGTCGCCTGTTGTTGCCGTCCATGGAATAATGATTGGATTTGAGGTCGTGAGCGCCGGAATGTTGCCAAGAGAAATGGTTGTGACAATGTACTCGCCCGCAGTTGGTGAGCCCTTATGGACGAGTTGCAACGATGCAGATCCACCGACATCTCCAGTGTTGCGCACCACAACTCGAATGTCGTGCTCTGCTGGTTCAACGATGATTCCAGTCCCACGGTTGATCGACCCGGCACCACTCATGGTCATCAAACTCACACTGAAATCAGGTGCAGCTCGTCCCGTTGGTTGAGCGCCTGATGTGGCGACAAGTGGAGTTGCTATTGGAATCAAGAACAGAAGAATCAAGCAGAAAGCAAGTCTTGTGGAAGAAGATGACTGATTACGCAGATGCTTCACCTCCGCCAGGCTTTTCGAAGCGGTCGATGGTGACTCGCTTTCCTTGGCTCTTCCATTGAGCTAATAGTTGATGGAGAAGACGTTCATGTTCTTGTTCGGTGATCCCAAGGCGTCGGCGTTCTTCCCAGAGCAGCAGTTGTTCTGTTCGGGTCAAAAGGGCGTCCCGCAAATACAATTCAAGTGTGCGCCGATAAGCGTCCCGGTCTGAAATGGCATAGACGATGGCGTCACCTGGAAGTTGATCGGAACGATGCTGGATGAGATTGCCGAGCGTCAATGCCTCGTCGTAGGACACATTGCGCTTATCGAGGTCGGTTTGTATGGCGCTGGCGATGGCCTGCAGGTCAAACTTGGTCGACACGCGTTGAATGCGCTTGAAGTATCGACGAGAACGTCGAGACATACGCGAGGCGACCATAGTTGCTCGTTCACCTGCCGGTTATTGAAAGAATCGGTTGACAAGTATAGGTTTAGTCGTAATGAATCGTATCCCATGCACATTGCATTAATGATGTACCAAAGGAATGAAGGTCGTGATTTTAACCAGAGATGATGTAAAAAATACTATTTTTTGAGTCAAAGCAACCCTTCTTGGACTATGGCTCACACGAAGCGACATGAGCGACGCAATAACCTACGAAATCGGAAATGATGCTCCACGATTTTCAGTCATGGACTCAGCAGGCACACAACACGACCTTGAAACATACATGGCTGGCGGAAAAACCGTGATTTTGTACTTTTATCCACGAGACTCTACGCCAGGATGCACAACACAGGCCTGTGACTTTAGAGACAACATGGCCCTGCTTCAATCAAAAGATACCGTTGTCCTCGGCGTCTCAAAAGATTCCGAAGCATCGCACGAGAAGTTCATCACCAAGCAGGAACTCAATTTCCCCCTGCTGATGGACACTGACGGATCGCTTCATGAGGCATTTGGTACATGGCGAATGAAGAAGAACTACGGGAAGGAATACATGGGCTGCGTTCGATCGACCTTTGTCATTCAACCAGATGGTACTTTCAAATGGCTCAGGTACAATGTCCGTGCCAAGGGGCATGTTTCCATGTTGATGCGTGAACTCGAGTTCACCGAATAAGGGTGATTGAATGGAGGCAAACCAACGAATTGACCTCCCAAACCAGAGCGTTGCATGGGCGCCTTGTCACATTGGAGAAGGCCTGCTTATCGGTGCAAACTGTTCCATTGGTGCACTCGCCCATGTTGGAAGACACATCAAACTCGGCAACGGCTGCAGGATTCAAGGCGGTGCGTACATCGCAGATCACTGCGTGCTGAATGATGGTGTTTTTGTCGGACCAAACGCCACATTGCTCAATGACCGCTACCCTCCGTCGAGAAATGCGGAACTTTGGCAACCCGTCGTTGTGCACTCAAATGCTGTGATTGGTGGCGGTGCTACCGTTTTACCGGGCGTGGCGATTGGAGAATATGCTGTTCTCGCTGCAGGCTCAACAGCCACCAAAGATGTGCCAGATAACGAAGTTTGGGCGGGTAATCCAGCAAAATTCTTGATGATGCGCAGTGAATATGAACAAAAAGGTGGACGTTCTGATGGATGAGGGAAGACAGATGGATGAGAAAGCAGTTATCGTGAATTACCTACGAAAGTGCAACACCTATGCTGAAGCCTCAATTCAGCGAAAGGAAGACCGTGGCGAACTGGAAGAAATTTCTGCTTGGAAGTCGTATATTGCCTTCAATGATCATGCCATTGAAGAACTTGGTAATGGCAAACTCGACGCTTGGTTTACCCCTGCACCAACTCAATCGATGGCCGAAGCCTACCGAATGGAGGCAGACGAGATTGACCACCCGGTACGAGCTGGTTGGTTGTCAGGATTGCTTTCTCCACGTCCATTAATCGTAGCATCGACTCAAGATGCAGAGGGTAACCTCAACCTTGCCCCCTACACATCGGTGATGGCGGTGTCCACTGGCCCCCCACTCCTGATTGCGTCATTCAGTTGCAACCGGAACGGTGTCTATCGAGACACACTCCACAACCTTCGAAGTACGAAACGAGCCATTTTGCACCTCATGCCAGCCAATCTTGCCATGGTAAAAGCAGTAGACGAGACCGCTGCTCCGCTCCCTGCGAATGAAAGCGAATGGAATATGGCAGGCTTTACTCATCATGATGCAGACCCTTTGCTGATCAATGAAGCCGTTGCGGCAATTGAAGTTGAATACCTTGAGGATCGGCCGCTACCAGACGCTGTAGCGCGCCTTGCAGTGCTTCGTGTCAGAGCACTCTGGACAACCAGTGATGAACTGCCGGCAGAAGGGCTCGATGTGTTGTGTCAGCACGGGCATGACCGGCTCACTCCGGCTCCATCCCAGTGGGGCGAAAAAGTCGCTAAGCACTACAATCGTTGAGCATTAACGCAGAGCAACCCAGGTTGACTGAAGTCCTTGCATGAGGCTGGTTGAAGGTGTCCATCCAAGATGAAGGGTGGCCAATGAAACATCAGGCCAGCGACGTGTGGCATCACCATGGTATCCATCAGTAAATTCAACTTCGGGAAGAGAAAGACTCCAGTTTGAGTCGGCTTCCACAACCTCATATACTCGTTTTTGCAGGTCAAGGATGCTGATTTCCTCCGTTGAGCCGATGTTGAAAGCCATACCAGAGAGTGATGCTCCTGAAACACCTTGGTCCAGTAACCCGGCTTTCAAGAAACCGTCAGTGATGTCGTCGATCCAAGTGAACGAACGGGTTTGCAAGCCATTGTTATGGATGTGAATGGTTGAAGATGTTAGGATAGAATGGAAGAACATGGCCACGACTTGCCCATAATCGCCGCCGTTCAATCGTGGGCCATAGGCGTTGAATGGGCGGACGATTCTAACATCTAAACCGTCCCTTGCCGCATGCTGTGCTGCGACTTCATCGAGGTATTTGCTCGCACCGTAGGAATGTCGCTGATGTTCGCTTGGATCGCTAAATTGCATTGGATTCCCGTTGCGAATAGGTTGTTGCTCTGCCTCACCAAAAGCCTCAGGTGATGAGGCAAGCACATACCTTGCTTCGTGAGCCATCGCCAACTCAAGCGTTCGAAGCGTACCGTTGATGTTGACATCGATGACCGAATGTGCTGCTTCGTGAAACCATTTTGTTCCGTTGATTGCCGCGAGATGATAGATGAGATCCAATCCTCCAAGGCGCTCAACGCACGCATCAAGCGCCTCAACATTTCGAACATCGTCCTTCTGGAATTCAAAATGCGGATGATTTTGAAGGTGAGCAATGTTCTCTAGCGTACCTCGAAACAGTGAATCCAAAGCGACAACATGGTGCCCTTTTTCGATCAACGACTCACACAATGATGAACCAAGAAACCCTGCTCCACCAGTGACAAGAATCTTGAGGCTCATATCGTTCAACTCGCTCGTTCAAGGATCTCGATGGAGACACGGCCATTGGCTGAGGTCATTTCGATCAAATCACCATCATTAATCGCCATGCACGGATCTTCATCGAAGGCATGACCATACGGTAGATTGAGCAACGAGCATGCGGGAAGGGTCAACGGACAAACATCACTGTTGACAATCGCTTTTGGCCCCTTGCCAGTGTAGAGAAGACCCATCAACACATACGGGGCCACAGTTGAGCCAGACCCTTTTGGATAGATGAGAATTGTATCCCCAATGGCTCGCCCATCGAGTGGGTGGCCAAATTCTTCAACGACTCCTGTGTCTCTATTGACGTAACCAAGGTAGGTGATTGGAACATCTGTCACCATCGCCTTCCCCCGAACAGTAAACGATTCTTGGCTCAACAATCCTTCACCATTGAGTGTGGCTGAACCTGTTTGCACGGTTTTGTTACTGGCATGTTGAGGTTGTGCTTTTGAGGCAAGGGTTGGCCGTTCTCCCGCAGAGAGGTGAGGGTCAAAGGCGTGGGCTACACATTTCTGAATTGATGACACACTTGTCGGCAACCGGTTAAGTCCGCTTGTCAAATAGTGCTCTGCTTTGAGGGAATTTGTCAGAAGATGATTGTACTTGGAACGGTTGTAGGGCGTCACTTCAGGGCAGGTGTCTTTGAGGATCACTGCACCCGCTTGCTCAAGAAGTTCAATGCTTCCGTCAGCTTCCGCAAGTTCGAAGTTTTCGCCGCTTGTGAACACCCATAGGCGTTGATTTGGAATCTTCGAACCCATTTCGGCATGAGAACGAACAGCAGAGGCTGTGATCCGGATCTCTTCGAGGCTCGCTTGTGGGCAACCGATGACGACCAAATCGACTTGTCCTTTCGGCGCCAGTTCAGCATAGCGTTGGGCGAGATCATCAGCAGTGAAGGTGAGCGCCCCTTGCCAACCACCTTCTGGTGGAGCCCAGTGGCCATTTGAATCAAGACCAAGTGGCGGATCAGCAGACAACCCCTCTGCCCAAAGCATTGGCGTTCCATAATTGGCGGCGGCTGCAGTGAGGGCTTTCTTGCGAGCGAAACTTGCATGTTCTGGCAATCCACGAATGAACGGCATTGGCCCCCAAGGAAGGCGCCAACCCGGTCGAACCTGCTTTCCAATCCAATCCCCAAGAACCGACCAATCCGACAATGTCGTCAACTCACATTCGACATTGACAATGATGTTTGGTGTACGATTTGCTTCAATGTGAAGCCCCCATTTAGGTGCAAAACCAGTTAACGCCGTGGCCAAAGCCGACAAGCCAGATTCACGGTTGGTGATCAGTGATGTCCACGTGTTCGAGAAACAAACTGCGTTTGACTCTGCCCACGAAGCAATCCCGGATTCATCGGCGATACCACGATCATAAGGCGTGCACGAAAGTGTTGCATCAAGTCCCAACGCCTCATAGGCTTGAACAATCTCAAATTGCTGTTCAAGGAATTCTGGCCACTCGATGTCCATCTCTTCCATCTTTTCCTTGTCGCAACCAGCCGAGTTGAGGGTTGTGGGTATGACCACAGTCCCATCACCTGAACTGGACAAATCTGCAAGGAAACGACGAAGGCCGTGCCCGCCAGTGATGACTGAAACACCTGATACATGGGCGTGATCTACTTCGATGAAGCCCGATGCACCTGCGGTGATCGCCAAATCAACAACCAGTCTGGCAGCTTTTTGCCGGGTCGGTCCTTCATCACCAGCAAGTTGGGAAGCAAGGCGGTCGGGCAAGTCCATGATTGAGCGAGGGCGAGGACGCTCATGAACTCACCCCTTGGACTGCAAAGGCATCACTGAGCGAACAGGAGGTGAAAAGTTCGTTTTCGGGCCAGAACCGAAGCATTTGATACCATTGAGGTTCTTCTGCAATCATATGTCAACCCCCACCGAACAGGAAGGTCCGACCCCTATCGCAGGTGAACCTGCCCCGAGACAGCATGGAAAACCAGTCCCTCAACTTCCGAGTGAACAGCCATCAGAACTACCAATTGAAACGCCTTCGAGAAGGTCGGTCAAAGTGCTCGCGTTTTTGCAAGTCTTGCTGTTATTTGGTGCAGTTGGCATTTCGAGTTACGCCCTCTACACAGTAGCAACCTGGTCCGAAGACAGTGATGATTCACCAAGCAACAATGAATTGCTCATCCGAACAGAAGGCAGAGACGCTGATGGATTATGTACAGAAGGTGGTTCATTGATCATGATTGGTTCTGATCTAAACGCCAATCAATTCCTTGACGGTGATGAAATCACTTCCACAACAACGGTTTGCCATGGTGAACGTGGCCCTTCTGGTTATTCTGGATCAGGAACTACAGGTGATTCAAGTTTAATTGAGACCTCTTCAATTGAAGTCGGCAATGAAACCTGCATTGCTGGAGGCATCATGCTTCTGGCCGGTATTGACACGAATGCAAATAACGAATTGGATGAAGACGAGGTGCAGAGCACCAACCTCCTCTGCAACGGGCCCCTAGGACCAACCGGTTCGCAGGGCGGTCAAGGCATGGATGGCGCCGAAGGCATTCAGGGCGGCGATGGCGCCCCTGCCCTCGTGGTTCAGAACACACCTCTCGCCAGCGTGTGCCCAGTTGGTGTCGAAATTGCATTTGGCATTGATGACGGCAGTGGCGATGGAATGGCCATGGATGGCTCATTACACGATGACGAGGTTCGAAGCACACTCAACATCTGCAGTCAACCGCTCTTTATCGGCGCCATTGACGATTATACAATCGGAACTACCAACGGAATTACAACTGGGTGCGACCAACTTATTTGGCTCCCGAAAGCGGAACGCTTGCTTACCTCTGGGTCTGATGGCGCGAACGGTTGTGAGTTGTGGTTCAGCGATGCTACCGCCGAGCACTCTTCGATGCTGTTGGACATCAATCCAAACGGTGACTCATCTCCAGGCCGTTATGCTGGTTTTTCCCTGATCGAGGTCGATGGCCAAGAGCATGTCGTGTTTGATGCCGATGATGGCGTCAATGGACGAATGTTGTGGTCGACTGATGGGACGCTCTCAGGCACCATGAAACTCGCAAGCAACATCAGCACCACGGTGAGCTCAACCGTCGCATCAGTGGCGTGGAATGACGGGCTTGTGATGTTGAATACACCGAACACCATGCTGTGGACTAATGTTTCGACGACCATGGATGTGGTTGATCACCCGTCGGTGACTCAAGGCATGTCAACAAACGACAGAGGATCATTTTCACAACTGTCTGCCTTCCAAAGCAGTCTGCTGGAATCAGAAGATGAATGGTTGTGGTTTTCAGCGAAATCAACAACGGGGATTGAACCATATGCCCTCAACAGCGATGGGCGCCTCCTTGCCTGGGACTTGGTCGCAGGTGATGCGAATCCAGGCCCATCCACAGCACTACAGGATGGTCGTGTGATGGTTGCCGATAACGGCCAGGGCCGTCAGTTGATTCAATTGAATTATGATGGAAGTCAAGCCTGGCTCACCTCACTGATGAACACCAACAATGGCCTCCAAACAAGCCATGTTGCTGAGCATCTTGGCGTCCACGCGATTGGAGACCGAATCATTTTCGATGCACTGACCTCCGGCGTGGATGCATCCCTGTGGGCACACAATTTGACTCAAGGCACGACCACCTTGCTTTCAACCAGCATTCTCGCTCCTGGTGATTTGACTGGCGGCACCCTCCACAACGAACGGTTGTGGTTCGATTGTGTTGCTCCAAATATTGCTCAAGAGATTTGCTCCAGCGATGGAACTGTGGCTGGTACACAGACTGAAACTGATATGCGGGCAGGATCCGCAAGTGCCTTAGTTCGCGGATTTGCCTCAACAGGAGATCATTTGTTTGTCGTAGCCAGTGGCCAAGAGAATGGAATTGAGACTGGCTCATGTCTTTGGAAACTGACCACGAATACCCTCCCTGAATTGGTGTATGATCCTTGGTCGGGCCTCAACAACAACTCATATTCTGCAACCTATGGCGAAATTCATGCAACAGAACACCATGTTCTGTTTGCAGCAAATGATGGAAACACTGGTCACGAATGGCATGCTTACAGCCATGCGCACCTGTCGGGAACATGGCTCATTTGGCCGTCGTGATCAACGCAAATGGATGCAGTATGGGCATGAAACCTCAATCACATACTCTGGCGATTGTTGCTCTTCCAGCGTGAGTGGCTGACGGCATGCAAAGCATTGAACGGCATCTGATTCTTTGAGCTCAGGCGTTAACGCCACTCGATGATCAAAAACAAAACAATCGCCGTCCCAGTGCGCACCTCCAACCTCTTCGAAGTATCCAAGAATACCGCCTTCGAGTTGGCGGACGTCTTTGAACCCGGCTTCAAGCATCACCACACTTGCCTTCTCGCATCGAATGCCTCCTGTGCAAAACATCACCACTGGTGTGTCTTTCAATTCATCTGGCATGGCTTCTACGGCTGCTGGGAAGGCCCGGAAACTCTTGATGTCAAGATCCAATGCATTCTGAAAGGTGCCAAGACGAATCTCGTAATCATTTCGAGTGTCGAGCACGGTGACGGCTTTGCCTTCATCAAGCCACTTTTTGAATTCGGTTGGTGCGATTGATTCACCTGTGAAATCTGCAGGCTTAACCTCGTCCATGCCCAATGAAATAATCTCTTTTTTGAGCCGTACATTCATTCTGTTAAACGGCTGATAATCGGTATGAGAGATTTTCAAAGGAATATCGAGAAACCTCACATCCTGATCTAGGAATGAAAGAAAACGGTCGATGCCATCCTGTCTGCCGGCGAGGAAGAAATTGATGCCTTCGTGCGCCAGAAGAATGGTGCCGCGCAAATCTGATGTGGTGCACGCAGCAATCATTGGGCCGCGCAATTCATCTCTGTCTGGCAGGTCGACAAAGCGATAGCCCGCGATGTTGACAATGGTCTCGGCCATGACATTGCTACAGCGTTTTGGTAATGAGAGATTCGGCCTCAAGAACGACGCCAATCGTGCCGAGACGCCAAAGGACGACGCCATCCTTGGCCGAAAGCACGGCTTGAGACGCGCGGCGCTGGAGACATTTGCCACCGCTTGTGTTCATTGCGTTCTAAGCGAGTGAGGACATCGAGCACTATAGCGGCATCATGGCCCTTTTCGACAATGCTTTGCCCATCAAGACCTTCCTCGATGTGGGCTTTGAGGATGGCGTCAAGCACGGGATAGGGAGGGAGTGAATCCTCGTCAATTTGGTCAGGTGCTAATTCAGCAGAGGGAGGTTTGGTGAGCGTTGAGTCATTCACTGGTTCCGGCATACCCATATTGATCGCACGTTGGTTGAAGACTTCAGCCAAGCCATAAACCTGCATTTTGTAGAGATCGCCAAGAGGAGTATACCCCCCTGCCATGTCTCCATATAGGGTGCAATAGCCTTGGGCTAGTTCTGATTTATTCCCTGTGGCGATGGCCATGCTACCTTGAGCATTGGCATGTGCCATGACGATTAACCCCCGTAATCTTGCTTGGAGATTCTCACCTGCGACTTGTGCACCAGCATCGAGCATGGTGCCAATCGAAGCCTCGACCGAGCCATGCATGGAATCGATTGGTATGGTATCGAAGACAAGACCCAAAGATGCTGCAGTGTAAGCTGCATCATCAATCGAATGTTGAGATGAATGTCTTGAGGGCATAGCGATTCCAGTAACATTTGACGGCCCAACTGCTGCGGCAGCCACGCAAGCGGCGACTGCAGAATCAATCCCACCTGAAAGGCCGAGTACAATGGATTGAATGCCCGATTTCCTACAGTAGTCGGAAAGACCTGTGATGACTGCATCCGCTAAATCTTCCAATACATCGCGTTCCTGTTCCTTTCCGTCATCATCAGATTGGAGCCGACGCAATTGATCTTGACCTACATCAAGTGCGTCTTCTGAAGATGATACCAGCCATGTGCAGGCGTCAGGATCATCCAAATCGACCAGTAAAATCCCTTCTTTCCAAGCAGGGGCAATGACAACTCGGCCATCTGGCCAGGCGACAAGTGAATTACCATCAAACAGAAGATCATCGTTTCCTCCAACTTGATTCGCCATCAAAAATGGATGGCCAAGTATGGCTGAGGCTGTACGGCAAACATGAATTCTTGAAACCAATTTGTCGGCGTGGTATGGTGAAGCAGAAAGGTTGACTGTCGCATCTAGTTTGACGCCTTGACGACCCCACTCAGCCAGTGATTCAATCGGATCTGCAGCGTATGTCGAGGGGGTCATACCCGCTGCTTGCCAGGCATCTTCACATACGGTCACACCCAAATCAAGACCTGCAATCGTTCGTGCAATTCCTGGCCGGTTATCAGGTTTGAAATATCGGGCTTCATCGAACACATCGTAGGTTGGAAGCAATTGCTTTTTGGCAACAACTCGAGTTCCATTGGTCGGCGATGATGCGGTTGGACCGCACCGAACAACACCATTGCTTGGTAGTTGCTTTTCATGTTCGGGAGCGAGTGGAGTGCCAACGAGAACGGGGATAGGAACCGATAATTCGCTTGCCTTGGATTGTGCCTTGAGGACAAAATCTGATTGCAAAAGCAAATCTCTTGGAGGGTAGCCGCAGATGGCCAATTCTGTGCTCAAACCCAGAACTGCACCATGCGAAGCAGCCAATTCCGCCAGTGCTTCAAGGCGCTTTGCGTTGCCTTCTAAGTCACCTACGGTGGAATCACCTTGGAGCAGTGCAATTGACCGGGACATCGAACTCAGCGCCTTCTTAGTCGTGCCTTACGATGTTTCCTTGTGAATCTTTGTACCACCATTCATCTGCTTCTTTGTCGTGGTACCACCAGTAGCCATCAGAGCCTCGCACCCAATCGGTTTCTTCCTCTTGTGTTGCTTGAGTTGTGGCCGTTGATGCGGCGGCGGTTGTGGTTTCTACTGTCGAGGAGAGGGTCGAATCGTCCTCGTCTGGATCGTCCTCATCGTCTTCAAATGACGAAGAATATTCATCCCAGTCATATTCGGCCTTTGAACCACGCTTGCGCGTCATGCGTGTAGCGTAAATGAGGCCAGTCACAAGGATGGATATGAACAGTAAACCAGCCACAGAACCGATGATTGGATTGACATCACCAAACACCCGTTCTGTCAAGGATTCTTCACGTGCCGGCCGGACATCAATCGACGGGCCGTTCGAAGTGATCTCGTTTTCCAAAGAGACTTCGATCCACTGCAACCCTGGAGAATCAGGGTTCCAATCCACTTGAACCGCAACTTCTCCGCTTTGCGGTACTTCGGCGCTGGTTCGCCTCAAGGTTGAGCGGTTTCCGTCAGCATCAACAATCGTGAAGACCAGATCGACTGTTCCGTCGAGTGTACCGGTGTTTTTGACGTATGCAGTGACGATGGAGGTCTGACCAACTTCGATAATGACACGGGAGTATTCGATCCCGCCTTGTTCGATGTCGAATTCAGGCTTGAGCCATTCCATATCCCACACGCCAACCGGAGTCCCTGCGGGGGTGCCGCCAAGCCCCAAAATGTCGTTGTCGGCAAGATCTCGTCCCGCTACGACGACGTGAAGGGCAAGTCTGTTCTCGAGCATTTCTGGCGTAATGATGCTCAGATCAATGCTTCCAACAACTTCCAAGCGAAGTCCTGAAGTTTCTGTCCCAAGAAGTTCGAGGGGCTCAACACCATTGCGGAGTCGATCGCCAGTGGCTTTCTCTTCGACCCACCAAACCAGCTCGAGTGAATCGGTTTCAAGTCCACCCTCCTCGGACAGAAGGACGCGAACTTCATGGGAATCGGCTGCTAAAATCGCTTGTGGCCGCGGATTCAGGACTTCAACGGGTTCGGGCCCTGTACCATCGACAATGATCCATCGAACTGAAGTTTCCTTATCTGTTGCATCGACGCCCTGTCCTTCAAGACAGCCAATGCTCCATGTGAGAGGGAGCGTTCCCGATTCGGATGGTGCTGTAAGCTCCATTGACCAAATGCCCTCATAGGTTGTTGCCGAAAGCGTCTGGCCGGCAAACAAGACATCCACTTGACAATCAAAGACTGGGACAGCATTGGTCTGACTGAACACAACCCCGCCAGCAATCTCCATTGGGCTGCTGGGTGCAAGACGTGCACCATCGCCCAGTAAGGTGCCTTGGGACAGAACGAGGGCCACAGACTCCTCTGGAATTTCCATCGCTGCGGAAAATCGCCACCGGTGCTCTGGGAAGGTTTTGAACACCTCTTGTCCAGCACGATCAATGACTCGGACGCCTGGTTCTCGTCGTGTTTCACCCAAATCGGGTGTTGTCCACGCAAGCATGAATTCAATGTTGAGCGTGATTTCTCGTTCATATGGGTCCGCAGGACCATCCGCACCAAGCATGGTACAGTCGAGAACGATCAGGTGTGGGCTTGTTGTCGTGCAGTTTCCTGTGGTGAAATCCCACTGAATTGGAAGGACATCGCTGCCTTGATTGGATGCGAGTTCGACAAATACGTCGGTGAGGTCGGAGCCACCGTTTGGTTCATTCAATTCGACATTGAGTACGTATGGAGTCTGGGGGTGGAGCCACGGTTCACGGCCGGATTCGAAGGCGTAAGCACCTGGCTCGATGGTTGGTGCACCATCAACGGCTAATTGGTACATGAACAAGTGTTCTCCACTCTCATTTGAACCTCCTTTTTCGAGGTGTTGGCCTGCATCATCAGTACCGGTAATGTACACTGCAACCTTTTGCCCCAAACTGCCTCCGGTGTCATCGAGCAAAAGCGTATATTGACCAATGAGGCTCGTCAAATCGTTAGGAATATACAACCCCAAGGATTGGTATTCATCACCATCTGGCCATTTGTTCATGTTGGTATCATCGATCCATTCACGCCACACCATCGCTTGAACATCGGTCGGTAGCAGGGGTTGATCGGAGATTTGAATTTGAATCGTCTGAGTGCTTGAAGGTGTACGATGGTCGTACAAATCCATGGATGTACTCAGGACTTGTGGATTGACTGAATCGATGTGGAATGTGCGTTCAAACACGGCGTCCTCAGTCAGCCCTGAACCGTTGATTGAAGTGATCTCAAGCCTCCAAGTCAATTCTCCAAATGTAAATGGTACAGTATCGGTGTAATTCCAAAAATTGTCAGCGAGTGAAGTGGTGTTGGCGACCATTGTTTCGCCTCGGTAAAGGCTGAGCAAAGCGTCGCCGTCTGCAAAGGCATCAATCGTGTTCAGGCCTTCAAATCCGATCCGAGCGGAAAACGCCACATCAATGCCGGCTTTGAGGTAATAATCTGCTGAATTGAGGGTGCGTCCATTGTCCACATCAGTGAAGACAACATCTTGAATTTCGAGGTCGTTTTCATACCCTTGGACGCCTGGACCACCCCAAACATGCACTGAAGGAATGGAAATCACTGTGTTGGTAAGCACCAATCGGGATGTGACCCTAAGTTGCTCTGCATCGTCCCATGTCGGTTCAATTCTGAAGGTGATGCTGATGGTGGTTTCCACGCCATTTTCAATCACCACAAGCGGTGAATCTGGATGAAGTTCGATGTGCTCAAAGCTGCCTATGCCCACCGGCGTGGAGCCACTCATCGGTAGCAACCATGTTCCAGTGGTTGTACCATCCGTGACGTCCAATCGTGCAAGGGAGGCAGAGGAACCGTACAGATTGTATGTCGTGTTCATGGTTTGCCAACGTTGGCTTGGTGTGAGCACTGGATCATCGATGAGCATCTCAGTTCCTACCATTTGTACAGCTGACGAGGTGTTCATGCCCTCAACAGCCACATGGAGGCCTCCTGGCGTTGATGAGGAGAATGGAACTGTGATTTGGTGCAGCCCATTGCTTGGTGTAAGGCCGAAGCGAATGGTGTTCAATGCCAAGACAAAAGATGAGTCTGAACCGGCATCAATTGACGTGCCAGTGGCATAGGGGATGGCTAACCCTCCGAGGGTCACATCACCTGTGCCTGTGATTTCGAACGTCACCTCTGCGAATGAAGTACCAAGAGCGCCCACCGTTGATGTCTGACTGGCGAGTGTTGTTGTGAACAGATCAAGTTGGTTTGAATCAAGGGCAAGGTATGCGGAACCATTGAGGCTCCAATTTGCAATTTCATCATTGCCAACACGGAGCAAGACCCCATCGAGATTACCATTGTATGAGACTGCTGAGAAGCTGAAGGAAGAAAGGTCGGTGACTGGAACCCACGCCTTACCTGTAGCGTAGCCCGATATACCTGGATTGACAGCCATGCTGGTCTGACCGTTTTCGAAGCGGTCCTGCATGCCCCACGAACCTACACGTGCATCGCTACCGCCCCATTCGAAGATGCCATCACCTTCGAAATCAATCGATGGCGTGGCGGGTTGAAGACCTGCCATCAAGCCCAATTCAAGTCCTGAGACCGACCATTCTGGCGTTGTCGTGTTCGTACTGTTTGTCGAGCCATTCGAAGTTGCGAGTGAATAGTCAGTAGAAAATTGCACTTGGATTCGACCAGTTGTGCCTTCTGCCTGAGCAAGATTCACACTGAAAGGTTCAGAAATTTGAGCCCATGGCTCGTTTTCTGCATACCTGATGGATATGTTTGCATTACTGTGCTCTGCTGTGACCATGGCACTGGCAACCGCGCCAGAGGTGGACAACCATGGTGAAAGCAAGGTATCACCGTCGCTGCCATTGACGCTTGGTGGTGTATTCGGGTGCTCAGGAGCAAAAGGCGCATAGTAGGCATTGCCTCCAAGCGTCCAACCAAGTTCAGTTGGATCTTGTTGGAATTGAGAGGCATACAACCCATCGCCGCTGAGTGAGTAAATCGATGCCATTCGACCGTCGGGTGCCGGTTCGAGGTAGAAGTGAACTTTGATTGAAGTGTGTTGAGTCCAATCCAGAGCATTGGTCGGAATCCAACCAGCACCAGACCCGTGGAAGCCCTCAATTGGTTGATTTGTCCCGCCATCAAGGATGGTCCAGTTCAATTGACCGCCGGCTGGAACAGCCGCATCGAGGTACAATGGTGCCCATGGGCCAGCATTGACTTTCTGGAAATCTGAAGCTCCGAAACCAATCGTGGGACTGGTCCAATCTGCGGAAGGAGGTGTAGCGAAATGCACATCGTCAACAAACCAATAATCGCAACATGTGCTTGAACCAGAGGTTTGGTGTATTCGTACCTGTGAAGTGGTGTGCAGGGCTGCTGGTGGAAGGTTTGTCATGTACTGGAAATTGCTGGTTTGAGAACCACCACCCGCGAAGGTGTTGAAGGTCGTCCATGTACCGCTGGCGGTCTTGTACTGGAATTGCAAGTCTTCACCACCGTCGGGTGTTTCTCCACATCCGCTCCTACCCTCGTGGACCCAAGCGTGGAAAGGCATTGCAGAAACTCCCGAAAAGTCGATGACTGGAGAGGTTGCATATGTTGAGCCGGCGTAGGTTCGAAGAGATCCACCTGTCGTTCCATTAATTCCACATGCCGGTGAAGTCACTCGAGCGGAGTATGAATTTGAAAAAGTCCAACCTCCTGCATTGGTATTGAAATCCCAAAGGGTGCCACCACCATCACCAGTCAGTACATCATCAGAACCAAAGGTACCGTTGTGGACTGCTGATGATGCTGACCAAACCGCATTGCTATCCCATGTGAATCCTGTCTGTGTTGGTTGAACTGATGGTTCCATCGAAAGATGGACGTTGGTAATTGGAGCGTCACTGGGAACATCCAAGGTGAATGAAGTTGATGCGACATCGTTGCCTGGAAGGAGGAATGTTGAATTTTCACCTGCAATCGCTTGGGCCACGATATGATCGGATAATTCGATGTGTTCAGGGGCATCATCATGATGCATCACCATGGTGTTGAGTGGCCCGCCAAGGACCATCAAAACGCCGAGAAACAACGCCGTTTTCAAACCAGACGCACCCGCCATGCTTCTTGCTGTGCGTTCAAGAACTTGAATGATACCCCTTCGCTACTATGCCAAAAACTGTCTATTGGGGCAATTTGAGGAAAAATGATATCATTGAAATGTTCATTTTTTGGTCCCTGCCCATGGGTGAGGTTCAAGACAATATCACGGTTGGGCGAAGCATGGCTCAGCCCAATGCTGCAGGCGAACTCAATGCTGTTGCTCTCGAGACGGCTTTGCTGGAGGCATGGAAAAAAGAACACGCCTTTCAAGCATCGATCGATTCTCGCTCCAATGGTGCACCGTTCATCTTCCTTGAAGGCCCGCCTACTGCCAACGGAAAACCAGGCATTCACCACGTCGTTGCTCGTGCATACAAGGACCTCGTCTGCCGATGGAAGACAATGGAAGGGTTCCAAGTCAAGCGAAAGGGTGGGTGGGACACCCATGGATTGCCTGTCGAAATTGAAGTGCAGAAGAGAATGGATCTCATGTCAAACGAGGCGATTGAAGCCTATGGAATGGGTAACTTCAATCAAGCATGCCGTGAATCGGTTTGGACCTATGAATCGGCATGGAGAGAAATGACTGAGCGAATGGCGTACTGGGTCGATCTCGACAACCCCTATGTGACGCTCGAAAATTCCTATGTGGAATCGTGTTGGTGGGCATTGAAGCAAATGTTCGACAAGGGTCTTCTCTATCGAGGCCACAAAGTGTTGCCATACTGCCCGCAAACCGGAACATCGTATTCCAGCCACGAAGTCGCCCTCGGCTACAAAGAAGTCGAGGAGCCCTCGGTCTATGTCAAATTCAAACTCACTGATGAAGATGCAAGCATCCTTGCATGGACAACAACGCCTTGGACACTCCCAGGCAATGTAGGTCTCGCCGTTGGGCCCGATGTTACCTATGTGCGGGCACGGGTGACAGAGGCTGCAGAACAATGGACTGGACCGGGCGGTGCAGATGTTGGCGAAGTTGTTATTCTTGCAAAAGACCTGATGAAAGAGGTCCTGCGACACAATGTAGAAGTCATCGAAGAATTCACTGGCTCCGAACTTGTTGGCCGTTCATATGAACCACTTTTCCCCGGCGCAGTACCTCGAAATGGTTCCGAAACTGCATGGACTGTCCTCGAAGCGGATTGGGTCACCACCACAGATGGTACCGGTGTTGTTCACACTGCAGTCATGTATGGTGAAGACGATTACAACCTGGGCATGGCAGCCGGACTTCCCGCTTACCACACCGTTGGTATGGACGGGGCATTCATCGAGGGAACGCATGCCGAACTTGACGGGCGCTACGTCAAGGATTGCGACCAAACGATCATTGAACTGCTCTCTGCTGAAGGCGGTAGCAATCAGAAGGGACCTGCAAGTGGGCTGTTGTACCGAGAAAAAGCCTACCTGCACGATTATCCTCACTGCTGGCGAACCGGTCACCCCCTCCTGTACTACGCCATGGATTCTTGGTTTGTTCGAATGACTGCGGTCAAAGAACGATTGTTGGAATTCAATGATAGCGTCGAATGGGCCCCTGATTGGGTTGGCGAAGGTCGGTTTGGTGAATGGTTGCGCAATGTCAAAGATTGGGCGATTTCACGAGAGCGATACTGGGGTACACCTCTTCCTGTTTGGCGAAGCGAAAGCGGTCAAATGAAATGCATTGGCTCGATTGAAGAATTGCAAAAAGAAGTTGCCAAAGCGAACGCTGCTGGCTTCGATAATCCGCCGTGTCCAGACGATGTTGATTTGCATCGACCAGTGGTTGACGCGTTCATCCTCATCGATGAACAAGGCAATCAAATGACACGAGAGACATTCGTCATGGACTGCTGGTTCGATTCCGGTTGTGCACCGTTTGCTCAGTGGCACCATCCATTTGACGGAGGCGAGACGTTTGATGCATCCTTCCCGGTCGATTACATCTGTGAAGGTGTCGACCAAACCCGTGGCTGGTTCTACACCTTGCTTGCAGTATCGACCACAGTGTTCGACAAGCCCGCCTACAAGCGCTGCTTGAGTCTTGGCTTAATCCTCGATGCGGAAGGAAAGAAAATGTCGAAATCAAAGGGGAACATCGTTGACCCTTGGGATCACTTCAACCGAGAAGGTGCTGATGCAACTCGATGGTACATGGTCACTGCTGGAGCGCCTTGGAATCCGATGAAATTCGATCCTAATGGTGTGAGGGAAACATACGCCAAGATGTTCCTGACCCTTTGGAACATCTACAAATTCCATGCAGACTATGCTGCTTTGGATGGCTTTGACCCAGAAAAATCATCGTCAAATGTCGAACAACGACCAACGCTTGATCGCTGGATTCTCTCACGCCTTGCAAGCACCGCAAGGTCCTATCACCAAGATTTCGTAGGTTGGAACTACCACAAGGCGTGCCGAGACTTGGAAGACTTTGTCGTAAATGATCTCTCAAACTGGTACGTGCGTCGAAGCCGTCGAAGGCTTTGGGACGATGCTGAGTCTGATGACAAACTTGCTTGCCAACACACCCTACACGAAGTGCTGACAACCGTGTGTAAATTGATGGCACCAGTGGCACCTTTCATGGTCGATATCATTCATCGAAACCTCACAGGAGAAACTGTCCATCAAGCAGCCTGGCCACTCGGCACACCCGGTCTTCTCGAAGGGGCAACCGCAGATGATTGGGATCACGAAGCTGCTGCTGCAACCGCAAACCTCCCACCACAGGACCTCGATTTGGAAGCCTCGATGGCACTGGTAAGAGAACTAGCTGAAGTTGGACGCAGAATTCGAGTGGATGCCGCTCGACGTCAACGGCTTCCATGCGCACAAGGATGGATTGTAGCCGGACCTGATTTGGAAGAGTTCCATGGAATTCTCGCCGAAGAATTGAACGTAGAAACCATCAATGTTGAAGAAGACCTTGACCGTTTCCAACGCATCGAATTAGCACCAAACTTCAGGGCACTCGCACCGAAGGCAAGGGCTGATGTCAACGCAATTGCGACTGAGATCAAATCCAGTGAAGACCCTGAAGCATTGCTCGCCTCGATTCAAGCAGGTAACTGTGAAATTATGGGAGTGCACATTGAATTGAGCGATGTCGAAGTGAGACGAGTCGAAAAACCAGGCTTTGCGGCCTCGACTGTTCAAGCCGGTGCAGGCGAAGATGCTGCTCAGATCAGTCTTGTATTGGACATGAACGACACGCCAGA
Source organism: Candidatus Poseidoniaceae archaeon (assembly GCA_965662715.1). GTDB lineage: Archaea > Thermoplasmatota > Poseidoniia > Poseidoniales > Poseidoniaceae > MGIIa-L1. The sequence continues at coordinate 21,493 of CBFIIS010000003.1, read as the reverse complement.
GTTGCTCTCAAAGGGACTGGCACGAGACATCACCCGTAGAATTCAAGCAATGCGAAAAACGCTCAATTTGGAAATTGAAGCCACCATCGACCTCGAAATTTGGATGAAAGATGCCCCGGAGTTATTCGCTGATGATCAACAGTGGATTGTGAACGAAACACGTGCTGCTGGTGTGGTCTTCCACCCTGAGAATGCTTCACCTTCAGAACAAAGTGAGTCCTTCGAAGTCGACGGTACCACGGTATGGTTCACTGTTGCATGAGGTTGGGCCATCATGAGGATTGTCTCCCTTGTACCAAGTTTGACACTCACGCTTTTCGACCTGGGTTGTGACCAAGAGGAAGTCGTGGGACGAACGCCATGGTGCATACATCCAGCTGAGAAGGTCGCTTCAGTGCCGGTTGTCGGTGGTACGAAAACTCCCAACCTGAACAAGATCCTATCAGCAAAGCCTGACCTTGTTGTGCTTGATCGAGAGGAGAATCCAAAGGAGATCTATGATGCCTTACTCGACGCTGGGATAGAGGTCTATGTGTCATCGGTCGAACATCCAAAGGAGGTTCCGAAGATGTTGAGGGAACTCGGAACGATCATCAGAAGGCAGGAAAAAGCAGAAGAATTTGCCTCTGAACTTGAATCGCTTTTGGATGAAATAGCGGAGAGCCCACTGGCACCCTCGAGGATCACACCAATGATCTGGCACAAGCCATTGATGTCGGTAGGGCCAGAAAAGTACGCTGGTGGGGTGCTCACGACACTCGGCTTCGCAGTGCCAGCGCTGGTCGAAGGAGGCAACGGCTACCCTGTGGTTACCATCGAGGCTCTCATTGAACACAAAATAGAGGGGTTACTGCTGTCCAGTGAACCACACCCATTTGCCCTTGCTGAAGGCGAGGATATTGTGGCTCAGGTTGTTGAAAATGGTGGTCAAAACATATGGTGTAAATGCATTGATGGCGAGGCTTTGACATGGTTTGGAAGCCATACGGCCCAAGGCCTCAAAACACTGAGATCTTACTTCGATGAACCAAGTATTTGAGCCAGCATTCCCAAGCGACGACTTCAAATCGAACCCCAGTGAGCCAGTGTCATGCGTCGAGTCGTGCTGAGCATGTTGCTGATGACCTCCATGGTCTTGGCAGGTTGTTTTGGTGACGGGGAAGCGATCATCACCGAAGAACAACAGGAGCCAATCTGGTCAACTTACACGATGATTGATTCGATGCCCCATGAAGACGTTCGGATGTTTATGACTGTGGATTTGGCAACCAACCAAACCACCAATACATCATGGGCGGTGTTTGACAAAACCAAGGGAGGCAATTGCTGTGAGCATTACATTGCAACCTCAATCGAGGGGCAAATCATGAACATTGGAGGAGAATATCCTGTGTATTCTGCAGACAGAGCGCACACATGGGATACCTACATTCCGGGGTTCATCCCTGACACTCAATGTCGAACATTCGTTCCGACCAACGAAGGGCAAGAGGGGCTTGGAGAAGGAAGCATCGTCCAAGCCACCAATGGGGACATCATTTCCATGTCGTGGTTCCCATACCTAGGCGCTGACCTGAAAATCGACAAATTCTACGCCATTCTCTATGACGAATCTGAAGGGGAATGGAAATGGTGTTACAACAGGATCACTGAACCCTTCTACGATCGTTCTTGGCAAGTTGAAGTCATTGGACCAATCTCATCCAGCCTTGGGAACGGGGAATGGGCAAGCGTTGTGGTCTCAAATTTCTGGCACCAAACCCAAAACGCAGGTGGCCAAATCAGTGTTGATGGCCTGAATTACTACCCCTTCCAATTCCCTGGCCGTGATGGTGGAGAACCCTCCATTGAGCTGGATCTGGACTTCACTGATGCTGACCTTCCAGCCTACTGGGACGTCAACAAACCTCACAAGGAAATGAGAGCCTTCCCTGTACCAAGCGGCGGATTACTCTTCCCGAGTTATTTCGATAACGGAAACGCTGCTTTCATGGACACTACGCTTTCTTGGAATGAACTCGAAGTCCAATTCCCATCAGAGTATTGCCAGATTGACCGCACAGGAGCGCTCCATTGCGTTGCCAACAGTGGCACATCATTCACCCATTACATGTCGATGGATGGAGCGCAAACTTGGACCAACCAAACCTACGAAATGGGGAGCATGGCCACACAGATTGAGGAATGGGAATTCCAAGCAAACGGCGAGCAGGACCTATTCATCCTCAACGTCAGGTACCAAAGCAGCGAAGGGCCAGATGTCGACACCGTGTTCCATGTTCGAGACTACAGCGAAAGTATGGCTCCAGACACATTAACCTACATCGGTCAAGGCGACCTCGACTCGACCTCAGGTGCTGGAAATGACATTCGTTTTGATTTTGCATCCCTCGCCATCCTTAACGACGGCGGTGTTGTTGTTGCCTATCACGATTCAACAGATCCAGATCCACTGTTCGCTGTGGAATTGGAATTGCCCGAAGCGTGAGCCAATGCGAAAACGCATTCAGTTTGCGACAAAAGTGGTAACTGGGAGCAATATCCTCAAAAGCCCTTGACAAACGATGGGGGTCATGGTTCTGAGTACATTACCCGGCGTGGGCGAACGACTGGCCAAGAAAATCACCGAACATTTCGGGGGTGAGCACGAGGCGTTAGCATCATTGCGATGTGGCGATATTGCTCGTGTCGCTGAAATCGATGGCGTTTCACCAAAACGAGCGCTTTCATTGGCCCGAATGGTAGCGGGTGACTCTGGCTCCTTTCTTGCTACAAAAGAAGCGCAACGATTGCACAAGGACATACTTCAGCACATTCAAGGCTATGCCTCTGCATCTGCAACACGACAGCGAATGCAGTTACTGATGCCGGTTGAGGATCCCACAATGCGCCGTGAAAAATCCAGTGCAGCCATTCATTTTGCCATGAAACACCCAGAACGAATGGAACGCCTTGCCTCGATGTTGAAAGGTCTCGGTCAAACCCGTCACAGCAGTGAACGGTATGAACGCGTTGTGGTCAGCAAGAGGTCACTGGACCACCTCAAAAAATGGTGCAGGGTTCTCCAACCAGGCGAGGGTGAGACGTGGAAGGATTACACCGTATTCAAACTCGTCACTTGGATCGGCGGCGGCAGCCCTGCACAAGCACCCGAAGGTTGGGTCGTGCTCGGAAATGACCCCGCACCTGAGATGGTCATCCCTGAGCGAACCATCGATTGGTTCAGGAATAATCAGCGTCAACTCTCAGTTCTCGTGTCACTGATCGAAGACGCCATGGATGGCGATGAGAATGATGCTTTTCTTGGGCAAATACACGCTACAGTGCGCGGCCTTGAACGGCTACCTGAATGGCTGGAAAACATCGACCAGCAAGGCGATTTGGAAAAAATTGCTGACGTCAAAGACCGACTATGGAAGATTATGAAATCGCTTGAAGCTGAGGTGAATGAAGAGGTCACAGACGCAATGAACAACGCTAAAATGAATCTCAGTGGGACCGAGTTACTCGAAGCACTTTCCGACGGTGCTGCCTTCCAGAGAAAACTCCAGGAAGCTACAAGTGACGTCATTGCCGATGCAATGGAGGCAGCAAAACAAAAACTTGCTGAAGAACTTCAGGGGACTGGCGTTCGAGTACCTTACTCCATTTTTACAAAAAATTGGCCTGCTAAAATCGATCGCAAGGTCATTGACGAACTCGACCATGCACTCTCAGTAAACCTAGCATCGGGTGAAACCGAGCGAATGTTGACTCTTGCCAAAAACCTCGGCCCACTGCAGCCTAAGTGTGAACATGCTATTCGTGACCTCATCGAACTTGACCAGTGGGTTGCTGTCGCAAGGTGGGCAAAAGAACACGGTTGCACCATGCCTGAACTTTCTGACCACGGCATTCACATTGAGGATGGTCGGCATCTCCTTCTAGGCGTTGAAGCAGATGCTGTCACCTATGGCTTGGGGCGATGCGCTATGAACAACGATCAACAATCACTCGCTCTGCTCACTGGCGCAAACTCCGGTGGTAAGACCACATTGCTGGAATTGTTGGCCCATACTTGCATTCTCGCACACATGGGTCTACCGGTCCCGGCAAGCCATGCTGTTGTCGGACAGGTTGAAGCACTTCACATTCTTGCGAAAGCGGGTGGAACTCAAAGTGCGGGTGCGTTGGAACAGACATTGGTCGAGTTGGCGACTGTGGTCAGCGACCCTACGCCGAAGTTGATTTTGGCTGATGAACTTGAAGCCATCACAGAACCAGGTGCTGGAGCAAGAATCATCGCAGGCATGCTGCTTGCAGCTGAAGCTCAAAACGATACAACAATGATGCTGGTCACCCACCTTGCACCGGCAATTTTGGAAGCAACCGGAAGGGATGACCTACGTGTGGATGGCATCGAGGCAAAGGGCCTTGATGCAGATCTTGAGTTAATGGTTGATCGAACACCGAAACGGAATCATTTGGCCCGTTCAACACCTGAACTCATTGTCAAGAGGTTAGTGGAGCGGAGCGATGGTCACGCAAAGGCCTTGTTCGGAGACATCTTGACGATGTTTCAGTGATCAGCACACACGCCCTGCTTCTTCCCCATAGGCATGCAAAGGTGCTTGGAACAGGTCTTCACATGTTCGGTACACAAGTGGTAGTGTCAATTCCGAATTTGCCCAATTCACACTGTAGCCGCCAGCTGCCGCAGGTGATGGCACGTAGTCCATGCCTGTTTGAGTCATGGTGATGGTAATGGTTTCACCGGCTTCGATGAACACATCCATCGGCATGAATTCCATCTTACCTGTCACGGTCGAAAAGGCAGCCATGAGTTCGTTTCCATCGCGCCCTCCATCGGCGAAGCGGAAGTCCATAACTGCATGACCAAGACGCATACCCGAAGAATCGCTCATCTCAAGGAAGGCGTGTGCTCCATTTGTCGTATGGGGTGTGACTGCAATGTGGAATGAAGGCATCCCTGCGATGTAGGCGTCTTGCTCAAACGGCCCGTAGGTGAGTGTGATTGTTTCAGTTGTCGTGACCATACCCGCACTGCTTGGATTAAGTTCTGCTGCGTTAATGAGCAGGTACTCTGTATCCTCTGCAGGATATGTTGCTTCGAACCTCCATCCTCCGCGGTTGTCTTGCATTTCAACGCCAAGGGTCGGTGCCCGACCTTCGCCCTTGAGGTACCAGTCGAACCAATACAACATCTCGTCAGCCCAGTCCCAACGAAGGGTGTACGGGTAGGCTTCTGCACCTTCACCAGAAGGCAGTGACTCATGACCAGATTTTCGATCTGGATAATCGTGAGCCCATTGGCCTGCAAGGGTTTTGACTTCAATTCCAGCATCTTCTATGATTTGGTGAGTTGGGAAAGCCATGTGCGGGTCAACGTTCCAATCTTGCATGCCCTGAATGATGTACACTGAGCCATTGTAATTGCTCACCACACGGTCGAGGAAGGAACGGGAAGTCCAGTAATCATTGCCTCCGTATTCGACCATCCCACCCGTGAGATAAGCGGCTGGCCCGTTGAAGTAGCCTTCCATGTATCCCTCACAAGCATTCTCAGCATCTGCCGCATCACCGTCTACACCAAACGAGCCGTAAACACCGTTGTGCATGATCATTCCACGAGCCTCCATGCTTCCATTTCTCCACATGAGTTCATGGACGCCAATCAGACCTGACATTGGAACGATGGTGGCAAGGTGAGGGTTGCCAAAGGTGGCTGCCTGCCATGGAGTGGAGCCATCATATGATTTGCCGATGAGACCAACGTTCCCATTTGACCAGCCCTGGCTGCCGAGCCAAGTGACTGCTGCATCGATGCCACGTTGTTCATCTGTGCCCATGAGGTCCATACAGTGGTTTGATTCACCAGTGCCAAACACTGATACTTGGGCAACGCCATATCCGTGGGGCACATAATTTTCGATCAACATTCGACCCAAACGGTCCGCAGGAGTCAGCGCGTCAACATCGCCATCGTTGTAATACGGGCCGACTTCAGCAATGACAGGAACTTGACACGCCTCGGAAACATTTCCAGCTTCCCAATCGCACCCTTCAATCACTGGTAGCCATAGCCCAAGGTGGACTTCTGCATTACCGGTCAGCCCAGCACCACCGTCAGCTGCAGTGATTGTAGGGACGGGTACAAAGACAGACCGAACCGCATCAATGCCATACGAACCATTCATCGTTACTCGGGCAAAAACATCGGAATCATCGTAGTTCATGTCGGTGCGGTCCCAAGGTTCGGGATAGAATTCATACGGAGCCTCAATGCCACCGTCATCGATTTGCTGCTCGCCAAAACAACCAGAGAGGCTAGCACTGAGCATCACCGATACCAAGAATAATGAGCGCAGGTGCATGGCATGTCCTACCCTGTGGGATTTTTGAACGCATTGGTTTCTTGGATTACACCTTTTCTTGCCTTAGCCTACCAAAGAAGGTGGCAAATACCCTATATCACTCAACAGCAGCCATCGTTGCCGCATCCTTCACCCGATTTTTCCACTGGTGATTAAACAGCCTTTTGTTGGTCTTTTTGGGATTCAATTTCAGCACGAACTTCATTCATATCGAGCGTGCCGAGTTTGGTGACAAGGTCGCGAAGTGCATCTTCTGGAAGAGCACCTGGTTGCATGAACACACCGATGCCTTCTTTGAAAGCAATCGTCGTGGGGATCGACCGAATGTTGAATGCTTGAGCAAGTTGAGGTTCAGCTTCCGTGTCAATCTTGCCAAAAACAACGTCAGGGAACTCTTCTGAAACACGCTCGTAGACTGGACCGTATGCCTTGCATGGACCACACCATTCCGCCCAAAAGTCGAGCAAAACAATTTCGTTGTTTTCGACGGTGTCTGCAAATTCAGGTTCGGTCAAGTTGATTGCTGCCATGTATGACCCCCAACGGTGGAGGTTCTTGAATACAACCGCATTCTGCCGTGCCGACGAGTTCATGTGCTTGGGCCTCAAGCATCCCCCATGCGCCTGACCCGTTGTGTCGCCATCGCCCTGTTCGCCCTCATGCTCTTGCCAACATTGTCAGTTGCTTCAACTGAGGAATCGGCCGTTGCTTCGGGACGAGAATCTTCTATCGTTGTCGCCGAGTTGTTTGTCAGCCCGAACAACTTGGTCTCGAACGAGACTTCTCAGAATGTCTACGGGGCAGTTGACTGGAACGCCGATGGCGAGTACGGTAAGTATTCTGACCAATTCATCGAAATTTGGAACAGCGGCACAACGCCTGTTGATGTCTCAGACTGGCAACTTTCTGTGACCAGCGGCAGCCCGCCATGTCAGCTTGCATGGAACACAACCATCCCTGCCGATGGGCGAATCTCCGTGTTCAGTGCTGATTCAGGAATTTTGCTTGATTACTTTGACGGTGACACTGTAACCATCAGTGACGACACCGGTGCTGCAATGGATTCAATGTCCTATCCGGCAAAGGATTCCTGGTATGGTCAGTCCTATGTCGAGGACAGCAATGGTGAGTTGCAAAAGGTCACACCCACCCCTGGCTGGGGCCCCGGCGGCGCAGATTCTGATGTTGCGATCAACATCGTCAGATGCTTCAACATCCCAGACCCAGTGTCAAATGATGCCTTCCTGTTGAAAGGGAGAGTTGTGACCATGGATGGCGAAAACAATGTGCTGAATCAAGGCAACGTCATGGTCCGAAATGGTGAGATCACCGGTGTGTGGTCTGACGCAGCAACCATCCCAAGCGGTGTCGACCTCACCGATGTCCCAATCCTAGAAACAAACGGGACAATTTATCCTGGCCTGATCGATCTGCACAACCACATGCATTACAATCACATCCCACTTTGGGACTTTGAAGTGCATCTTAACGAAAATCAAAAGTCTGCAGAAGGTGGATACACCAACCGAGGACAATGGGGTGACAATTACGATTACGGACCAAGCATCACTTGGAACAAAAATAACGTTCAACAAAACAACCGTTGGGGCATGGCTACTGAGCAAATGAAGTACGCAGAAGTGCAAGCCATTGCTGGTGGCGTCACTGCTGTGCAAGGCTCACCATCTGGCAACGATGCATGGGACAGCACGCTTTCAAGAAACGTCGAGTTGTACAACTTTGGCCAAGACAACATCGTCACTTGTGCAGTATGTGGATGGTATGAATCCAGCTACAACGCTGAAGGAAAAATTGCAGATTTCAATGATGGAGATCTTGAGGCATGGTTTATCCACTTGTCCGAAGGCGTCGACAAGACCAGCAGAGACGAATTTGATCTGTTGAACAGCAAGGGCCTTCTTGCTGAACCAACCGTTGTCATCCATGGCACATCCCTTTTGCCATCGCAGTTTGAACAGATGGCTGCTGTTGACTCAAAACTCGTCTGGTCGCCACTTTCAAACCTGCTTCTGTACGGTAACACAACCGATGTGCGCGCTGCTGACCGCGCTGGAGTGAAAATTTCTATTGCACCTGATTGGGGACCAAGTGGTTCTAAGTCGAGCCTTCACGAACTCAAAGTTGCAGACTTGTGGAATAAGGAAATTATGAACAACTATTTCTCCAACTATGAGCTTGCAGAAATGGTTACTTCTAATCCTGCTGCTGCCGCAAAATGGGATCCATTTGTTGGTCAAGTCAAGGCAGGCCTGATCGCTGACCTTGTGGTCATCGATACCTTCCACGAAGACCCATACCGCAACCTTATCGAAGCCATTGACGAGGATGTGCGATTGACCATGGTTCAAGGCAAAGCCCTGTTTGGCGATGAAGACATCATGACGGCACTCAAGGGTGATGATTGGGAAGTTATCGAAGGTGGCGGTGTTTCGAAGGTGGTCGATATCACCTCAACATCTGTTGTTGATGGGAGCCAATCCTTTGCCAGCATTGAGGCGGGCTTGGCCATGGCCATGCGAAACGAATTGAGTGACATTCGTGAGCACTGGTCCGAGGTGTCTGAAATGACCAGCGATTCGGAAGTCCAAGCATGGCTTGACACGACTTTTGACGGCGATTATCGTGATGGTGTATCCCATCTCAAAAACATGACATTAGATCCAATCTTCACCACTGGTGATGAACGCTATTTCAATGTCATCAACAGCTCGTCATGGGCCAACACCCACATCGATTTGAGCAAACTCTACGATTATTACACGGTTGAAATGGACGCTGATGGCGACCGTACATCAGCCGATATTACGCTTCCAGAAGACGATGGAACAACGGGCGGGAACAGTGGAAACACCGGTGGCAATGACAACAATGGTGATAATACCAATACTGGAAACAGCGGTAACACAGACAACACAGGTACTGGCGACACCACTGGCGGAGACGGGAATGGTGATGGTACCACGATTGTGCTCTGTGATGATGGCTCCCTCCCTCCTTGCTTGACAAATCCGAACTCTGGCGATGGCAGCATGACCGATGCAGATGGTGCAAGCGGTGAAACAGACCGGCAAAACATCATTTTGCTCTTGTTTGGAATTATTGGGGTTATGGGTGTTGGGTTATACCTGATCAGCAAAACAGGTGGCGACCAATTGAACCTCAGTGAAGAGGCAACGATTGAGAAGATTTGGGATGAGACTGAACTCGAACCATCACTCAGCGAATCAACATTTGTTCCAGCACCACCGCCAATGAAGGCGAAAAGCGATTCCAGCGAAGAGGAGTGACATTCAAGCAAGGTCCCATGTGGGGCCGGATGCTGAATCGGTGACGACAACACCGATTGCCTTCAGTTCATCGCGAATTTGTTCTGCCCGAGTCCAGTCCTTTGCATTACGAGCTTCTGTTCGCTCAAGGAGCAATTGTTCCACCTGTTCAGCGATGGCTTCCTTTCTCGGATCAGCTTCTGGTTCTGCAAGTGCCATTTCCCTTGTTGGCAACACACCGAGCACAACACCTGCACTCTCTTCAAGCCAATCCACTGCGTAATGTGCAAACGCATCCTGATCGGCCTCATCTAACCCGCTACCAAGCACTTTGGAGATTTCACGAACTGCACCAAGCACTTTGGCCACAGCCTCTCTGCTGTTGAAATCATCATCCATCGCCCGAGCAAAACCTTCACCCATTTTTTCCAACAAACCAAGTGATTTGGAAAGCGGGTGGGTCGAGGTGATGTCTGCATGTGGCAATTCCACAGGGTGTTCAGAGGTTCGTGCTTTCAGTGCAGAAACATAGGTCTCAAGGACACGATTGTAATTCTTTTCTGCATTCTTGAGCAAGGTCTCATTCATATCGATTGGAGAGCGATAATGAGCATTGATCAGCGCGAATCTAAGCACCATGGCATCAACCTTCTCGAGTATATCTCGAATAGTCCAAAAATTCCCAAGCGATTTACTCATCTTTTCACCATCGATGTTGACAAAGCCATTGTGCAACCAATGATGGACGACTGGTGAACAGCCTGTGTGACATTCGCCTTGGAAAATTTCAGCTTCATGATGAGGGAACCTCAAATCGTGGCCTCCACCGTGAATGTCGAATTGTGCACCAAAGTAATCCATGCTCATCGCGGTACACTCAATATGCCAACCTGGACGGCCTGGCCCCCATGGCGAATCCCATGTCGGTTCACCTGGTTTGGCTGATTTCCAAAGTGCGAAGTCTTTGTGATCTCGCTTACCAGAGCCAGTTTTATCGACTCGACCTCCAGCGCCTGAACGAACAGCTTCAATGCTTTGACCTGTCAAGACGCCATATTTTTCAGGAGCTGAATCGATGTGGAAATAGACGCCATCATTGGCTTGGTAGGCATTTCCTTTGTCAATCAAGTCTTGAGTGATTCGAATCATATCGTCAACATAATCGGTGCAGCGAGGATAATCATCGGCCCGAAGAATGTTGAGTGCGTCCATATCTTCGTAATATGATTCGATGTTTCGGTCGACAAGCGCTTTCCAATCCCCATCCAATTCATTGGCTCGAACGATAATTTTGTCATCAATATCGGTGAAGTTTTGGACATAGTGCACGTCATATCCAGATGATTCAAGCCAGCGATGGATCAGATCAAACGCCAAATAGCATCTTGCATGGCCCAGGTGACATCTGTCGTACACAGTGACGCCACAAACATACATCGAAACTTTGCCAGGCTCCATAGTCGAGAAATCGACTTTCCCTTTTCGACGTGTATCGTGCAGGCGGAGTGGCATCGGATTCAGCCTGCGGTGAGGTCTGCTTCACTTGAAGGTTAAGACACTCGCGCGTTTCGGAAGGCCATGAGCGAAGCAATCACTCCGAACGGAACGACGATTTTCGTCACTGGGGTTAACGGGCATATTGGCAACCATATCGTCAAAGATTTGCTGACTCATGGCTACAATGTCAAAGGGTCAGTCAGGGACCTTAATGACCCAAAAAAGGTCGATCACGTGCGTGAACATGCGAAAGTGCTTGGTGTTGAGGACAGGTTGGAACTTGTCCAAGGTGACGTCCTTGATGCTGATGGTTGGGAAGATCATATGGCTGGCTGCCAAGGCGTGTTTCACACCGCCACGGTGTATTCGACGAGTGGAGATTCAACGGTCATCATCGATACGGCAAACAAAGGAACGCTGCACATCCTAAATGCGGCTAAAAAATGTGAGATATCAAGGGTGGTCTACACCTCGAGTATTGCTGCTGTGGGTTCGATGCCAAAAGGGCGAGAAAAGACTGAAGACGATTGGCAGACCGATCGTTCATCACCATATGTCATTGCTAAAACTGAATCAGAGCGATTAGCTTGGGAACTCGCAGAGCGTTTGAATCTCGACCTTCGAGTGATCAATCCAAGCGGGGTCCTCGGTGGTGGATTTGTGAAACCAACACCAAGTGTCGAGTGGTTTGACGATGCGATGAAAGGTTTGTTTCCTGCCGCACCGAAGATTCCGATGGCCTTCGTCCATGTCGTCGATGTCGCAGTTGCTCACAGAAAAGCGTTTGAGATTGATGAAGCTCAAGGTCGATTCATTCTTGCACCCCACAACAATTCGACCATTTCTGCAGTCTGTCGTAGGATACGGGAACTCCACCCAGACACAAAATCACCAAAGCGTGCCATTCCAGTGCCATTGATGTCAATCGTTGTGTTCCAAGATTGGGTGATGAGTTGGTTTGGTGCGCCAAGACGAATGACCCGAAAGGCTGTCAAAGGCTACTTTCGAGGTGATGCAAACCTTTCTTCCGAAAAAGCGACTCAAGTCTTAGGCATGGAATGGCATTCATTTGATGCGTGCATCAACGACACCGTGAGGGAATTCAAGTGATTGACTGGAGCGGTGAACACGGCCTGCAGATCGGAACATCTGTGGTGCGAGATGAACACCTCTTGAAAGGCACATGGCTTCTCATTCTGTTCACGGGCATCACTTCGATGACCATACATGTGGTCTCGGGACACTCCAGGGCGATCCCTTTTTTCATATCTGAATCAGACTACCCTGGCCTCGAGCGGCTGGTGTTCACTGCTGGGTTCACACTCGGTGGAGTGCTCTTATGCGCTCTTTCATTGCGCCTTGCCCATACCTTTGATTCCATCCATGAACAAAAGTTCAGTCATGTAGCAAAGTGGTTGGGATTGATCTCTGGCGTTTCGTTAATCTGTATGTCATGGTTCAGTATGCACGACTATATCATCATCCACAGCATTCTCGCAATGGTGGTGTTCATGAGTGGCTATGCATGGTCGTATACCACCCACATTACCCTCTCCAATACCTTGAGCCTAGGACAGGCTCACAGAAAATTCTGGATGGTTGTCGGCGCAGTTTCGTTTGCAATCATGAACCTGTCATTGGCGCGCTCCGTACAGACGCATGTGATTGATGGTGGATTAAGAGATGGAACTGAAATCATGAACATGTCTCAAGCCGCCATCAACATCGCCGCCCCTGCTGAATACATTTTATTTCTCAGCCTCGTGATGATGCTTGCCTCGTTTCGGTTTGACCTCGAGATAAGAGGAAACGTTTCAGAATAATGGACACGTGGTCAATGAAGGTCGGCAAGTGCAAGAAGTTTCACATCAAGTGATGATAATGGGACGCTCGAGGGATCAACGCCCTGCTCGCAATCACTGCGCCAGACCTTGATGCGCATGTCTCTATGGGAAAGCACATGCTGAATCTCACCAAGGTACTCCAACCCTTCAACATCGAACGTTTTGGCGAGTGGAGGCCCCCACATGCCGGCCAAGATTCCAGACTCATCTCGTTGTTGTAATTCAGGCATACCATTGGCGTCAAGGCGGATAATGCACATCAAATCCATTCGTTTCTTCTTTCGTACTTTTGGAGCCGGATACTGGTCCGGTGCCGTGGTCCCTGTGCAGGATTCCACCACAGGACAAATGTTACAACGGGGGCTCTTGGGTGTGCAGATCGTAGCGCCGAGTTCCATTACTGCTTGATTCCATGCCCCAGCATCGGGTTGCCAAAGCACATCATCAGCCCATTGTTGAACCTCTTTTTCAGATGGTCGTTTGATGCTTTTTTGGCGAGCCATGACCCGCTTGACGTTTCCATCAACGCATGCAATCGATTCACCGTGAGCAATACTTGCTACTGCTGCCGCAGTGTATGGACCAATGCCTGGGAGTGATTCAAGTTGAGCTGCATCGGTTGGTAAAACGCCATCAAAACCTCCTTTGTCAACCGGTGAACATACAACCTTAGACAGTTGGAAAAGACGACGCGCTCGACTGTAGTAGCCTGCACCCTGCCACAAATAGAGCACTTCTTCCTCTGTCGATTCAGCCATGCTTTGGATGGTTGGATACCGGTCAAACAAACGTTGCCAAAACACGACACCCCTGCTGACTTGAGTTTGTTGAAGTAGTATCTCGGAAAGAAGAATTGGCCATGGATCACTGAGTGTTCTCCAAGGCAGGTCCCTTTGATGCTCTGCAAACCAAGCCAACAATGAGGCTTGATCGATGTGTTGGCTCACAAAGCCACCTCTTAGCATCAAGCTTCGGCTTCTGCGGCTGCTGCTTTCTTGGCTTCAATCGCAGCATCGTTCGCCTTAATCTGTTCCCAAACGATTTCCGCAATATCTTTGACTTCCATCTCGGAATCAATGGCGGTCAACCCGTCGCTGACCATGGTCGAGCAGAACGGACATCCAACAGCAACAGTTTCTGCTCCGGTTTCTGCTATCTCTTTGGCCCTGATGACATTGACGCGTTGGTCTGCATCCTCTTCCATCCACATTTGAGCGCCACCGGCACCGCAACAGAAGGATTGCTTTCCATGGCGCTCGATTTCCACATCGACGCCACCAATCGCATTTCGAGGTGCATCGAGTTCACCGCCAATGCGGCCGAGGTAGCACGGATCGTGGAAGGTCACGGATGGATCGTGCTTTGGATCTGGAAGTTTTCCTTCTTGCTGGAGATGGTTGATGAGTTGTGAGTGGTGCATCACTTCGATGTCTTCACCACCATAGTCTTTGTATTCCTTACCAAGGGTATGGAAACAGTGAGGGCATGAGGCAACAATCTTCTTGACTCCAATCTCTTCGAAGGTAGCAAGATTTGTTTCTGCTAACATCTGGAAGAGGTACTCATTTCCAGCTCGTCGAGCGGAGTCCCCACTGCAGCCTTCTTGCATGCCAAGGATACCGACATCAAGACCGGCTTCCTTCATGACGCTGATCGTGTCTCGAGCGACCTTTTTGTTGCGTTCGTCGAAAGATGCAGCACAGCCTGCGAAATAGATGTACTCCGCTGGTTCTGCCACCTTGACGTCAAGTCCATCCGCCCAATCCCCACGCTCGTGAGCCGGCAAACCATAGGGGTTTGAATCTGATTCAAGGTTCTCAATGGTCGCCATGAGTGGCATGATGGTCTCTTCGACGCTTTCGTCAAATTCCATACGCTCCATCATCAGATGACGACGGGCATCGGTGAGTTTTGGAACATGATCGATGTAAATCGGACAGGCTTCAACACAAGCATGGCACGTGGTGCATGCCCAGATGGCATCTTCGCCAAATCGGGCAATGATGTCTTGTTCAGGCGTTTCGCCTGCCATTAATGCGGTCGAATTGTCGTTTGCATAATGGCGAACATCGTGAATAATTTGCATTGGGTTAAGCGCTTTACCGCTTGCATAAGCAGGGCATACGTCTTGGCATCTTGCGCATGATGTGCAAGCCCATCCATCAATCAAATTTCGCCATGTAAGGTCGGTGTAGTTAACCGTACCAAAGGATTCAATATCAAGATCATCGAGGAGGACGGCTTTGCCATCCTCTCCCCTTGCGAGAGGTTCCATGGTCGCCATCGGGCGCATGTCGTGGAAGAAGACATTCGGGAAGGCCATCACCAAGTGCATGTGCTTGGACAATGGAATCAGGAATAAGAAGGTCGAGATGGCGAGCATATGCATCCAGTAGGACGCAACGACGAGTACGGTGCTTGGTGAAATACTTTCAGCAACCCAGTAGCCGATTGGCTCCCATTTCGCTGAGACACCCGCCTCACCAGCTTCAACGAAAAAGGAGGTGACGGTGATGGTCATGATCAGAAGCAGAATGACATTGCCTTCAAGCTGCGATTTACCCTTCAATTTTTCAGGGGTAAAGACAACCCTGCGCAACAAAGCCGCCATGCAGCCAACCAAAGCGATGGTGTAGCCTGTTTCCACAATCAGATTCCAAGGACCTCGTACAAGGTCTGGTAAAATGTGGTGTGAGAAGTAATTGGCAGTGGCTAGGTCAAACATGTCGGTGGACAGCATCAAAAATCCCCAGAACATGAGGACGTGAATACCACCGGCGATTCTGTCTTGTAGCACACGCTTCTGACCGAGCCAGCCCGTGATCACTTCTTTGATTCGAGCCCCCCAGTTATCGAAACGGTCATCTGGCGCCCCGATCATCACCAAGCGTGATGCTTTAACGACTTGATAGAGGAAAAAACCTCCAGAAATGCCTCCCAGCACGAGCAACAGCACCCAGCCAGGGAGTGGCCCATACGACATTGAAAGTGGGTGTTCCATGGTCCTTCACCGAAGAGGGGCTAAGCCCCTTCACCCATGCCAGCCAAAACCAATCTTTCAATGCACCGTAATAAAATCTACAAATTAAGCCAACTTTCAACAAGGGATATCAAGCGCCGGTTCGTGGCTCCCACTGGGCGGCAAAGAAATGTTGGTTGAAGCGAGCGCCCCTGGAAAGTGCATCTTGTTCGGTGAGCATGCAGTGGTCTTTGGTCAACCAGCCGTAGCCGTCGCCATTGAACAGCGAATAAAGGTCAGCATCCAGCCTTCACCAGATGAACATTGGCGGCTTGAGGGGCACAGACTCGAGGGCAAAAAACACCCCCATCTCAACACATTGAGGCATCGCCTGTGGCCTACCAAAGACGGGGCACCACCCCTTTCCATTCAAATTACGGGCGATATTCCACGTGCTTCAGGACTTGGATCTTCGGCTGCATTGAGCGTGGCAGCCTGCGCTGCACTCCGAGTGGCTCGAGGACGATGGATGGTTGAAGCAAGGGACGGAGCTCATCATTGGGCTGAAGGCTATTCAAGTTCCATTGGCGACACGGATGCTTACGCCACGTTTGATGATGAGAAGGCTGGATTGAGGCCGTCGAATTACGATAATCGAACACATATGATCCATGCTGAATCTGCTCTTGATATCGATGAGTGTGCCATACTTGGACATGCTGTGGAAGCCGCAGCTCAGGGAGGCAGAGCATCGCCGATGGACGCCTCAACATGCGCTCACGGGGGTGTTGTTCTGCTGAGTGATCAGGTGGAAGACGATGCAACTCATCTTTATCGAAGAGCATTGGAAATGAGTGATGGAAAGCGAACTTGGGAGTTGCACGACCTCAAGGTACCTGAGGGGAGCGATGATCTGTTTTTGGTCATTGGAAATACTGGAGTGTATGCCCCCACATCTGCACAAGTAGCCAAGGTCGCTGAAGCGATTGTGCAGGAGCCGGAACGCATGAAAGAAATCGAAACGATTGGAACCATTGCACGAAGAGGAATCTCGGCATTGAAAAATGGTGATTTTGATGCTGTAGGCCGTGCTATGACGGAAAATCAAATTATGCTTCGCGGCCTTGGTGTTTCATGCCCAGAACTTGACGCACTGATTCGAGCTGCCGCCCCAACATCACTTGGCGCAAAATTGACTGGAGCAGGAGGTGGTGGTTGCATGGTCGCCCTCACTCGAGACCCAAAAACAACGAGCGAAGCCATCGAACTCGCAGGTGGAAGAGCATTTATTTCGAAATTTGGAAACGACGGCGTGAGGGTTGAAGCGATCGACAGTGTACCGATATGGAGCCCCGATTCATAAGCGTCCGCAGTGTCACATTTAGAGAATCTACAGAACCAAGGCGTCTGCCTTTTATTTATATAGTGGTTATATATCGGTAGCACTATGACTACCGATGAAGAACGTCTAACTGTTGTGAACGTGGTTGCCAGCACACGAGTTGCTGAGGAACTTGACCTACCTGACATCGCAATTCAGTTGAATTGTGAATACGAGCCTGAACAATTCCCAGGTGTCGTCTATCGTGTCACTGAACCAAAACTTGCGATCCTCATGTTCCGATCTGGCCGAGCCGTATGCACCGGTGGAAAGAACGAGGACAACATCCACACTGGAATCGAGCGAATGATTAACGATTTGCGAGCAGCAGGTATCGAAACCTGGAACCTCGATCAAGTCGAAATCGAAGTTCAAAACATGGTTGCGACCTACGCCCTCCATTACCCCGAGGACTATCCTGGAAACGACAAATTCACTGGCGAGCCTCAAGCAGGCGTGCCCCGAAAATTGAACCTCAACAACTTGACCTTCCACCTACCATTCGACAAGGTGGAGTATGAACCAGAGCAATTCCCGGGTCTTATCTATCGACTTGATTACCCGAAGGTGGTTTGCTTGATCTTCGGTAGCGGAAAAATGGTCATCACTGGTGCACGTCACAAGGATGAAATCCTCGAAGCTGTGGAAATCATCAAGGACGAACTGGCAGACTTGTTGGAATACTGATTCCAACCAGATTCCATCCTCCAGTAGGAGAAGCGTTGATGTTCTATTGAGTGAGTGGCGTAGCATGCGCCCGAACCTCAGGCGAGCCACCTCGGCAATTTTGCTCGTGGTTCTTTTGTGTTTTAGTGTGCAAACTCCGGTGCTTACGGTTGATTTCGAGCATGAAAACACACCAGCACGAAGCGCAGGTAGCGATCCTGGTGTAAGCGATGTGCCTACGTGGAGGGTGGGCGATAAATGGGTCTATTCTGGGACCTTTGATCCAACACTGCTCGTCACCGACACTGGAGTTGAAGCAACAGTTGGCGAAATCTATGGTGACACGACAATGGAAGTTCTCGATATCACTGAGCGCAGTGTCGACAACATGTCTGTTCTCGCCTATACTCTGAAATCCTCCGCTAATTTCGACAAATCGGGTGTGTCGCTCGAAGGTTTTGGGGGCAATGTCTACATCACGTACAGCCAAACTGAATACCTCAGAGTAAGTGACCTTGCAAGCTTGCGAAGCGACCTTGACATGTACATTCGATTTGTTCCCTATGGGATTTCAAGTTTGACTCAAATCCTCGGTGACATTACCATCAGCACCACCTACAGCCCTGTCTCTGAAACCTATGATTTTCCATTGCGATTGAATGAACAATGGACAACAACAACAACATCTTCTGCACAGTGGTCTGGTTCCAGCGATTACATCACACCATTCCCAGTTCCAACAAGTGATACCAACAGCACCACTTGGGAGGTGACCAGCGTTGGCAAACCTCGCAATAGTTTTGGTCAAACCATCGGTTATGGAGGTTGCAATGCCTCGTATGAATTGCAATCAGTGAACAGTGACGGGGCGCCAACTGGCTACCGATGGTATTGTCCAGAGGTGTCGAATTATGCTTGGCTTCATACTTCAGATGATATCGGTTTGACAATTGATTTCAAACTCAAGCAGTACATCCCGGTTGGAGCGACTGGTGTTGACGAATACAGCAACCCCGGGAATCGAGAGGAATGTTTAGTGGTCGATTTGGAAAACACCATCACCGCGCTCAATACGCCACTTGGGGTTTGGGTCAATGCCTCCACTTCTTGCTTTAATCCGGCAAGTGGACTCCCCATTGAACTTCGACATGAGACCACATCTTCGGTGTTGACAGGGACCACTGCTGCCAATGGAAGTGCGTTTTTCACCATTCAAGTGGGGCAAGAAAAAGACTCATCTGCAAGCTTACTCGATTGGGCAAGCCACGGCATTGTGGCACGCATCGACCCTGCCTCTCAATCCACCACAACCGTTGGCGCTTCGACCCTCACCCTCGATGAGTACCTCGTTGGATTGGATTTGATCGCAAGTGAGGAGTTCGCAAAGGTCCTGAGAAACAGGAGCGGTGTGCTTTCTGAACTCAACTCGTTGTCGGGCTGGAATGTCCTTCCTGGCGACGAGTTAATGGTCGAAGTAGGCGTTCAAAACAGAGGCATTACTACCTCGGCGACATCAACCATCATGGTCAGTGGACCTGATGGCCAAGACACATCGTATGCACTTCCACCCTTGGCAACATACGCTGCTCATAAGGTCAACTTCTCTTGGGTGGTGCCCGATGATCAAACCATTGGCATCCTACCAATAACTTGGGAAGCTGACCCCTCCAACATCAATTCTGCAGATGCAAATCCAGACAACGATGTGGCACAACTTGCGATGTTTGTCGGGCGATTGCCGACACCGGTGGTTCAAAACGCGAGCGCACTCACCCTCGAAGAAATCACACTCGATGCTGGAAGCAGCTTTGATGAAGACGGTGGAACCGTTGTCTGCGAATTCAACATCCCATACGATGATGGCACTCGGACATGGGCTTGGGAGAAAATCCCTTCAGAGGACTGCAGTGTGGATTACACTTGGATAGATGATGGCGATTACCCAGTCGAAGTCACTGTCATCGATGAAGAACGTGACGAGCAGACTGTGACATTGCTCGCTTCGATCGGGAATCGAGAGCCGAAAATTGAGATTCGAAGTTCGCGAACTGAAGCGAAGGTCGAGCACCCAATCACGCTTTATGCCTATGCCAATGATTCTGATTCTGAGGATGCATGGCCCGGCGTAGTTGACGTCTATTGGCCTGATGCAATATGCCAAGAGGGCTATTACACGAGGGTCTGCACCACCACCGCACCAACAGAGGGTTGGCACACCTTCACGGCCGTTGGAACCGATGATGATTCAGCTACCACCATGGCGACCATCGACATTAAATTCACCAATATCGCACCCCATGGCACATCCATTGCACTGCTCCAAAACGATGCAATTCTTGCCAGCGATGAACAGCAAATATGGTACCTCGACGAAGATGAATCCGTCAATGTACGTGGACAAGCACTGGATTCGATTGATGATCTGGACACATTGACTCACACATGGTGGCCTGATGGTCAAGAACCATCGTTGATGTATTCATTCACAGGAAGGGTCTCGACCTTCCCAATGATGTGGTCAACATCTGGACTCCACACCATCCGCCTGGAAGTGAGTGATGAAGATGGGGAAGCAAGCACCATCAACGAGCGTTGGGTCAACGTGCGAAATGTACCGCCTGTCATTGAACCACTGGTCTCAATCCTTCCTATTGCCGAAGGGCAATCGATCACCATCACAGGAAATGCTACCGATACACCAAGCGACCAAGCAAGCCTTGTACGCTGTTGGGACATCGATCCAGGGGTTGACAGCAATGACATTGGAGGCGCTGATGACGATTGTGATATCGAAGGTGATGTGTTAACCTACACCTGGAACCGAAGCGGCACACACACGATCATCTACCATGTTACAGATGACGACGGGGCTCAAACCAGCGAGATTTTGAGTGTTGAAGTCTTGAACATGCCCCCGATTGTTCGATTGCAAAATTTGGACTGCATGGCCTACCAGATCTGCGTTCTTAGCGCTCAACAAACCATCGATTCAGCCAACGATATTGACAGCCTAACGGTGGTGTGGGATCTCGATATAACCATTGATAGCAACGGTGATGGAATCAAAGATAACGATGCAGATTTGGTTGGTACAACCGTTCAACACATGTTCCGAAGCCCAGGCCAAATCCGTGTCAAGGCCATTGCATGGGACGAAAACCCCGAACGACCAGGCCAAGCAACAATGGTCATCGACGTTGCTCCAGCGGAGCGGAATTCGCTTGAACAAATCAGTGCTGGACTTATTGGTGAAGAAGCAAATTCTCTTGCCCAACTGGCCTTACTCATCAGTATCCTAACGTTGCTTGGTTTGTTGACACGGCGGAGAAAGGGTGGCAACGACACCCCATGGAATGGTGATGCTGAGGACATGTTGGATGATGTGTTTGATTCACAAACGCTGATTGAGCAAGCCCAGAATCGACGCCCGTCGACACCACCCTCAATGGAAGCATTTGGCCCAATAAAAACAGTCGAACAGGTTG
>CBFIIS010000002.1:0-61842 GCA_965662715.1 Candidatus Poseidoniaceae archaeon | reverse complement strand
CCGCATCTCATTGTGTCACGCAGGTGAGAACCATGTTCACTCGTGTGAACAAAGGTGAGAATCCTGCCCCCCGCATCTCATTGTGTCACGCAGGTGAGAACCATGTTCACTCGTGTGAACAAAGGTGAGAATCCTGCCCCCCGCATCAATCGATGACGATGTTGTCAAGGCCATCTGCGGCAGGAGGAAATTCCATGTTCAGGCCAGACAGGGTTTCAATCAACAGATTGGAAATAATCTCGTTGCGGTATTTTTTGTTGTTTGAAGGGACGACATACCACGGTGCATCTTTGGTGCTGGTTCGTTCAATCATCGTTTCAAAAGCGTCTTGATACTGATCCCAAAACGCCCGTTCCTTCAGGTCTTCTTTCTTGAATTTCCAGTTTTTGTCCGGCTCATTGAGTCGATCTTCGAAGCGTCTTTTCTGCTCGTCTTTGGAAATATGGAGGAAGATTTTGATGATGGTTGTGCCTTCATCTGCGAGAAGTTGTTCAAAATTACGGATGTGCTCATATCGCTTCTCGACCAATTCGAGTGGTGCGTACTCGTGCACCTTTACCACCAATACATCCTCGTAATGGCTGCGGTTGAACACCATAATCTCGCCATTGCCTGGAACGTGCTTGTGAACTCGCCAAAGATAATCATGAGCCAATTCTTGCTTGGTCGGGCGTTTGAACGATTGCACCTTTACGCCTTGAGGGTTGAGGCCGCCGAAGACTGAACGAATGGTCCCGTCTTTTCCTCCTGCATCGATCGCTTGAAGAACAACTAAGATGCGTTGCTTGCGTTCGGCCCACATCAATTTTTGCAAGGACTGTAAGACCTTGGTGTTCTGCTTGAGCGTTCGCTTCGATTGCTTCTCGTCGAATTCTGCTGGTGGATCGACTTGACAATTTGACAAGGCGAAGTCCTCGGCATTTGAGATCAAGAATACCGATGTATCCATGGCCTTGGCTCTTTCCACGCCCATAAAATCGTTATGTGGGCGGCAGTCCAAAACTGGGACATTCCCGCCTTGATGTTCATCCACAAGGTCTGTGATGTGAGCGGACTCAATCGCAGCAACTTGGCTCGTCATCGACTTGAGCGCAGAAGCAGGTCACCGATGGTACCATGTCTGCTCGAGATGAGCGTTCTTCGAACAAAGCGGTCACTTGAGCGAGTTCTTCAGGTGCATCGCCTCGTGCTTCAAGGCAGAGTTTCAGTCCCAAGAGACCCCACATGTTGTCCTTCCAGAGTTTGATGTCTTCACGGTAGACTCCTTCTGCTTCTTCGACGTGACCCTGCTCAAAGAGTAGAGCGCCGAGGATGTGGCGTACAGGTTGCATTTGACCCCATGGTTCGTTGTAAGCAAGGTTGAGTGAAAGATCGACGCCTCGGCGGATGTGATCGAAAGCATCGGTGAAGTCGTATGCATCGCCGCGTTCCTTTGCAAGGTACTGACGTCGGTATTCGATTTCACCGTCAAGCACTGCTGCGTTGACGAGCAAAATGCACGGGCCTTCGCTTGGATCTTGGTACATCAGGTTGTTGTGGAGCACACGGCCAGCGAGAGCTGGGTTTTCGAGTGCTTGGTTGAACAAGACTTGCTCTGCTTCGGCTTCTGGGACCATGCCCTTGGAAGCGTAAGCGACACCACGAGCGTAGTGTTGAGTAGCGATTGTAGCCGGGAAGACATCCTTGTCGTCGTACATTGGCTCAGCCAAAATTTCGTCCCATTTTCCGAATCGAATCATGACGTGCCATGGCATTGTCACATAAGATTCGAGGAAGATTGCACCCATTGGAATAATGCCGGCAAGCATGAATTGCACACCAGAATTTTCGTCACCGGCAGGCAGTGTGTCAACGGCCTTGCGGGCGTACTTGAGGGCCGTCTCGTATTGACCTTCGAACATAGCACACCAGACGATGAAGTGGTGGTTGTGCATTCGGTAGAACTTGTAGAATTGAGATTCATTACCGGTCAGTTCGACGTATCGATCGTCGGCTTCAACCGCGGCAATGTTACACTCAACGGCTTCTTTCCATTGGCCAACCCATGCATCAATGTGCGATGGCATGTGAACAAGGTGGCCGAGACCTGGCATCAGGTTGCGCAGGACGTCTGCGGCTGGGAGGGCCTTTTCTGGGAAAGGTGAGAGTTCCAAAGCGTGACAGTACAAGTGGCAAAGAGCAGGGTGAACCTTGGCTTCTTCACTGCTCGCAAAGGCATCTTCCATGATTTTGACGAGCAAAAGGGTGTTGTCATCAGCAGGTGTGATTTCTCCGGTTGCAGTGTTTTTGTCCCATAATTGCCAAGCCTTGAGGTTCATCAGCGCTTCAACATAGATTGCGGTGACATCCAAATTCCCACTGTACTTTTCGTACAATGGAGCCATTGCTTCTGCGAAGGCAACATTCAGTTCAGGAGAGTTCCCCATGTTGAGAACACTTGGATCAGCGGCGTCACGGGCTTCTGCAGAGTGTCGTTGAGCCAATGCATCGATCAAATCTTGTTCCAATTCTGTGCAACCGTCTTTGAGGGAAACTGCGGTTTGAATTGAATCGTGGCCGGAACCAAGTCCCGGTGCCCAATTGTAATTGGATGAAACGCAGTATGCGATCCCCCACCATGCCATTGCACAGGTGTCATCAAGTTCGGCAACCTTGCTGAAGCAAGCGATGGCTTGTTCGTGGTTGTAGTTCAGCATGTGGCCATAGCCTTCGACAAACATCGCACGGGCTTCGTCGTTCGCGCATGTTATTTCTGTTGCAAAAGTATAGTTCGCTGGTATTCCGTAGTCATAATCAGTTGGTGCAAGGCTCATATTTTTCCTTAAACCGGCATATGTCTTAAGGAATATGGTCATAAATCATGGTGATTCACCTGTTTCTAAATATTTCATTCCTTTAACATTACACCGGAGTGGTTTTTCATTCCAAACCCTAAACCATTCAAACATTCAAAGAGTGGCATGTGCACCAAGGGCTATGGCGCTCCCACAACGAAGCCAACTTGCCAAACATTGGCTGCTCGATGAGCAATGCGTCTTCCTCAACCACGGATCTTTTGGAGCCACGCCGATTGCCATTCGTAAGGAACAACAAAAGTGGCAGGATCTGCTTGAGGATGAACCAGTACGGTTCTATGAGGATCTTGCTATGGAGTTCATGGAGCATGCACGAGGTGCTCTTGCCACGATGCTTGAATGCGATCCAGATGATTTGGCCTTGGTGGAAAATGCGACCACTGGAGTCAACACTGTTCTTCGTTCCCTCGTCTTCGAGCAGGGCGATGAAATCCTCGTTCCCGACCACGCTTACCAAGCCTGTCGAAACGCCATTGATTTCGTGGCTGAGCGTTGGGGTGCAAAGGTTGTCACGGTCAACATTCCTTTCCCGATTGAAGGCCCACAGGTTGCCATCGATGCCATCATGGCTGGCGTGAGCGACCGAACAGTGTTGGCAATGATCGATACGGTGACAAGCCCGACTGGGCTTCGAATGCCGTTCGAAGAACTCGTTGAATTGCTCGAAAGCAGAGGCGTTTCGGTGCTTCTTGATGCAGCACATGGCATCGGCATGGTGCCTCTTCAGCTTGACACATTGGGGGCCTCGTACACCACAAGTAACTGCCACAAGTGGTTGTGTGCACCAAAGGGTTCTGCGTTCTTACACGTTCGAAAAGATCACCAATTGAAGATTCATCCCTTAACCATCAGCCACGGAATGACCTTCCCATTGGGTGACACCACCCGCTTCAGGCACGAATTTGATTGGACTGGGACGAGGGATTTTTCGGCATGGTGTTCATTGCCAGAAACCATCGCATTCATGTCCAACATGGTTGAAGGCGGATGGGATGCCATCATGCAACATAATCACGATCTTGCCATGCAGGGTCGGGGTATTCTTTGTGAACGACTTGGGCTTGTCGCCCCCTGCCCTGAATCGATGATCGCTTGCATTGCCACATTGATGCTTCCTGAGGGGACGGGTGGGGGCATTCCGTTGCACGAGCCCGATCCGTTGCACAAGGTACTGCAGGAAAAATATGGCATTCAGGTTCCGGTGTGGTCGTGGGATTCACCCCAAGGCAGGTACTTCAGAATCTCAGCGCAACTGTACAATCATGTGGACGAATACCATTACCTCGCCGAGGCATTAGCAACAGAACTTCATTTGTAATCAGAACGTAAGCACTTTTTCGCTGCTCATGACCCATTCTGAACATTCGCCCATTGTCGAGAACTGAGCTCCATCGTAGTATCCTTGACCCTTCAGTACACCACATCTATTTTGACAGGTGCCACAAACTTTCACCGGTACACCTGCTGAAATCAACCCCTTGAGCATCGCCACCATATCCTCGACACCTTCTGGTGGTAGAATACCGTCCCTAGCCAAATCAACACTGTCGTTCATCAAAAAGATTCGAACCTCTGCTCCGTCTTCGTCGAGTCGCTTCGCCAAACGCAACGCGTTCCAAGTCACATCTGTTCCATCGTAGGGTTGTTGATTCAAGATCAATAAAATCGCCATATGTCCGGGATGGAAAGCCGGTGCTTGAAACAAGCGATGCCTGTTTTGTATCATCAACAAAAAACATCACTTGAAAAGGCGAAGACCAAACCTATCGCTATGGGAAGGGACTTTGCATCGTTTTCAAAGTGGCTCATCCCACACCGAAAAAAGGTCCATGTTGCCATCTTTCTGCTTTCGTTATTGATGATCCCCGGGGCCATGACGGCGCTGCAACCCATCGATATGGAATCGTATGAAATGGAGTCGCCCGAGCTCACAGCTCAAGCGATTATCGATGAGGAGTTTGCAAACTCAGAAATTATTCTTGGTTTCCTTGTCTCAGCGCGAGACCCCAACTATGTTCCACCCATCGAGGAATGGACGCCGGTTCCCTTGATGAGCGATGGAGCACCGGACTATGCCAATCTACCGAGCGTCACTGAGATGGTGAAAGCAGGTGAACCGTGGCAAGGCATCTATGCGCCGACTGGTGGAATCCTCAACCTCTCATTGTTACAAGAGATCGACGGGAAAATCAA
Organism: Candidatus Poseidoniaceae archaeon; assembly: GCA_965662715.1. Taxonomy (GTDB): domain Archaea; phylum Thermoplasmatota; class Poseidoniia; order Poseidoniales; family Poseidoniaceae; genus MGIIa-L1. Next base: position 56,794 of record CBFIIS010000002.1, on the reverse strand, counting down.
CATGATTCAAGAACACCCGCTTGCACCAGCAATGAAGCCGCTCGTGAACGACGTCACTGGCTCACAAGCCCCTGGTGCCATTTCCCTTTCCGACCACTTTAGAGGGTTCATGAACAACACCTCTGTCCTCACCCAACCGGGCCTGACCGCCCAGGGCATCGTCACCGACCCTCCTACGAACTGGTATGATTGCGGCGTATTGGAATGCTTAGAATTCGATGATGCAAATGTAACCCAGGCGCACATTGATTTGGCTGCTGCGCGCATGGCAGATGCTTCTGATAACAATTTTTTGCGATGGTTATCGCTTGACCGTGGCTTCGTTGCTGACATGAACGCCCTTCAAGATGGTCCAATCGGTGGTCAACTCAATACCGACGGAACGTGGGAAGGTGGCTTCACTGGTAAAGGTCGCTGGTCGGCTTCATCGACATGGCTTCTTGTTCAATTCGATCGAGGCACATTAGAGTCGATGGGGTGGGAAGTGATTTGGAAGGACGCCCATCCGGAGAAGAGCATTGTGTTCTCAGAAGAAGGGACTCGCATTGGGGGCTACAGAATAGCAGACAACTCACTCGTTCTTCATCCTCCCCAATACAATCAGAGCAAGTGCCTCGAACTTCTGATGGAAACTGGTGGCTGTTCGACTGAATGGTCGTACATGGACTTAGAAGGTCAACTTCGAACCCACGACCGAACCACCATCACCCTGCTTGTCGGACAAGGTGTGAACGTTGAAGTGAACCGGGAACTGCAAGCCAGTGCAGGCTTGATTTTGCTGATGGGTTTGGCCATTATTGTGCTCCTCTATGTCAGTCTGCGCCGACTGTCTGACGTCATCATCGTCATGTTTGCTCTCGGCAGTGCCTTGCTATGGATGCAAGGTATGATTGGGCATTTCTCAAGCTTGACCTCAATGTTTGGTTTTAGTCTTATAGCAAGGTCACAATTCTCTAATCTGCTTCCAATTCTTGTCCTCGCATTAGGTATCGATGACTCGCTGCATGCCCTGCATCGATACAAAGAAGAACGAGCGATGAAGAAGTCATCCGAGGCTTCTGCAGAAATTACCCTATCGAGGGTGGGCCGAGCCATCATGCTGACCTCGGTCACGACCATGGCGGCATTTGCAGCGAACCTCTTCAGCGACATCGCTGCGCTGCGTTCTTTTGGAATTGAAGCAGCCCTTGGTATCCTCTCAGCATTCATCCTTACCGGCCTTTGGGTGCCGTTGATTCGTCTGTCGGTCGACGATTGGTTGGCTGGGAGAAACCGTTCGACAGTGCCACAAGAAGGGACCACCCATCTTGTGTCTGAGGACGTACTCAAGCGAATTTCTACCTCCTCAGGGACATGGAAAAATGCTGTCATTATTTCCATCATCGCTGTCCTCATCACGATCCCTGCAGCGTATGGCATGGCTCAACTCGAAGGCGACTTCGCTGTCGAAGACTTCCTCGATGAGTCATCCGATTTTGCCATTGGTGTCGATGAAATTTCACAGCGATTTGCCGATGAAGGTGAACCTGCAAACTTGTTGATCGTTGGTGATGTGCTCGATCCAGAAGTTTTCGCTGCCATTGATGTGTTCAGGCAAGACATGGATGTGCTACCTGAAGGCGTACCGGATAAAATCACGAGACAGCCAGACGGTACCATCGATATCTTGGCTCTTGACGAAATGGTTTTCGCCGCTCAAGGTTCGTTATTGCTCAATCCAGACCCCTTCGTCGAGGCGGGGTGGGTCGTCAATGAAACCGGCCATGGCATGGGTTGCACTGAAGATGGCGGGGGCCTCTTGATGGATTTGACGAACCGCAATTGCCTCGCATTCTTCTATGGATTCCTCTCGCTCAATGGTGTCCCAGGTGTTGGACCAATCCCCGATATTCCACCTAGTATTGTCAGCCTCTACATTGCTCCGAACGTCGAACTGGATCCGACTCAACCATGGTTGGACATCAACGGTGAGGATGCAGAATATGACCACATGCTGATTCGATTTGGAATGACCGCGCCCGAAGATTTCCCGGGCATGGCAGGTGGAATGGAAGAGGTTTGGAGGGACCTGTCCTCGTTCACCAACCTCTCAACGGGCACTCGAGAAGAAGCAGGGCCGGCCAGCGAAGATAAGCCCCTCACATGGGTGATGCCGACCGGTCGACCTGTCACCCGGTTCGTCGCTTCAACCACCATGCAAGAGGAAATGCAATCTTCGCTCATCCTTGGCTCGCTGTTTGTCTTTGGGACCCTTTCTGTGGGCTTTAGATCGTTCAAGCAAGCAAGCGTCACGCTCGTTCCAATTCTCCTTGTCGTAGTCTGGCTCTACGGGTTGATGTACGTCGCTGGCTCCTCACTCAACATCGTGACGGTCACCATCGCAACAATTTCACTTGGCGTGGGCATCGATTATTGTATTCACGTAACAGAGCGGTACAGGGAAGGTCGGGAGAACGGGGAAACCCATCACGAAGCTTTGATCGGGGTTGGAGGCGCCTGTGGGCTTGCCCTCGTAGGAAGTGCAGCATCCGACATTGCTGGATTTTCGATGATTGCTCTGTCTCCGATGGGGCTGTTCAGTAATTTCGGTATTTTCTCCGCAGCAATGATTGCCTTGTCCCTCATAGCCAGTCTTGTGCTGACCACCGCTGCTCTCGGCTTGATCGCTTCACTCGAACCCAGCCCTGCACCTCCCTTGGAGGAGGCTTGATGAACGCCTTGCGCCCCCTCACACCAGAAGATATCCCTCGAATGGTGGACATCAACGAACAGGGTTTACCCGGGACGGGCAAGGTTACAGAATCTGAAATGGCTGATCTTCTCGACCTCAGTGAGCTTGCTCTCGGGTATGACGAGCACAACGTTCTCAACGGATTTGTGCTGTGCCTCTTACCAAAAACAAGCTATGGTAGTTTGAATTACGCATGGTTTAATCAACGCTATGAAGAATTTCTCTACGTCGATCGAATCGCTGTTGCGGAGAACGTCAGAAGCCATGGAATTGGGACGCATTTGTACAACAAAGTCATCGATCATGCAGAACAACTTGACGTTCCTGTAACCGCTGAAGTCAGCCTGCTCCCGCCCAATCCTGGCTCAATGAGATTTCACAACCGTCACGGTTTCGAAAAAGTGGGTGTGTTTGAACAGGCAAAGAAAGCTGTGACGATGTTGATTCGACGAAGTCAATGAGCAAACGACGACACTCGCCGGCAAAGCATTGAATAAAAAAGCCACATCTGCCTTACTATGGTTCAAGACAAGCCACCTGAGGCAATCACGCTTCAGCCAGCGAGTCAACCAAATCCGACCCGGCAAACAAACACCTTCTCTGGTCAAATTCAACAGGTCGCGCCGATGATCAGCGGGCAGGCAACAATGCCAGGCCAGCAACCTCTTATCGTCTCCTCCGGCAAACCTTCACCCTCCCTTCTGTTGGGTGGATTTTTGACCATGATCGGCTCTATTGGGTTCGCCTTTTTCGGTTTCTTCGATAATATTGGCAACATTGATGAAGAAATGTTCTGTTGTTTTCTTTGCAACGGCAATGCCATTGGATTGTGTATGATGGCGGTGTATTCATTCCAGTACGGCGCATGGGAAAGCAGCAGTGGAAAGCAAGGGTCTGCAGCCATGTCGTACATTGTTGGCGCCGTTGCTCTGCTCTTTGGGGCGTTCTTGAGCATCCTCTTTTTCATGAACGTTTGAAGAAACTGGACCAATCAACCCTCCAACAAACGAAATGTGAACCGGTGCGTTCATGAACAGGAGAGGTGCCGGACCGTTTGCTGTCTTTGGGGTTGGCCCCGAGAACGCGGTGATTTTGATGTCAAATGATACACCTGACAAACCAGATGAAGATGAAGATTGGATGAAGTATGCCAATGCTGGATTTGGTGAAACCGATTACTCCCTTTGGGACGACCAACCCGCTGAACAAGAAGAGGAGGAGGAAGAGCCTGATTTTGACCTCAATTCAACACCAAATCAATTGGGCACACACATGGAAGAAATCCCTCGTGCCCCATCCCCTGCAGGCCATAAGCACCTTGTCCGAATAGGTACGTGTGACCATTGTTTAGGGCGCTTGGGTGGCAAAAAGCGCTATGAGCAAACCATCGCTGAATCTGGAGTTGAAATTCGAGCAAGTGTTGTTCAAAGGGATTCGCACCTTGAAAACGCCCGAACTGAAATTCCTTTATGCCCGTTTTGCGAAAATCTTTACGAGGAAGCGGACCTTCTCGCCGACATTATTCATGATTCGATTCAGCCGTATGAAGCCACCCGTTTGCAGTTGGGTGCCCGGATACCCAAAGATCAGATCGCTGCAGAAGAAGAACTCCGAAAGCGCCTTGGCGCTGGAGGGTCTGACGCTTTGAAATCTGGACTTGTCACCGAAATTGCCAGAAACCTCAATGACCGTTTGGATGGAAAGAAACTGGTCAATGACAAGCCACAAATTTTGGCTCTCATCGACGTGCTCACCCTCACTGTGGAACTCGATATTCGTGCACACTACCTCTACGGCAGGTACCAAAAATTGGAACGGGGCATCCCCCAAACTCGCTGGCCTTGCCGCGCCTGTAAGGGGCGAGGGTGTGAGAAGTGTGAAGGGACGGGTTTGCAGTACAAAAAGAGCGTTCAGGACCTCATTGGCAACCCATTGCTTGGTTTGTTTGAAGCAAAGGAGCATGCGTTCCATGGCATGGGTCGAGAAGACATCGATGTCCGCTGTCTGGGCCAAGGACGACCATTCGTCATCGAAATGAAGGAGCCGAAGATTCGAACTGTCGACCTCGATGCAGCAATGAATTCGATCAATGAACTGGCAGAAGGGAGCATCAAGATCACTGGCCTACGCAGTTCCAATCGAAGCGAAGTCGTTCGAGTGAAGGACACACCCGCTGAAAAATCATACACCATTCGCTTCCGTGTCATGCCTCTAAGCGAGGCGGAACATGCGGTGCTGACTGCACCGGTGGACTTGACGCATGTTGATGTTCAAGACCGAGGAGGGAAGGGCCGCAAGAATCCAAAACGACGTAATAGGAGAGGTGATCGCAAAAATGACCACAAAAAACCACTTCCTGCTGTTATTGAGGTTGTCGAAGGGCCATCTGAAGAGGAATTGAAAGCACTCAAAAAAGCAGAATTGGTCGAGAAGGCGGAAGCACTTGGCCTCTCCAAATCCGGAACAAAAGGCGATTTGATTGAACGAATTATGAACGCGGGGCCACCTGCTCCAGTGATGTTCGACTTACCAGAGGCCGACTTCATCAAAGAGACCATCGACAAATTGGCTGGTGTCAAACTCTTCCAACGCACACCTGAACGGGTGGCTCATCGACGGGCTGACTTGATCCGAAAACGAACCGTCTTTGAAACCTCCAAACCAATCATTGAAACCATGCCAGATGGTGTTTTAGAAGTCGAGTTTACACTCCGATGTGAATCGGGTACCTATGTCAAGGAAACTGTGCACGGCGACGGCGGACGAACTCAGCCAAGCCTCTCGTCATTGATCAAAGCCAAGTGCGACGTGATGTGGCTTGATGTGGGCGACATTCACGCCGATTGAAGGTGAAATTCGACGTTGAAAGTGTGGTTTTTCAGTGGTTTTCTCGGGTAACTTCCCTCGTGCATCCGTCGCGGTGCTTATATGGGGAAGGCAGGTCGCCGAATTGCTTGGAAGATGTACATCTGCTAATCTGAGCGCATAGGAGGCAAAAAACATGAAGCGATCCAAGGGCCTGCGAGTCGGAACACGAAGCGTTCTACGACGCCGCAAGAACGAACGAAGCCGAGTGAACATCAGCCGAGTCATGCATGAATATCAAGAAGGCGACCGAGTCGCCATCGTTCTCGATGGAGGACAACAGATGGGTATGCCCCACCGCCGTTTCCAAGGCCGCACTGGATTCATTCAGAAGCGCCAAGGTGTTGCGTGGGTTGTTTCGGTCAAGGACGGAAACATGCCAAAGACTGTGATTGCTCGACCTGAGCATTTGCGACCACTCCAGTGAGGAATCCACATGACTGATGAAGAGCGATTCGTTGACTTTGCCACTGTTCGAGAGATGCTGTTGAACGCTCAAGAGCGCCGCAACAACCTGACCTATGAGCAAAAAGCCGCACTCCAGCACGCAGAATGGGCGGCTAGCGACCATCGCAACGGCTACAAAACCCTACCTGAGGTCTTCGAATCACTTCGTGATGCATTGACCGCAACCGACAAACTCGCTCCACATCCACAACTTGCAGCAAAGCTCGCAGAGTTGATGCCAATGTATCCTGATGACGTGAAAGCAGTCCTTGCTTCCCGCCGTCTTGGGATCGAAGACAGTGAAATTCAAGAGATTCTTGACATCGTTCGACAGCATATTGGCGTCGAGTGAAACACAATCCCCACAGTGGTGACTCGGCATGTCAGGATCTCGTCGCGACCGCAACATCAAGGTGCCAACACGCGGCAGCAAAACCGATCGTACGACCACTGGAGGTCACGGCTACTCCCGACCCGCAGAAGGTCGCCCGACCGTTCCAAGACCTCAACCAAAGAAGGCTGCACCTCAACCTCGGCAAAACAACAACCGTCAGGGTGGACAACGCAGACAAAACAACCGCCAAGGTGGCAACCGTCAAGGTGGGCAACGCAACAACCGATCGCAACAAAAATCACCGCTCATGGAAGAGACCTGGGCACGTGTCATTGACCATGATGTAACCGACAATGTCATTGTTGCCATCAGTGAAGAAAAGATGCTGCTCTGCCGCCTCGAACCAAAACCCGGCGTTGACCCCTTGCTGACCACCTCTCGTGTCTACATCGGTACGGATGCATCAAAACGAATCAACATCGGGCGTGTGCTTGGCATGACCAACCTCGGACGTGTTGCAAACCATGTCAAGGCAGACCTACCACTCGTCATTCAGATTTTCATTGAAGAGAATGAAAGGCACTTCATTGACACCTTCTTCAATCGAGCTGGAAACATGTCGCTCAAACAACATTCGTTCGAGCTCTTACCTGGTGTTGGCAATAAAAAGGCCTTGCAGATGGTTGATGCTCGAGGTTCCAGTGGCTTTGAAACGCTGGCTGCGCTCAATGAAGCATGCAACATCGATGCTGCAGATTTGCTTGCAAAACGCTTCCATACTGAATTGGAAGACCGAAATATCCAACCACGATTGATCGACTTGCTCCTTCCGGTGAAGGCATGAGAGGCGCCCGTTGGTTGGTCGATAGCCTCAGAGCGAAATTGCCCTTTGACAAATCCCTCGGGCAACACTTTCTCATCAATGATGAGTTGATTCAACGAGCTGTGCAACTTGGTGAGGTTGAGAAAAACGATCACGTCCTCGAAATAGGTCCTGGCCCTGGAGTGCTGACTGAGGCCTTGCTTGTAGTGGGGTGCAAGGTGACGGCTATCGAAATTGACCCCGGTGCAGCTGAGCATCTACGAGGCGCTTTTGCCCCCGAAATCAAGACGGGGCAATTGACGTTGATCGAAGGGGATGCCCTGAATGTAACTTGGCCTTCTGATGTCGACAAGGTCGTGGCCAATATTCCCTACCAGATCTCATCGCCTCTCATCGAACATCTGACCCGCTATCTGCGAAACCCGAGAACAAGTGAATTGAATCACGTCGTTCTCCTTGTTCAGGAAGAATTCGCTGAACGACTCGTGATGGAATATGAGAGCGATGTGGGGTCACTCGGCATGACGGCTGCCCTCGATTGGGATTGTGAAATCGAGGACAAAGTTGGCCCGCATCATTTCAGTCCGAACCCTAAGGTGAACTCTCGCTATGTCACACTGGAAGCCCATCACGAACAGTGGCCATGCGATGTTCGTCTCGTCCGCCAAATGATTCACCAGTGTTTTGCTGAGCGCCGAAAGAAGCTCCGGACCACTCTAAAGCGGGCTCCAAAACGCATCAACAGGGCCGCAGGGTGGCACAATGCTCGTTGGAAGGACGCCTATGCTGCTCATGCGGATGATGAGCGAATGGAAGCGCGTCCTGAGGAATTTGAGCTTGACGACTGGATTTCTCTGGCCGTTTCTTTTGTCGATTCGACGCTCGACTCTTGAGTTCAAATACAGTCGAAATCTGTATTTTTAAGACGCTTATGCGGGAGAGAATTTTATTAGTGGTGCCTCCTCGCATGGACTTGTCGGAGGGGATGCTATGGCAAAGAAAGACACCTATCTCGCTTTACTACGTCGAGGAATTGACGACACCACTGCCCAGCAGTTGGCCGATTCTGGTCTGAAAATTGGCGATTTGAAGAAAATCGACAAGGACATGCTGATTGAAAATTATGGCTTGAAAGCAGACATCGCTGACGGTGTCATCTCAATTATCGCTGCTGGCCCACAAAGCCACGGAAAAGAACGTTATCTGTCAAAGGTTCTTGCACCCGAAAAGAAGCAAGAATCAAAGATTGAAGAAATCAAATTTCAACGCAAGCAAAAGGATGTCCTCACTGAACTAGCCGAACAAAAAGAACGGCTTAAAATCGCTAAGGTCGAGGCGTTTCGGGCTCAAAAGCTGGTCATGAACCGCTTGGGCAAAACTGTTGAGCTGATCGTTAAACTCGAAAATAACCTTCATGATGAAGGAAAGGATGACCAGAAGGTCAAGATTCGCGACCAATTGGAAACCCGTGGGCTTGAAGCTGCACGTGACCATGAAATGCTGGAATTAGAAGGAACACCTCAAGATATTGTGGATTTCCGACGAAAGCACGTTCCTGCGCTCATCTTCCATGCCTGTCCACATTGTGGCGATGAAATGGACCCGCGCCAATCGCGAGATCAAGATCGGCCCGATGATTGGGCCTTCATGTGCTGGGAATGTGAGACGAGTTTCACCTCTGGGCTCGCTGACCTTGTGGAGACTAGAATGGAAAACGGAACCCGAATTGTCATCGATGAAGACAAGCCTCCTCGTCATCCAGTGCCGCCGAAGCCTGCATCGATGGACTTCAGCAGTGTGAACGAACTGATACGAAAGGACTTGGAAGAAACTGGTGCGACCGCTGATGAAATGACAAAGGTTGTCGAAGAAGGTGGCTTGACTGGTGGCCTCATGGACATCAACGACTGGATCGATCAAACCCTTGCTGCCAAGGATTACATCCAAGCGCAGGAAGACCGGGAAGACTTCATTCTCCGAACAGGAGCCGGCGCTACTAAGTTCAACAAGTGGATGAAGAAGGCTGGTTTGTTCTTCAACAAGCAAACTGGACGCTGGACCCGTCACAAGGACATGCGATGAGGTGCTTGTGATGTCCGCAAATGCGGTTGCAGCAACCCTAGACTTCGATCCAAGTCACGAGCAAACACGGCCTGTTGTCCGCTTTTTGCAAGGCCCACACCTGTTGGGACAAACACCGTTTGTCGCTGGAAAAACCCTCGTAGAACACGCGATTGAAGCAGGTGTTGACATTCCTACGAACTGCACATCTGGAACGTGCGGTGCCTGTATGGTTACGTTGATGCTTGGTGAAGTTCCTCTGCCCGACCCCCTCCCTCCTGGTTTGGATGATTTTTTGCTGGAGGAGGGCGCACGACTGGGATGCATCGGGTTGCCAACAGGTGATGTGGACATTGACGTACGACCACCGATTTGAATGGAGGAAGAATTCTGTTCGAAGAATGGGGGCGCGCTGAATGGCTTCTGCTGTTGGTCAACACCTTTGCCGTGTACATTGTGGTGAGGTTTCTACAACGGAAGATTCAACGGAAACTCGACGAAGTCGAGGCAAGGCAACGGCACCAACTGCATCAGAAGAGATCAGAGAATGAAGGTCCGAGCAAGGATGGTACAGAGAAATGAACGCATATGATTCAAGAACCGTAGGCGGTTGTTTCCAAGCATGACGGAGCGAGCAGAGGTCACCACAGGCCCGCTTGCTGTCGGCCAATTCGTCTCCATGGTCAAGCGTACCCTCGCGCACGAACCTATGTTTCAACGACAAGCGATTAGAGGCGAAGTGTCGCAATGGAAACCCTATCCTTCAGGCCATACATACTTCACCCTAAGGGACGATGATGGTCAACTGAGCGCCGTGATTTGGAAAGGACGGTGCGCCATTCATCCTTCGATTAAAGAAGGAACTGAAGTCGTGGTTACGGCAAGTTTGGACGTCTATGTGAAACGAGGTAACATCCAACTGATCGTCGAGCGAATTGAGCCTGTTAACACCCTTGGAGCGATGGAAGAAGCCAAACGAGTATTGATCCAACGGCTTCGACAAGAAGGTGAATTGGACAGAACTCGAATGGCCCTCCCCTTCATTCCAAAGCATATTGCCATCATTACTGGGGCTGGTTCAGCCGCATTGGCTGATATGAAACGCCTGATCGACAACCGCTGGCCGAAGCTTCGTCGAACTGTGATCGGCGTGCTGGTTCAAGGCGATAGAGCCGTTGAGGAAATTGTCCGTGCTTTGGCCTTAACCCGTCGATTAAGCCAACCGGAAGTCGCGGCACAACGAGGTGAGCCTCCTGTGGATTTGGTCATTGTTGGTCGCGGAGGTGGTTCACCTCAGGATCTTTGGGCGTTCAACATGGAACCCGTTGTTCGCGCCGTCCTTGCCAGCCCAGTTCCCGTTGTTTCTGCTGTGGGCCATGAGTCCGATTTACTGGTTTCTGACCTCGTTGCTGATGTCCGAGCTTCAACCCCTTCAAACGCCATTGAACGAAGCGTGCCAATTCGAGCGGAATTGGAACAGTGGATGGATGATCTCGACGAACGCCTCGACCATGCTACGCGTAGAACATTTCGTGATGCGAGGGTGCGTCTGACCGGAATACATGCACGGCTCAAGGTCGCCCCGCTTGCCGGCATCAATGCAGAAAAACGAGTGCTGATGGCTCATAAAGCGAAACTAAACCGAGTCACAGAAGGTATCTTTTCGAGCGAACGTACTCGGTTAAGTGGATTGGAAGCGGCCCTCCATTCCATTCACCCACAGCGGGTTCTCGAGCGAGGGTATGCGATGACCCAAACACAGGATGGGACTGTGATCACCAATACGGGTATGCTCGCCGTTGGCCAGCAGTTTAACCTGCACTTTGTCGATGGAACCGCAGAGGCTGCGGTGACTGAAATTCACATCAAGGAAGAATGAACAATGACTGAAAAAGAACCAACATACAATGAAGCTGCTCTACGACTGGAGGCCATAGTTGCCACACTTGAACGAGGTGGCATGGGGTTGGATGAAACCCTCAAGCTCTACGAGGAGGGAGCCGAACTCCTGAAAACCTGTCAAGCAGAACTCATCGCTGCTGAAGGTCGTTTGAACGAACTTCGATTGGAAGACCTCGAACACGAAGTTCAAGCACAGGAAACCCCAGACGACAAGTGAAGCAGGGAGTGAGAACGCATGAAGCCTCGAAAGCACAAAGCTCTGAGCCTCAGGGTGATTCGCTTGTTGAATGGTTGGAAGGATCCGCATTCCGATCAACCATACACCAAAACCGAAGCCATGAGGAACATTGAGATTGGAGAGACTGGCATCATTGCAATGCGCATCACCCCACACCGCCCCCACTGCCCTTGCTGTCTGTTGGACCTTCGGGCGTTATATCGTAAGGTGTCAAGCCTGAAGGGTGTAACAGGAGTTGAAATCACGATTGAAGGGGTGCCGGCTGCAGAGCGCTGGACTCGCGAAGTGAATGGCTGAGGTCCCTTTTTCGCAGAATGAGAAAGACAGGGTATGACCAACCGCCAACGGCGACAACCCATGCCAAGATAGAGCCAAAAACGGGACCAAATGCCGGTATTGACCACATCACCACCAGCGCATACACAGCTACGCTTACCCCACCGAGCATCATGGGTCCTGCAGCGCCTTGAGGGACCGTCTCGCCTTGAGCAAGCCATAACGCAACCATACTTGTCAAGAAGATCGCTGGGAACACAGCGGCTAGGCCAGCAAGCAAGGGTAGGCCTTGGCTGGAGAGCCAAACCGCACAACCAATGGCAAACGCTGCAGCACCTCCTCTGCCAACGAGAACTGGCCATTGGACTTGGCGTGATCCCTTAGGCGTTGGTCGGGCTTTGAGATTAAAGCGCACAGCCAAAGCGATGAGGAGAACTAAACCAATGAAGCCAATCGTCCAGTGAGAGGCCCCACTGTTTGTGGCTGTGCCAATAATGGCGAGCAGTGCCACTCCTGCACAAGCCCAAACAATCAGCGAAACAAGCGTTGTCACCAACAATGGACGGCGGGTGGAAAGATGGTTTGGGAGCATCACCCATACGCCGAGAAATAAGGCGTTGAGAAGCATCCCTAACGGGACGATGGCCATACTTTGCAACAACTCATCTTGACTGCCAGAAAGATGCATGCCCGCAGCAGCAGGGACAATTGTGGATGGTACCGTGCCAAGCACACCACCAACAAGCCCACCCCATCGCTCTATGGCAAGCGTGACGCCAGTGGCTACCAAGCCTGCAAATAAAGCTGAAAGAACAACCGAGGATGCAAGCATGGTCACGCACGTCCGTTGAGTTCCTTTTCTAAGCGTTCAATGCTTCCACCAGCCCATTCAGCAACACGTTCACCATCAATGTACAGAGCGTTAAATGGCAAGATATCCACAAATGCGACCCACGGATGTGCGATTTTGAAATGGCCGAAACCGGGTGCATCGAGCAGGAGTGTGCCCACTCGTACCTCGCTGGCGATCTCATCCATTTGGTTCGAGAGCGTTTTTACCCATAATTTACAAGGTTCGCACCCTGTTTTTCCAAGCACCAACAAGGAGATTGGAGCCGCGAGGAATGGGGCCCAAGAATCTGAATCAAGGTGTTCGATCCTAACCAAGAAGCCCGCCTCTTCTGCCTAGGGATCGACCCATGATTCAAGGCAGGAGTTCAGGCACATCAACCCTACCACCGTCGAAGTTTGTGAATACAATCGTAAGAAGGCTGAAACTACACCTTGATATGTCATGGGAGTTTCCGCCAACTGAGGCAGCAATATGCGAGAAATGAATGATAGTAATGGTGATGCAAAATGTCCAGTCATGCACGGGGCAATCAGTGCACCAAGCACTGGAATGAAGAATAATGATTGGTGGCCAAATCAATTGAACTTGGCCATTCTTCATCAACATGATAAGAAGTCAAACCCGATGGGCGAGAACTTCGTCTACAAGGACGCATTCAACAGCATGGATTATGCTGCAATGAAGAAAGATCTTCACGCTCTTATGACCGACAGCCAAGACTGGTGGCCTGCAGACTACGGCCACTATGGGCCCTTTTTCATCAGAATGACCTGGCACGCTGCTGGAACCTACCGAATCGGTGACGGTCGCGGTGGAGCCGGTACTGGTGCTCAGCGATTCGCTCCATTGAACAGCTGGCCCGACAACGGAAACCTCGACAAAGCACGACGTTTGCTCTGGCCAATCAAGCAAAAGTACGGAAACAAAATCAGTTGGGCCGATCTTTTGGTTTTGACCGGTATTGTGGCCATTGAATCCATGGGCGGACCTGTGTTTGGTTTCGGCGGTGGCCGACCTGACATTTGGCACCCTGAAGAAGACATTTACTGGGGTGCTGAAGACGAGTGGCTTGGAGACGATCGCTACGGTGACACTCGCCAAGACCTCGACAATCCACTTGCTGCGGTTCAAATGGGATTGATTTACGTCAATCCGGAAGGACCAAACTCGAACCCAGACCCATTGCTGAGCGCTCAAGACATCCGCGAGACATTTGCTCGCATGGCAATGAACGACGCTGAAACTGTGGCCCTCACGGCTGGTGGACACACCTTCGGAAAGGCTCACGGAGCAGGCGACGCCGGTCAAGTTGGATCAGAACCTGAAGGCTCTTCGATCGAAGAACAAGGTTTTGGTTGGGCAAACACTCACGGCTCTGGTAAGGGTCGCGACACCATCACCAGTGGTATCGAAGGCGCATGGACTGCAAACCCTACCGAATGGGACAATGGCTACTTTGACCTGCTTTTCAAATATGAAGATTCTTGGAAACTTGTCAAGAGCCCAGCTGGCGCCAATCAATGGACCCCTGCAAACCCTGACCCTGAAGACCTCGCACCCGATGCTGAAGATGCATCGATCAAGGTTCCAACAATGATGACCACTGCTGACATGGCCATGATTCGAGATCCAGAATACCGCAAGATTTCCAAGCGCTTCCACGAAAACCCTGACGAGTTTGCAGATGCCTTCGCACGTGCATGGTTCAAGCTACTTCACCGCGACATGGGTCCAAAGGCACGTTATCTTGGCCCTGATGTCCCCGATGAAGACCTCATTTGGCAAGACCCGGTTCCTGCAGGAAGCACATCTTATGATGTCGCATCTCTGAAGGAAGCCATCAAGGGCTCTGGACTCTCCATTGCTGAGATGGTCGAAACCGCTTGGGCCAGCGCCTCCACATTCCGTGGCTCTGACATGCGTGGCGGAGCAAATGGTGCCCGAATCAGACTCGCACCTCAGAAGGACTGGGCTGCAAACAAGCCTGAGCAACTTGCCAAAGTGCTTGCTGCTCTTACCCCACTTGCTGAAGCCCACGGTGCAAGCATTGCAGACACAATCGTACTTGCTGGAAACACCGCAATCGAGATGGCATCGGGAGTTGAAGTCGCCTTCACTCCTGGCCGCGGTGACGCAAGCGAAGCTCAAACCGATGTTGACTCGTTTGCAGTTCTTGAACCGGTATCTGATGGATTCAGAAACTTCCTCCTCAAGAATTACAGCGTCAGTCCTGAAGAAATGATGCTCGACAAAGCACAGTTGCTTGGATTAACCGCACCTGAAATGACTGTCCTCGTTGGCGGCCTACGCTCAATGGGCGTCAGTTCTGATGACCGTGGAATCTTCAATGATGGCAACACTCTGTCCTCTGATTTCTTCACCACCCTTCTTGACATGAACGTCAAGTGGAAGGCCACTGGCAGCAATTCATACGAAGCGCATGACCGCTCTTCGGGAGAACTTGTTCGCCGAGCAACACGCTACGATCTCGTGTTCGGTAGCAACTCCCAGTTGCGAGCCATTGCAGAAGTCTATGCTCAAGATGACAACAAGGACAAGTTTGTCCACGATTTCATCAGTGCATGGAACAAAGTCATGAACGCTGATCGATTCGACGTTGCTTGATGGCTCTGTTTGGCTCATCGAAACAGATAAACGCCGGCAGTGGTTGGCTTTAGCATGGTCAATATTGGAGACTCAGCGCCTGCCTTTACCCTCAAAACCACCGACAAGAGCGATGTGAGTTTGGCTGACTTTCAAGGTCAAAATGTAATTCTTGCCTTCTACCCAGGGGCGTTTACTGGCGTGTGTGACAAGGAAATGTGTGCCTTCCAGGACAACCTTGGTTCATTGAACGACGCAAACGCTGTCGTTCTAGGCATCAGCGTCGACTCACCTTGGGCTAATGCAGAATTCGCCAAAAAGTACAATCTTGAATTCGCTCTGCTTTCCGACATTGACAGAAAGGTCGTGAATGCTTACGATGCCGCTTTTGTCGGACTGGGCGGTATTGAAGGCTACGTTAGCGCCAACCGTGTGATCATTATCATTGACAAAGAAGGTACAGTTCAACACCGATGGGTTGCAGAAAACCCTGGTGTAGAACCGGATTACGATGCGGTTGTTGCCTTTGCTGCATCTCTTTGAGAGCACAGGTTCACTCAAACGGATCGATGTGAACAATCTGCTCCACGTCAATTCTCTTGTAGCCCCTTTCCCTTGCTGATTCTGCAGCCTTGCTGAGCATTGCTCGCATCCATCCAAGTGACATCAAAGTCTTCATTCGACCGATGGATTCGATGAACTGTACTGGATTACCACCGAGTTGTGCGTGCTTACGGATATCGGATTCGAGCTGCTCAATCACCATGTAATATGTTTCCAGTAACTCTTCGACAGCATCACGGGTCACCGGCATTTTAGCGTGAGTCTTTGCAAGAGCCAGCAATGAAGATTCAGTCAGTACCCCGCCACCTTGGCTAACGACGAAATCTTCGGTTTGAACGGATTCGGTTGCGTCGCCTTCCTCATCGTTGCTTTCAAGCCCCATGCCTTGGATTGCAATCTCGAGGTGGCGAGGTTTGATGGTGGCCACTCGATCTTTCTCTGCCGCTGCTTCTGCATGTTTAATCAAAGCTGCAAGGTGGCGTTCTATGTGTTCAATTCCGGCTTGAACCGCTGCTGAGCCCACCGACTCGACAGCATCCAACTGATCGATCATCAGTTCACGGGTGCGGTTGTAATTCAAGCGAGTTCGGTGAGCATCGTCGAGGGTTTTGCGGTCTGGGTCTTGAGCCAGTGTAGCCTGTTCCATCTCTGGGACAAGGCGTTCAATCTCTTCACAAATGAGTTCGACAAGCCGTTGCTTGACGGCACCTGCAAGACGCATTTCCGTGTAATTTGATGCCACCGCACCGATGTGTCCGGAGGAATAGGGCTTGGCCATGAACCCCACTCGGGAAGAGGCATATTGAACACTATGGTCGCTGGCGATGGGCCATTCACTCGGTAAGTCCGTCTTCCCTGCTCATTGCCTGAGAGATTTCCCAGGCATGGAGGCATTCGTGCCCACCAAGGAATCCACCCGCCTCTCGGCTGGGACCTACGAATTCAGAACCACAAAATTGACAGAAAACCGCCACGATGGGTTCGTTGTAGTAGGTGCCGTTTGGTGTGCTGCGTTTTGGTATCCGCTTGCCCACATCTTCATGTGTCCATCCCTCGAGTTTCTCGCAAATATCACTGTCAATCTGTTCTTGTTCTGTCATGTTCACCACTCCGTGATGGCTGGCCAAAGGCCGTCGGCTGTGAGGGGTTGCATACCATCCTCATCTCGAATCCACGTATCTTCTGTGCCAATGCTGCCTTCGATATGAACCACTTTTGGTTCGATGGCCATTGTAGCCCCGATTGGCAATGGTCGTTCAAAACCAGCTGCAACCACGGGAGATTCGTCAAGTTGGAGACCGACAGAGTGGCCGAGGAATTTGCTCTGGTCGGGCGCCATGCCCATCAAATGAGATGCGTGACCAAGTTCCTTTGCCAATTCGAACCCTTCATGCCATGCCTCGCTGCATAAGCCTCCACGATCAAGGACGTCGACTACCGTCTCCTTGACAGCAACCATATCTTCCAAACGTGAAGCCCAGGCTTCATCAAGACGGCCTGCGACAAACATCCGAGTCATGTCCACAATGTAACCTCGATGAGCGTGAACGAGGTCGACTAAGACGGGTTCATTTGCTTTGATTCGTGTAAAGCCAGAGCCCATCCCGTTGAGCGGATGAGCCCCCGTGCCACCAACAGCGGAATCGAAGAAGGATGGAATACCTCCTGCTCTTCCAGCGACAATGACGCCACGGTCGCATGAAAGTGGGAAGCGTCGCATGTGCACTTGGCCTCCAAAACCTTCTGAGCGACTGACGGCTTCCGCTGCAGCAACCAATTCGAGTTCCGTAACTCCTTCTCCGCCAACAGCTTGTACCGCCTCAAACATTCGAAGTTGAACGTCAGCGGCTGAATTGAATTGTTCTTGTTCCCACGCTGATTTGACCTCTCGCTGGCCGTGAATGATACCTGTTACATCAGGGCAACTACCAAGCGATGAAAGCGCGTTGACAAATCGATCTGAATAGGTCTTGGGCACTTCTCCAAACTGAAGTCCTGGTGCAGTTGAAACACCTCTCTGAGAAAGGATCTCTGCAAATTCCTTCATCCGTGGAAAAGAAAGGACTTCATGTGGACAATCATCCCCACCGCCTTCGAACTTAGCTCGTTGCAGGGAACGTCGGACAAACAGCACTGGCCCGTTTCCGCCTGCCTCAACACTGCCCCCGGACCCTTTTGCTGGGATGTAAAGCGAAGCATTTTGGCGACCACCCGCAAAATAGTACAAATCGACAGGGTGTTGAATCAATGCACCTGCGATTCCGGCATCCTGGAGCAATCGTCCAAGTTCCGATTGGCGTGCTTCGAGTTCTGATGAAGGTACGCGCCAATCCTGGCCTTCGGGGCCCGACAAATCTGCCACATCCCAACCTGTCATCGATAACCTGTGAATGCCGGCTGTTCAAAATGACTCCTATCGCTTCACCATAAAATGGCAATTGATTGCAGACAGTCAGTTTGATAGAGTGGGGCTCTGACGTCCAAGCATGCATATTGCAAGTAAAGTGACCCTCGTCCTTGGCGCCATCTTCCTCGTCATCGGCGGAATTGGATTGGTTGGTGGCATCGGTAGCGTCACCGATGCTGGTGCAGAAAGTGAGACATACCTCACGACGGCCACAGATGGGACATTCACGCCTAACGTCAACGAGTCTTGGATCATTTCGGTGTATGTCATCCACCCAGCTGATTGTGAGACATTAGAACTCACCATCATAGACACTGAAGGAAACGATGTTGCAGGCGAATGCTACATTTGGAGTGATATGGAGACACAAGCAGGCCAAGAGGTTCACTACGGAGACATCAGGCACACCCAAGGGATGACATACACCGTTGAAAGTAACGCTGAGGTCACCATTCGGGGCGAATACTGTGATGAAGCATGTGTCGAGGCGGTGATCGGTGGTATCTTCGGAGCCATAGGTGGATTTGGAGCCATGTGCTGCGCTGTTTCCCTCTTGGTTCTCGGCCTAGTTTTGGCCCTTGTATTGGACGATCCTCCCCAAAATGTCGTGATGCCAGTTGGGCAGATGCAACCCGGACAAGTGGCCTACCAAGCGCCTGTTCAATCTCAAATGCCAATGGGTCAGACCATTCAAAGTGGATATGGTCAACCGGTGCAGCAAATCACCCCGCCACTGACTCAGCAACCTCAGCAAGCGCAACCTGCTCAGATTACACCACCAATCTCAGAACAACCCTCGCAGAACCCTTGGGAGAACCTATGAAGCGAAGAAAATCACACCTGTACTTCGGGTGCAACCCACGCTTCAGCCGATTGAACTCGTTGCTCTGCAATTTCGCAGTAGGCTGTTGAGAGGTCGACACCAACATATGTTCGTCCAGTTGTTTTTGCTGCCACACACGTCGAACCTGAGCCATTGAAGGGATCAAGCACGACATCGCCGACAAAGCTGTACATCTCGATGCAACGTTTTGGAAGTTCAACTGGGAATGGCGCTGGATGGTTCACGCGTGAAGCACGTTCTGTTGGAAATGACCAAATCGATTTCGTGTGCTTGATGAAATCGTCTCTTGGAATTGTGTCAATACGTCCTTCAGCCCGCTCTTTTTTGTCACGCTTAAGTTTGTAATCGCCTTTTGAGAACACCAAGAGGTATTCATGAACATCACGTAAACACGGATTGCTTGCACTTTGGAATGAACCCCAAGCACAAGAGGATCCAGCACTTGCTGATTTGTCCCAAATGATTTCACCGCGCATCAAAAATCCAATCTCACTCATCATGACGTTGATGTGACTTGAAAGTGGAATGTAGGGCTTGCGCCCAAGGTTAGCGACATTGATCACCATTCGACCCCCAGGGGCAAGGACCCGGTAGCATTCTGCGAAGACGCCATGGAGAAGATCGAGGTATTCACCAAGAGAGAGGTCTTCGTCGTATTCTTTGCTGGCGTTGTAGGGCGGCGAGGTCACGACAAGGTGAACGCAGTTATTTGGCAAGTCGAGGTTTCGGGAATCTCCAGCGATGATGCTATTGGCCATCGTCGGGGGAAGTGGTTGTTCTTCACCGACCTCACGGCTTGAGACCAATCCCTCGTTCACTCTGCTTCCATAGTAGGTGGAAGCGTCGTGGCCTTCTCGTCGTGAAACGCCAAACGACGAGGTGCTCGTGCTGGCGCGACGGCGTGCCCCCTCCAGCGATGTGTCCCTTTCGGGTGCTTCGCGCGCCATCCTTCGGAAGCGGTGTTCGCGGCTATATCACCTTTCGGACAACTGACCGGCCAAAGACGCGCGGTTTGCAAGTGGTTATGGATGACCACGAAGGGTGGATTTGATGCGTGGGGATGAAAAACCGGCGACACTTGGAGTGTGTAATGGCGAGTGTTCTGACCCTCGAACATGTCAATGTTGAAGGGCGCACAGTCATCGTTCGTGTGGACATCAATTCTCCGATGGCACCGGACCAATCCTTCTTGGATGACACAAGAATCAAGGCCATTGTACCAACACTCAATCGTCTTTCAAAGGCTAAGGTCGTGCTCCTTGCACATCAATCTAGGCCTGGCAAAAAAGATTTCACAAGCACCTTAGGCCACTCTAGAGAACTTGGAAGGATCCTTGGACGGCCTGTGAAATGGGTTGAGGACCTCGCAGGAGACAAGGCGATGGCTGCCATTGAAAGCCTCGGGGTCGGCGAGATCCTCATGCTCAACAACGTCAGAATGTACGATGAAGAAATCAAGACCAAAGGCACCTTTGATGTCATGGCTGAAACACAAATGGTTCAGAAGTTAGCAAGCGTTGCAGACCTGTATGTCTACGATGCTTTTGCCTGTGCCCACCGTGCAACACCATCAGGTGTCGGATTCACAAACCTCATTCCATGTGTCGCTGGTGAACTGATGGCAAATGAAATACGAAAACTCGACAGAGCTCTCGAAAATCCTGCTCGCCCGTGCATCGCCGTGCTTGGTGGCGTGAAGGTCGATGATTCAATTGCCGTCGCCGATAATATGCTTCGAAACAACATATGCGACGAGGTCTGGGTGACCGGTGGCGTGGCGAACCTCATGCTCGAATTGGTCGGCCACGACATCGGTTTAGTCAACCATGACTTCCTGGTGGGTGAACTTGGCAAGCAATGGAACCCCACTGTGGAGAAGGCCAAATCATTGCTCCTTGACTTCTCTGAGCACATCCGACTTCCAGTTGACGTCGCTGCAAACGTCGCAGATAACCGGGTGGATCTGCCCCTTGAGCAACTGCCGGTTTCAGCCCCAATCTTTGATTTAGGCATCCAATCAATTCGAAACCTCTCAATGGCAATCAAAGCAGCAGGAACCGTCCATCTGAACGGGCCTGCTGGTGTCTTTGAATTGCCTGATTTTGCACTTGGGACCATTGAGATGCTCAACGCATGTGCAGAATCTGATGCCTACGTTGTTGTTGGCGGCGGACATACTGCAACCCTCATCATGAAGCGAAACCTTGCCTCAAAGATGGGTCATGTCTCGACTGGTGGAGGTGCTTGCCTTGACTACATCTCCGGACGTAGTTTGCCCGCTGTAGCAAGCCTTGAAGCCAGCGCTAAAGCCTTCTCAATGAAGCCCGAATCTTCGATCAACAATCAGTAATGTGGAGCCACTGGGGAGGTTCGAACTCCCGACCTCCTGATTACGAATCAGGTGCTATACCAGCTAAGCCACAGTGGCGTATGTGACGGGCGGTGGCTTGTGAACATAAGCAAGACGGTTGGGAGGCCAGCGTTGATGAGGGGGCGCCACCACCACCATTCATGGGCGACGATGCTGCGGTGAGGTATCGCAACACGGTGCTTGTTGATGAAAGCGGAAAGAAGCACCTCGGTGATGTGCTTTTGCACAGTGACGGGGCATGGTCTGTCTCCAATGGTGACGAAGATGTCAAACAGGATGTGGATGGTTCCAACCGACTCATCACGCGAAGTTTACAAAACTGGCACACACACCTTGCCATGCAATTGAATGCACGAGATTTTAGTGATGGATTTCCACTTCATCGTTGGCTAAATGAAGCAATATTTCCTACCGAAGCAAAGATTACACCTGAATTTGTTCGCGTTGGATCCCAAGCTGCGGCTGCAGAGATGATCAAAACTGGGAGTTCATTTGCGGCGGACATGTACTTCTATCCCGCAGTTACCGGAAAGGTGCTCGAAGATGCGGGTCTACGAGGATTGATTGGAGGGCCAGTGAGTGATGCAGCACTGCCATCACATGAGGACGCTAAATCTGCGCTGGATGAACTCGATGGTCTGCTCAAGAATCAATCTCCGCTTGATCACATCCAATACGCCATCGCCACCCACTCAGTCTATCTGTGCAGCGAAGAGACCTTGCGAAGAGCATCTGAATTGGCAGAGCGCCGCAATGGACGCTTGCACATCCATGTCAGTGAGACAAGGAAAGAAGTAGCAGAATGCCATGAGAAAACCGGAATGTATCCTGTCGAATACCTCGACAGTTTGGACTTCTTCAAGCCGGGAACGGTGTGTGCTCACGCCTCATGGGTCAAGAAAAACGAAATTCGTACACTGGCCCAACACGATGTTACAGCCGTCCACTGTCCTTCTTCCAATATGAAATTGGCCTGCGGCGGCACGCTTTCCTTACCTGCTTACAATGAAGCAGGTGTCGATGTTCGCCTCGGAACAGATGGTGCAGCCTCCTCGGGGAGCGGCTTGGATTTACTTGCTGAGGCACGATTGGCTGCTCTCGTACAACGCCATGACCATTGGGACCCAACGCTGATGACCGCACATGATGCATTCCAGATGGCCACCAAAGGTAGCAAAGATTGGGCTGTATGGGACATCGATGACATACGAATGCGCCCTGTTGGTCGCTCGAAAAACCGCCATATCACCAACCTTTTGTTCAATGGAGCAACATGCCTTGACCTATGGGTCGATGGTCAAGCGCTCAGGTATGATGGAATCACCACCTCGATTGATGAGCGACAAGCTTGGACCGAACTGGATCTTGCCGTGCAGTCGTATTACGATGGACTCGAATGAAGTTATTGCTGTCGAATAAGAAGGATACCAGCTCCTTCTGCGATGATAACGAAGAGATAACCTGCTGCGCTTAGGGTGAGGTTGATTGAATAATTGAGATTGAGTTCAGTTCCTTCTGGAAGCACACCTTCTTTTGTTCCAATTCCTGCAAAGAATTCACCCGATTCAACTCGCCAATCAAGGCCTTCGACTTCGTCATCACCAGCAGCCACGTAACCTTCATCACCATATGTACAGGTCTTGCTGTTGGTATCGAATCCGCTGAGAACACCACCATTTTCTGCTATGTCATCGCATTGCTTCTTCTTGCCACCGTCAGCGATGACGAGAAAGACATCATCTCTGTCCCATTTTATGTTCGTATCTGCATTGATGACAAGGGAAGCGGGGTTGCCTGGAAGCGCATCGTCAGAGAAGAACACCAAGCCTTGTACGTTTGGCGTCGGTACATCATCAACGGTTCCTTCCAAAGTGTATCCAACTGTGCCACCCAGCAGCAAAAGGGTGGAGACAACGATAAGAGCCAATCCTGTCTTTTTCATGCCCTCACTTCCTCAAATCATAAAGAAAGCCGCACCAAGAATGATGTAGCTTGCAAGAAGCATGGCGCCTTCAAGCCAGTTGGTTTTCCCATCGGAAAGAATCGAGTTTGCTACAAGCACAGAAATGAAGGTCGCTGCAGTTTCCAACACGCCGAATTCAAGCGTCAAATCAACACTGAGAACCCAGGCCAATAGAACCATGACGGGTGCAACAAAAAGAGCGATTTGGACACTCGAACCAATAGCGATCGCTATCGCCAAATCCATTTTATCTTTGCCAGCAACGATGACGGCTGCAAAGTGCTCAGCAGCATTGCCAAAGAATGGCAATAAGATCACGCCTACAAACAATTCAGGAACGCCCAAATCATGGACAGCACCCTCGAGGTTATGGACGAGGATGTGTGCCATCCAGCCAACAAAAGCCGTTGAAAGAATGAGTAAGATCCATGCGTCCTTGATGCTCATGGTTGGGTGCTCATGAGTACCGTGGCCAGCTTCCGCTGCAAAGACATCAACGTGGGTTTTCAGTTGGAAGAGAAGAGCAAGTCCGTAGATGATGAGAATGATAATCGCAGCAAAGCGAGAAATGTCTCGAATCGCATCACCTGTGTCGATGCCCATCAGGCCCACAGCGCTTGGAATAATGAGGGCCAAAATAGCCAGCAGCAATAACGAGCCGTTCATCTGGCCAGCATCCTTGTTGAAATGCTGAATCTTGTGGTTGACACCCCCCCAAACCATGGCAAGACCCAGCACAAGCAAGAGGTTTCCAAGGATGGAACCAATCAAGGAGGCCTGCGTTACTTCGATCATCGTATCGATCGTCGCTTGATTCGTTGATTTCGAAGCAGCATAGAGAGCAAGACCTGCGATTATCATCTCCACTGCATTTCCAAAGGTAGCGTTGAGAAGACCACCAATGGCTTCTCCTGTTCTCAAAGCAATCTCTTCGGTTGCTTTGCCCATGAGGAATGCCAATGGCATGATGGCAACCATTGAGAACATAAACGCAAGGGCAACATTGTGCTGGTGGTTCATGAAGAGGGCAACTGGAGCAGCAAGTAAGAGCCAGTTCAGTTTGTTTTTCATTGGATTGAATGAATCAAGAAGATTGTCAAAGGCAACCTCGGTGTGTTCTGAAGGTTCGTCCTTGGTGGCCTCATTCGAAGTAGCGGAATCGCCCATGCTCAATTGCAGCCTGCAAGAGGCCTTGAGTCCACCGCATAAACTGGAGCGTCAATCATCCTTTTTTGCACGCCCAACCTTTCGGCGGGCTGGCGCCTTACGTGGTGCTGCGCGACGACCTACGGTGCGCTTCTTCGCGACTGGAGCAGGTTCTTCCTCCTCCTCGTCGTCATCGTCGTCATCGTCATTCCAGTTGAACATGTCATCCTCATCCTCATCGTCCTCCTCTTCTTCGACTGCGGCCTTCTTGTTGCGTGTCTTGCGTTGAACGACGTTAACTGCAAACGGATCGTCTTCTTCCTCAACTTCGGCGACTTCTGGAACTTCCTTCTTCTCGCCGCCACTCGTATCTGTGACCGCGGCCATGTCAAGATCTTGCGAGGTTCCGATGAATTCAGCCATCCAATCATCATCTTCACCATCTTCATCGCCCTTCGATTTCTTCTTCTTTGGACCAGACATACTGGTTTGAATAATCAAAGCCATGACAATCAATGACATCACAAAGACGCCAGTGAGAACCCAGACCAACACATATGGTGGATCCGACATTGATGGGGTAATGACGATCGGTTCTGGTTCCGGTTGAAGGGCCTCGACATAATTACACGATGTTGTACCATCCAAACGGTTTCGACACTGATCGACGACGAACACCACGTTCTTGGACACTTCATTTCCTGCGGAGTCAACAGCTCGGACAAACACAGCGTGTTGTCCAGGCTCAAAGTTTCCTGCTGAGAATTCCATGTCAAGAACCATCGAACGGCCATCACCATCGAGGTCGGTGACCGTGGTTGATTCTGACCAAGGCGTCGTTTGAGAATTACCGGTACCATAGTTGTAGGTGAACTTGTACTGGAACGAGGTGATCAGCACGTCGTCGGTCGCTCCTGCAAGGACTTGTATTGAATTTCCATAAAGGTACTTTGAGCCGTCATTACCGGAGGAAGGAGAGTAGATTTCCACAGTAGGCCGCTTTGCGTCAACTGCCCGATCGGTCCAGATTTGACTGATGGTGTTTCCAGATTCATCTTCCATAATCAGTTCGATGACCATATCGCCAGCAATTGTGGACTGGCTAACAAAGAACTCGAAGGCATAGACTGGACCACGATCAGGGTCGTTGTTGTTGTCGGCAATCATGTTCATTTCGATCTCTCCACCGGAGATATCGCCACCTGCGATGGTGGTGATGTTGACGGATGGGTTGCCTTGGAGGTATTCATCAATCTCCATTTGAACCACATAGGAACCTGAAACCAGTGATGGACTTTGGAATGCTGTTCCATCTTCATCAAGCAAAATCATGCTTGCAACGGGGAACTTCGTGTCCTCGTTAATTTTCACTGCGTTACCACCAATGCCATTGAACATCTCAGGGTTTTGATTGCTCCATTGGTCTTCAATAATCACCGCATACCAAACATCACGATCAACGCCAGCAGGGATTGGTAGTTGGCGAACAAGAGTGCTGTCAGTGCTTTCACCGGGGGAGATGTCACCAAGAACGAATTCCCAGCCATCATCGCCAATGTTGCCAATTTGATCTTCATTTTCACCGAAAGGAGCTCCATAATGGCGCCAGATTTCGTAGCCTTCATTGACGTCTGGTTCGTTGAACCATTCCAAGGTGATTTGATTCAGTGCCCCGAGTGATGTGGCTTCCTTAATCCGAGCTGGATTTGGAGCGCGGGTGTCTTCGGAGATTGGACCGTAGTGATTTTGATTCAGACGGGTGTCCATGTAGGTGCCATTGATGTGGCCATAGAGTGCCTCTGTTGTCACGTAATAGTGAGCATTGTCTCGAAGAATATCTGCGTCAAGAAGCACATCGAAAAAGCCCACACCGTCGCTCACGGAGCCAAGCCATTCCATGGATTGATTGGCAACGAATTCGGCACCGGTCACGCGGAAGTTGGACCGCCAAATGTGATACCGCTCACCTTCGACTCCGAGTTGATCTTGCCAAGTGACCCGAGTGGTGCGATCACCGATGAACTCAGCCTGGACTTGTGTTGGTTCGGCAATCCATGGAGTGAATGCATCTTCAAAAACCGACTCTTGGCAAGAATTCACGGTTGTGTTGGTATCAAGCACACCGTAGAGATCGACGGTGACGATACAGTAGTATGCATAGCCAAGACGGCCAGTAGGAACATGATATTCGTAAGACTCTACGCCTTCTGAGACGGTGGCAATCAATTGCACGCTGGAACTGAGGATCGTGGAAAACGGATTGCCTGACATGTAAATGCGGTACGATTCACCAGTTTCATCTGGCACATCCGTCCATGTGATGTTTGTCGTTCCACCGCCAGAGTCAGGGTTAGGAACGAATTGTGCATACATAATCCCGACTTGAGAAGGCGGCATGTTATCTTCAACCAAAGATGAAGTAAGAGCGTTATTCGAAAGGAATCGAACATCTTGGTAATCTTCGCCTGGAGCCGTCCAGTTTGGCAACAAGTAGGTCACTGCATAGTAAGCGTCCCGATCTGTGCTCTCTGGGATGGTGAGTTCAACCGATGAAGTGCCGGCTGGATAGGTCGCAATGGGCACTGTGGTCGATAGCATATCAGCACCGTTCGCCCGAGTGATCGGATAATCTGTGCGCCAGATGTTAATCTGGTAAGCATCGTCTCCAGTTTCTGGCAGAATAGGGAAGATATCGTTGTAGTTGACCCATGTCAAACTCGTGACACTGCGCTCTGGGTCAAAGTCTGCCACAAGGTTGTATGGGGTACGGATTGGTGTTGTTGTCTCTTGGATTGGAGCATCGAGAACCGAGGCGTTGATGTCCAAATCAAGCATTTCTGTTCCGTCGCCAAGAGTTGTTGTCACGGCGTAATGGAATGTGCCATTGACGCCGGGTGGAACCAAAAATGAGGCGGTGTGGTAGTCGACCGTACCATTGAGTCCACGGCATTTGAACGCATCATTGAGAACTTCAACAGAAGAACAAGCGATGATTCCATCGACAAATGGTGTGAGGGAGCCAATTGAAGACTGGTTGATTGGACTCGCAGATCGGTAGACGTTGTAGGTAGCGGAGAAGAGCCCCTGCAGCACTGAACCATCATAGTCGATGTTTCGCCATGTGATGGTTGTCGTTTCACTGGAAGGGTCAAACATTGCACTGATATCTTGTGCTTGGAGGTTGCTTGGATTGCCAAGGTCCTCGGCCGCAACATTGGAGAGTGGCATGATGGCGAGCACCATGCACAACACGAGGAAAACTGCTTTCCTTTCAGTGCCTTTACCGAACGTTTGGTCTGTCATCAATGCTCTTGTAGCATGCTACCGTTATGAGTATGCCGCCTCTAAACGAGGCATTTGAGCGGTTCAGTGCACCCCGTAGGGGTGGCGGAATCATTCAGATTCTTTGTTTTGATTTGGTTGAGGAAGGGGGTCCTCTCGGTCGATTTGAGATATCTCATGCTTTGCTTGTACAAACCGAATCAAAAATGTCCAAAGCCCACCAAAAGCAGAAATGACGACAGCAAGGCTGATTGGGTTGATCTCAATGTGATCAAGAACGCCTGGGAACATTCCAAAACTTTCAACCTCAAGATGAATGAAGACACCCATCAGAACAAGCGCAACAAGAGCAAGAATGGTCCGGTCTGCACGGGAAAATCCTCGGTAATTACGAGTTCCCGCAACCGCTTGAGCTTGCGTGCCCATGTAGGAGCCGAGCAGGGTCAACAACGCAGCAAGCAGACCAAGGGTGAAATCGCCAACAAACACACAACCCGCTAGACACACCGTCCAAATGATGTCAAGAAGCCGATCGAAGGTATGGTCGAGGTAATCGCCCCATCGTGTGACTTGTCCCGTTCGCCGTGCGAGTGGTCCGTCAAGCGCATCAAGAACCATTGCAAACCCAATCAAAATTGCCCCTCCGAACAACATATTTGCACCATAGGTGTCATTTGGAGCCATCAAAACAGATAATCCACCAAGAACGCCAATCGGTAGAGCAATCCATGTGAGGGTCGAAGGTTTCCAGGTAGAAATTGAGTCAACAACGGGGTCAACCATGCGTTCCCACGAACTTCGAAGTTTCTCTAATGCCATTGCAATCGATGGGTCTGCTTTGGTGGGGGGTGTTTGTTCTTTGGGTGGTCAAGCCAACCAATCAATCGCTTCTGCAGCGGTTGCCTCGACACCGTCGCTTGGACAACCATCCTCAATCCACTGAAGAACTTCAGACATGAGTTCAACATCTGAAGTCGCACTTCCATCAATTTCCAAAATGGGTACATCAAGTTCAAACTCGAGGATTTCAGACCATGTACCTGCAATCATTTCCCACTCCACGTTTGATTGTACCTTACGCTCGTCATAGCCTCGCGCTTCAAGTCGCTGCTTGAGTTGATCTGGGTGGCATCTGATCAAGATAACGGCATCAATTTCCAACAAGTGAGACAGATGTCCGTCGACAAATATCGTATCGTTTGAATCATCGAACCACTCGTCAGCTAACTTGTGAATGTCGATTGGAGCTGCTCCATCACGAGCGTCTTGCTCGCCAAGGCAGTTGAAGCGTGCCGCTAAATCAATCACCGATTCGACTGAATAGCCTTGTTCGCCAAGCAGGGAACAAAGTGTGGTTTTGCCAGACCCCGGCGTCCCAGTCACTGCGAAGATTCGTGGCGATGCCATGCCTGCGCTATGACCTGTCCGTTATTACTTCCACCTTGACAATAGGCATGAAACGCCGATACAAAGGCATCAATAGGTGGGAGGCACACCCCTGAGATGCTGCCATGTTTGGAATGAACGACCCCGCACAGACGCTCATTCAACTTGAGCGCTACATCCTTGACGGGCGAATGGAAATGTCTGAAGTCATGGCCATGCAGTTTACCGAGATGTTTCTCGCTCGGAAAAAACGCTCTGCTGACGACCAAATCATGCTGGTCAAAGGACTTCGGATTCTTTGCGACGTTCTTGTGGCAAGGGGCAAGGGGCCTCGCGCTGTTGCAAGCGTCCACATCCTACTAAAGGAACGAAAGAAACTTGTCAAAATCCTTCGCAATGGAGCGCCGCACTTGATTGACCAAATGACACCTGAAGCTGAAGATCAACATCGAGCCGGCAATGTGCTTGCTTCGGGAGGAAAAAAGCGAGCCGCGAAAAAAGCCTACGCCAAGGCAGAAAAATTGGCACCCGGTAACCTCTCTGCAGCCCTTGATGCATGCAGGTACATTGGGTATGAAGCGAAATTAATCGATTGGTTAGCCATGAGTTGTGAAGCGGCTGGTCCAGTCATTTACAGTGGAGGCGTGTTCATGTTAGAGCCGGTTGGAACCGCGCCCGTTGATGCTGGTCAAGTGGCTGAAGCATTGCTTGGGGCTGTGCCTCATGGGCTTGGAAATTCATCCTTATGTGCTGCCCAGGCACAACGAATTGAGGATGAGAAAGCAGCCATTATGCGTGGTGAAGCCGCTGCCAATGCACGCTTACAAAGCGCACTTGATTCACTCACGCCAAAACATGACTATTACGAGTACAGCTAGTCTGCTGGTTGGTAACGAGGGATGGATTTGAACCACCGATCTCCGGGTTATGAGCCCGACGGGATATCCAGACTACCCCACCTCGT
Organism: Candidatus Poseidoniaceae archaeon; assembly: GCA_965662715.1. Lineage (GTDB taxonomy): Archaea > Thermoplasmatota > Poseidoniia > Poseidoniales > Poseidoniaceae > MGIIa-L1. The sequence goes on along the minus strand of CBFIIS010000002.1, from coordinate 26,733 downwards.
TAACCAAAGCGCCGACCTTCCCTGCTTTCAAACCACCGATGCCAACCTGTGGTCAAAATCCACGATGAAGGTTCAATGAATGAATTTTCGAAATAGGTGGTGATTTGATGAAGGAGGACCTCGTCTACAACATATGCGCCCGCAAGTTGTTCGACCGCTCCTCATGTGTGCGGTGCTTGTTGCGGCGTTTGCCTCAGGTTGCCTAGGTGGCGCTGATGAAGAAGAGGATGTTGGGCCAATATCACTCATCGTCTACTACGAAACGACTGCGGGAACCATCACTGAAACCATTCAAAACAATCAACAGGTTTCTGAACAAGGGGTCGACGTTGTGTTTGACTATTCATACACCAAATCCACCGAGGGTGACATCTCGTCGTTTGTCTTTAACCCCGGAGATGGGTCAAACCCTGTCACCATCAACGCGGCAGACACGAGTGAAATCAGCTACACATACCTGACACACGGTATGTTCTCTGCGGCTGTTGGCGCCATCGACGCCGAGGGCAACGAGCGCTTCGAGAACGTCACGATCAGGATCGATAAAGAAATCACGTGGACCGATAGTGCGACGACAGACCCACGAACAATGAGCATCGATGCAACGCCCGACTGTGAATGTCAACTCCCTGAGCAAATCAAAATAGATTCAACCGTCGACAATCCATCCAACTTTGGCGGAATCGGTGGATCGCCAGTCACCGTCACTTGGTACCTCAACAACAGTGAGGGGGATGCTGTGGCTGAGTCGCCGCCTGAGCAACTTGCTGATGGCCAAGAAGGCACCTGGGCCCACAATGAGTTCGCCCCTATGGCAGGAGTTTGGACGCTCGAAGTAGGATTGAATCAGGACCAAGAAAATGTTGATGTCTCACACATTGTTACCATTGCCTATGCTGCGGAAGAAAGCGAAAGCAATCCTTTCCCTACCGATGAAAGCACGGAATAATCTGGCTGAATTTGCGCACTGCGAATTCACTTTCACAACTTGTAAATCTAAACTGAAAGTGAACTAAAAAGGCCCCTGCGCCTTGAAATACATCGCAAGTACCATGGTTTCAAAGAATTAATTATTCGCGCCGCCGTTCGTTCCTTGATATACACTCGCCGAACCAGAGGGGGTTGGAAGTGAACAGAAATGGCGACCAAATCGAAGAAAAAAGCGAAGATAGAAATTGAAAACAATGAAGACCCTCAAGAGGAGCCAGTGAAAGTGATGGCGACTCAAGAGGAAGCACCTGAGGTCAAAATCGACGACTTACCTGGCGTTGGACCTGCGACCGCTGAAAAACTACGCGAAGCTGGATTCGACGATCTCCTTGCCCTTGCCGTGATGTCGCCTGGCGACCTTGCTGACCAAGCCGAACTTGGAGAAGCTGTGGCTACAAAAATCATCGCTGCTGCTAAGAAAATGGCCAACATTGGTGGATTCGTCTCTGGTGGTGCGCTCCTCGAACGCCGACGTGAGGTCTTGAAACTCTCATCGAAGGTTCAATCGATCGACGACCTGCTTGGTGGTGGATTCGAAACCCAAGCCCTGGTTGAAGTCTACGGTGCATTTGGAAGTGGAAAAACCCAAATTGGTCATCAATTGGCCGTCAACTGCACCCTCCCAATGAGCGAAGGTGGATTCGATGGCGATGTGTTTTACATCGACACTGAAGACACATTCCGGCCTGAGCGTATCACTCAAATGGCACGCGGCCACGGGCTTGACCCCGATGCTGTGTTAGCGAGAATCCATGTTGCACGAGCGTACAATTCTGCTCACCAAATGCTTCTTGTTGATGAAATCAAGCGCATGAGCAAAGGACTCAATGTCAAGATGATTATTGTCGATTCTCTCACCAGCCATTTCCGTGCAGAATACATTGGACGAGGAATGCTCGCTAATCGACAACAGAAACTCAACCGGCACCTCAAGGATTTGAAGCAGCTTGCAGACGTCAACAACGCCTTGGTCTTGGTGACCAACCAAGTTCATTCAAAGCCCGATGCAATGTGGGGCGACCCGACAAAGCCGATCGGTGGTCACGTGCTCGCTCACGCATCGACCTTCAGACTCTACTTGCGTAAGGCAAAGGCCGGACGCCGGATTGCTCGACTTGTCGACTCCCCGAACTTGCCAGATGGCGAGTGTGTCTACCAGGTCACGCAAGAAGGCCTCCGCGATTGAATACCCCCGTTGAAAAGGCCATTTTGGCCCATTCAAGGTGCGGCACATTCAAGGTCACATCAACAAGGAAAGCAGTATGCGACATCTTGTTGAACGAGTCTTAGAACTGTCAGAAGCAGAACAAGCAGCAGCGAATACCGTCGCTCCTCCGATGAATGAGAATTCTGAAGTTGAGCTGCAAGCCCTTCTCGAATCCCTCCAACCAAGGATTCGAGTGTACGGTGTGGGTGGCGCTGGCTGTAATGCTGTTAACCGATTATTCGATGAACGCTTGTTCAAGAATTCTTACGTCACTGGATACGCCATCAACACCGATGCCCAAGCGTTGTTGATGTCGCCGATCGAAGAGAAGGTACTGATTGGAAGAACTGCACGAGGCAGAGGTGCTGGTGGCGACCCAACGAAGGGCGAGGCTGCGGCGTTAGAGTCCGAACCTGCGCTACGCCGAATCACCAATGATACACAACTCGCAATCATCACTGCAGGCATGGGTGGAGGATCTGGGACTGGTGCCGCTGGTCACATCGCACGGCTTGCAAAACAGCAAGGGGCGATGACAATCGCAGTGGTCACATATCCTTTCAATTCAGAAGGTGCTCTACGAAAGCAGAACGCAGAGTGGGGATTGGAACGATTGCGCGAACATTGTGACACCATTTTGGTGATCCCGAACGAGCGATTACTCGAAATTGAAGGCGTCAAGGATCTTCCGATTGGCGATGCATTCAGAGTTGGTGATGAATTGCTCGTACGTTCAATTACGGGCGTCGCAGAGATGCTCACCACCGATGGAATGGTGAACCTCGATTTCGAAGACCTTCGTTCCGTCATTCAATTTGGAAGCGGTGTGGCTATGATTGGCCTTGGAGAGGCGAGCGGCCCCGGCCGAGTTGAGGCCGCAACCGAGGAAGCAATGCATTCACCACTGCTCGATATTGATTCATCCGATGCTCGTGGCGCTCTCATCAATGTCGTTGGTGGACCAAGCCTTACTCTTGGAGAAGCCGAGAAATGTGCCAAAATCATCACCGATCAAATTTCACCCCACGCTCAGGTCATTTGGGGCGCTGCTGTTCGCGAGGAATTGGGCGATGAAATTCGAGTTATGCTTGTGTTGACTGGAGTGAAGAGCGATCAGATCCATGGTGCGAGTGAAAACAGGCAATTGCGAGCGCTTCAAAATCGTCACATCGAATTCGTCAACTGAATTCACTTGAGTGTTCTGAACAAGAAGTAGGCAAGGGCAAGGATGCCTATTGCGAAAATCAAGTGATCAAATTCATTGATGTCGGTATGGTTCATCGGGGTTTGTTCTACTGGAGGCCCGTCCACATGGGCAATAGTTGTGCTAAGCAGTCCCCACGCATCCCCGCTCGATTGTTGGTTTCCATTGACAGCATTTCCAACAAGGGTGAATTCCATCGGGTCCGTGGAATTGCTTGGGGATGTCCACGTGAGATTCCAAGTGCGTTGATAGGTGCCATTGGATTGATGAGTCCATCCCTCTTCCAAATATTGAATCTCATTGATGTCCTCAAACATCACTGTTCCACCACCTTTGATGATCAACCTAAAACCACCTTGATGTTGTTCAGTCGACGGGGCAATGTCACTCTCAATTTCGATCGAGAGGTTGTACGTCGTGTTGGATTCGAAAACGGTTGGTAAGCCTTTGAGCTCCACCGTTGTTTCTGCAGAAGCACCGCCATGGCAAATGCATCCCTCATTACCAACTTGGCCAACCCCGCTTGGAACGCTCGAGATGGTTGGTGCACTCAACAGGAAAATGAGCGAAGCCGCCCAAAAAACTGATGATGATGCCCATTTGATTGCCATGTGCTTCAACCCAATCGAATCCGTCGGCCCCTTTGATACTTGGCTGCCTAGAGGAACTTGTTCCATGATAATCTATCGGTTCTTCGTTTTGTTTTGGCATCAATCAAAATGTGGAAAGAAAAACATCCTTTGATGTACTATGAAGACTAGATAATGGCTTGATAACATGATGGGACCATGGGAAGAAGCACCTCAAGAGGTCGTAGAAGAAGAGATTGATATTTTTGCAGAACTAGGCGCAGTACGCCCTTCCGCACCTCAAGCACAACCTCAACAAGTCCAATCCACTGCTGTGCATTCAGACCCACTTGCGATGTTTATGGATGATGATGAGGATCAACCATTGATCGACGGACTCTCTGTCTCCTCTGTTGAGGCAAACCTCGGTCCTGGAACACTCGCCGATACGACCATTGAAATGGCCTCAAGAACCAAACACGAGTCACCTGTCTCGAACGAAGTTGTTTCACAACTTCTTGAAATTTTAGTCAAGAAGGAGCTTCATTCCAGAGTTGAACGAGGCGAAGACTGGCTCAGCGATCTGCCGGCAGAAGCTGTGGCAAAAATTGAATCAGCGAAGGTGATCAAGGACCAAGAAGCATACCACCTATCGCTCATCATCGATATGGTAGGAACTGGAGAAGTTCGACCATTTGCAACTGTGTTGTCCACCGAACAAGGTACGCTCCCTGTTGCACCGCCACCACAGATTTCCAAAACATGGCATCCGCTTTACAATGCTCTTCGTGAATTGTTACTCAGCGCAATGAATTCGCTGACAGCACTCAAAGTTGTCACTCAGTGAAGCTTACTCGTGCACTTCACATGCGTGAGTAATGTTGACGTCGACAAACATTTGAGACACTGTGCAGTATTTCTCGTGACTCTTTTTGACAATCCGCTCGACCAGCTTGAGGGGAACATCACCTCGTACATGGTAGACCATGTGAATGTCCGTGAACACCTTTGGACGAACTTCGGCTCGCTTGCCATTCATTTCAACCCAAACCTCACTGAACGAGCGTTCTTTCAGACCAAGGACGAGGTCTGCTGTTGAACAGGCTCCAATCATTTGCATCGTTACTTGCATTGGCGTCGGCCCTTCTTCCCAATCCAAGTTGAGACGGTCGCCGCGTTCATTTATGCATGCGACAGTGTCGCCTCCCGTCCACTCAACGCGTCCGTACATGGAAAGCCCACGGGCGGTTCATTCTTGAAGGGGACGCTTCTGCGTCGTATCGATTGCAATGCCAGGAACACCCGTCACTATGGAAAATGGAAAACTAAACATCCCAAATGACCCAGTGATTCACTACATCGAAGGTGATGGCATTGGCGTGGATATCACGCCGGTGATGATCAAGGTCGTTGACGCTTCGGTTGCCAAAGCCTATGGCGGTGACCGTGGGATTGTTTGGTCGGAAGTTCTTGCTGGAGAGAAGGCTTTCAATGCAACTGGTGAATGGTTGCCTGAAGCCACGCTTGATGCTATGCGAAACGGCTTGGTATCGATCAAAGGCCCATTGACAACACCCGTTGGCGGTGGTATTCGTTCCCTCAATGTAGCCTTGCGACAAAAGCTCGACTTGTTCGCTTGTGTTCGACCAGTTCGCTGGTATGATGGTACACCTTCTCCTGTGAAGGCACCTGGCGATGTTGACATGATCATCTTCCGAGAAAACAGTGAAGACGTCTATGCTGGGATTGAATGGGAAGCTGGTTCTGAGGGCGTCAAGAAGGTCATTGACTTCTTGCAAAATGAAATGGGTGTTGACAAAATTCGATTCCCAAACACTTCTGGAATCGGTATTAAGCCAATCTCACAAGAAGGCACTGGACGAATTGTTCGTGCTGCCATCGAGTATGCCATTGCAAACGACAAGGAGAGTCTGACGCTGGTCCACAAAGGTAACATCATGAAGTTCACAGAGGGAGGATTCCGGGACTGGGGCTATGAAATTGCGAAGCAAGAATATGGCGCAGTTGAACTCGACGGGGGGCCATGGTGCACCTTAGAAAATCCAAACACTGGTCGAAAGATACTGATCAAGGACGTCATTGCAGACGCTATGCTCCAACAAATCATCACCCGACCTGCCGAATACTCTGTGCTTGCGACAATGAACCTCAATGGAGATTACATCTCTGACGCACTTGCTGCCCAAGTCGGGGGGATCGGTATCGCACCCGGTGCTAACATCAATTACGACACTGGAATTTCAATCTTTGAAGCAACCCATGGTACAGCGCCAAAGTACGCTGGTCAGAACAAGGTCAACCCAGGCTCGTTGATCCTCTCAGCAGAGATGATGCTCCGTCACATGGGCTGGACTGAAGCAGCGGACTTGATTGTCAAGGGAATGGAAGGTGCTATTTCTGCTCAAACGGTCACCTACGACTTTGAACGTTTGATGGACAATGCCACATTGCTCTCGTGCAGTGACTTTGGCGATGCTATGATTTCACACATGTGAAGCCAATTCATCCGTGAAGGAAACTGTTGAGTGCACGGCTGTTCTTAGCCACGCCAAATCCGAATCGCTCTTCGAGCGCTCGTGAAACCAATGTGAAATCACTGTCGCGGGTAGCGACCAGAATGGTTCCGAGATTGCCCAAGGATTTCTTTGCCAGATGAGTAGCGATATGCATAATGGTGCGATCTGGAGCTTCAGGGTAGACGTCCAACCCATCGATAACGGTCCGTGCTGGTTCCCCACGTGTTCGCTTCATTGCAGTAATCTCTTCGTAAATTTCTGTATAATCTTTGAAGAATCCGATCACACCTGACTTGTTCTCTTCTTCCTCGGCCTCTGCTTCGAGTTGCAAATCCATCGGACGCCAAGTGCTGTAGTCCGCAAGCACTTTGTCAACGATTTCGCTGATGACATCTTTTTTGAACACCGTATCAAGCATGATCGGCGGCACCAAAAGGCCACTGAACCTGTTGCGTAAGAAGTTCATGTCACTGGCAATTCCAGTGAGTTCTTGCTTCACAATCTTTGGAAGCCAAAGTTGGATTTTACCTTCTTGTGCCCGCTTGAGAAGGACGTGGTGGAAATGGCCGTGTCCACCGATATCAAGACTGGCTTCAGTGAAAACCTCGAGTTTTTGTTTGATTGCATCCATCAGGGCATCGACGAGAACATTGGTGTCAATGAGGACCAATGGGGATAACGAGAGGTTTCTGAGGTACCTTCGAGAGCCGTTCGGAATTTGGTCTTTGTAAGCAGAAAATAGGCCTTGTTCCGCATCTGCAATTCGCTTGATTTCTCGGACATTGAACTGACCACGGTTTTGTGCCCGTTCAAGGAACATGAGGCCTTCGACTGGTTTTTCTTGCGCTGCTTCAGTTGCCAAATCATACAATTCATCGAGTGAAGGCGAAGTGCCTTGCATCAACTGGGTAAACCGCGTATCAAACGCGTTTCTCTGCCTTCGGCGATTCTTTTGGAGGGAATTCACGGCTGCGGTAACTCGCCCGCAAAACGGATCTGTTGGTAAAACACGTTGATGCTCAAAGGGGTACGTCTTGAGCATGTCAAGATCGTCTTCTGCAAAATAGGTGACTTCGACTTCTTCGAGTTCACCAGATTCATTTTCCTGTGAAATAATCTTAGTCGACCGCACAAAGTCCTTCAATAAACGGGTCGCTTCATTGGTACTTCGCATTGAGGTAAACGATACACGGAGGTATAATTGGAACCTCTTGGTGATGGCGCTTCGAAGGGAAGGTTGGGCTTCGAGTAATTCCACTGCTTCCTTCCACTGTTCTGCAAATGCCAAGTGGATGAGTGATTTACGATAGAGCACCACTTTGTGCTCGTAATCAAAGCCATCATGATCTCCTGCTCTGCGGTAATCGCGTGCGGCATTCAATTCATCCTTCTTTGAAGCAGAAACAGAAGCACGGGCGAGCGTGTGCCAGGGCGAGAGCGGGTCGTTTGTTTGGTACCAACGTACCAACGAAGGCAATCCAAGATCGTGTTCGAGAACAAGATGGCGTACAGAGTGAATCATGGCCGTTGGGACATTTTCATTGCTAAGCAAGGTGTTGACGCTTTCCACAGTTGCTTCATCCGAAGTTCCATGTTGAAGCATGAGTGCCACACGATTCAACCTTAGCGTATCGATGACGGCTGCGAAAAGGTGTTCCTCCATCAAACTCAGATCTGCTTCTGCGATGCTGGTCTGCAAAGCATTCAGTTCCTTATTCTCGACAATTCCAGAACCGCCTTCACGGAGTGCGCGACGAATAACCCCGAAGGCGAGGAGACCATTTTTGTCAAGCAGAGTCCCTAGCCTTTCATCATCGACGTTCTCGCCTTCAAACAGCATGAGCAATGCTTCACTGGTTGAAGAAAACGCAGGTGGAGCTTCTGTGCTGTGAACAGAATCTAACGCCTTTTCCCGAGCGGATCGGACTGCATGCCACAAATCATTGTCCTTGCCAGCTGCCAAAAGATGGGCAGCGAGAAGGGTTTCATAAGGATGCGAAAGTGGGGTTAGATCATTTTTCACGATGATTTCAGACAACCTTCGCAAGTTCATCGAACGTGTGTAAATGTCGATGACGACTGGAAGCACCTGCTCCCACGCTTCGATATTTTCTTCGCTGAGATGCTTAGCTGCTAAGGCTTGAGTCTCTGTATCGAGGTCAGAGCAACATATGATGTCCACAAGGGCGCCGTCATCGAGATGCGGAATTTGGCTTTCAAGCCACGCTTGAACTTCCTTATTTGAGAGATCGGAGACAAGGGGAAGCAAGTGTGATAATTCAGCATGGACATCAAGTTTGAGAGCGATCAGTGTTTCGATGGTTTCTTCTGATTTTCCTTCACGGTGAAGGGCTGCTAAGCGCCACCATGTCACTCGTTCAATCGCTTGGGTTGGGGCATTGCCATTCTGAAGAAGTTCGAGCCCTTCTGTTAGACTTGCTGCATCCATTTCTGAGGAGGATTCTGGAGGGTGTTGCCACGCAAGGAAGCGGCGACGAAGCGCAAGAGAATGGTTGCCCTTGGCGTTAGCGCTTGCGTCCCAGTCATCAACTTGGCCGTTTTGCAGTTGAACCAAATCCTTCAGTTCAGAAGCAAGGTCCTTGTCGATTTTTTCGACTCGGGCAAGGGCATCTGTTGCATCGCTATTTGTAGCAATGTGAAGCAGCGCTGAGAGAACCGATGCCTGCCCTTCAAGGTTGAGAAGCGAGTCACTGGGCGTCAAGGCGCGGCCTGCTGATAATTGAGAAGTCACGTTTCGTAAAGCGACTTGAGCCCCGGCCGAATCGACCGTGGCCGCGAGAGAATCGAGGGCAGTAGCCAAATCCTCCGAAGAATGAGGATCGATATAGGCGGCGGACATGTCGAGTTTTTTCTTGGATGACTTTTTCTTTGGCTTAGCGACAGGGAAGGCAGCAAATTGACCAAACACCGGCGTATGCTGAGCAAGTTCGGCCCAAACAGGATGGGTTCCTTTTTCGAGGCAGGAGTTGCGAAGGCTGGTTTCGGTAACCTCCCAGGAAGAATCCCAATCATCTTTGTTGAGGAGTTTATGACAAAGAAGAACAGCGAGGCGATATGCATCAGAGTAATCACTTGGAACAAGCATTTCCTCCGCTGATGGGATGAGATCCATTGGACTGGTTGAGCCCCGGCCACCTCGCCTTGTTCTTGTTCGTCGCATGTTGACTGACTTTCGCATTGGTGAGGCTTGTTCGTCTTCATCTGCAGCAGGAAGTTCAGTTTCTGCAATCGCTAGAAGAAGAATTGGACGCCATGATTTCTCAAGTAATTGCCAATCAGGTGTTCGTACAACGAGGGACTGGCGGCGCGCTTTTGTTGCGTTTGATTTGAACGCAACTTGAAGGCAATTAGCCAGATACTCCTCCTGCAGAATGCTCGCCCCTCATCCAAGGGCTCAACCTACCCTCCTTCAACCCACCGGCATGGGTTACTCCTCTACTGAGCAGGTTGAACAAAGGTTTCCAATAACAACCATGAGGCAGGGGTGCATCCGACAGACTGTGGGGGGGTAAGTTGTGGATTTAATCAATGCATTCATTTTGCTCCTTCATCCCGTCCTCGCCACGCTTTTGTTGCTGTGGATTTGGTGGCAGTATTCATGGCGAAGAAAAAGCTACGAACTCAAAGGTGAGCAGAGAAATGAGGCGCGAAGCAGGCATGAAACAATGGGTGAACGGCTGCTTTACGCGTCTTTTGGAGTAATTGCTATCGCGTTCATAGCCCGAGCCATTGTTGCTTGGCGTACAGGGGAACATGTGATTTCGAGCCTGATGCCGCAAAGCCTTCACGGGTTTATGGGTCCAGTTGGGTTTGGTTTGCTGTACGCCCTTGCCCGCATGGGGCGAAAGGCAAGGAATGCGCGTATGGAAGGTGAAAAATTTAGCCATCACAGCCTCAAGCATGGAAGGGCAGCAGACTTGATTGTCGTCCTGGTTTTCATCCACGCTTTCCTAGGATTCCTGTACTTGTTCATTGTGCTCGAATAGTCATTTGATCGCTAGAGACACTTCGCGATTGGCCCACATCGCAAGCCAGTGGTCAAGGTTGGCATCGAGACCGGGTTCTTGGATCCGGCAACCACATGCGTTCGCATGGCCACCACCAGTTGGATCAAGGGCCGTAGCCATCCGAGACAAGTCAAACCTTCCTTGCCCGTTTGGAAGAAATGAATTCGCATAGAAACTCGCAGAGAGAGGTGGGCGTTCGGGCGTCTCAATTGAACCGTTGGCGTAGCCGTGGATAATGCAACACGCATCCGCTCGGTCGCCCGCCCAAGCAGTGACGAGATATCCATTGGAGCGAACACCTTTTTCATCCATACGGCACACTGCTAAACGGTCGATGATCGTTGTCGAGGTTTCAACAACACGTTGTGCCGCTGCTCGTTCATCTTTTGCTCGATTCACATGCGGAAGTATAAGCTCATCAGCCAACACATCGGCCATTCGCGTACCTTTGGAAAGGAGGGTTAGAAGATGTTGCATATGTTCTGTTTCCCTCATGGACAAGGAGCGCGCAAGTTGGAGGATCGGTCCATCTGCGATGAAATCTTCTCGGGCAATTTGGCCAGAGTCTAAGGCATCTACAACGGGCATAATCTCTTCTAAATGGCTCAGGTCAATGTGCGGGCTGAGGACATCGTAGGCAAGGCGTGCTGCGGATGGTGTTGCTTCCCAGTGACAGGTTCCGCCCTTTGCGATGAACGATGCCTCTTCATCTGAACTTGGCCTATTTGTTTGATGATGGTCGAGGTACCACCCGCAATCTGGGTGAAATGGAAGATCAACCATGGCAGTTTGATGGTTGATGAGATGGTCGATGGTCCCAGAACGTACGAGTGCTGCATGAGCAAAATGAACTATGGCACCCGGGTTGGCTGCTTTCAAAACGGCTGCGGCACAAAGACCATCGAGATCTGAATCGGCCACGATTGTGGTGAACTCTGGCAATCCTGCCTCTTTCAGAATATTGAGTGCCTCACCCATAAACGAGTGCTAATGAACCGCCTTCAAGAAGATTTGCCGATGTTTGTTCCGCCACAAATAACTTGACTGTGGGCCCCTCGGTTCAAAGCATGGAGACCTCCTGCGGCGTCGTCTTGGTCAATTATGGAACGGTGCTCCTCCTTCAATATCCGCAAGGGCATTGGGATTTTCCAAAGGGGCACGTCGAAAATGATGATGCCGATCATCGCAGCACTGCGCGACGGGAATTAACAGAAGAAACAGGCATTGACCAAATTCAATTCGTCGATGATTTTGTGGAGCGAAGTGAGTACTCCTACCGTCACCGCGGCAAAAGGAAGGTCAAACAGGTGTACTGGTATGTGGCACAAACTGACCAAATATCGGTCAAACTTTCACATGAACATCGTGGCTACATGTGGCTTGACTGGGACATGGCCGAACAGCAACTCTCTCACGAGGAAACAAAAAGCGTTTTGAGAAACGCCCGCCAACACATGAGTGCTCTTGGACTTGAATAATTAGAGCAACTCAAAATCCTCATCCGAGGCATAAAGGCGACGGATTCGGTCCGCCACTCCTGATTCTGGACCTCTTTTTCCAAGGGGTTGCCAAAGCATTTCGTTGTGGCCGAGTCCAGCAGTGACCCAGCGACCGAGGACAAAAAGCCAGTCAGAAAGACGGTTGAGGTAGACTTGAACGAGCGGCCTTACCGAAGCTTCACCTTCGTGTTCTTTGAGACGGATGACTGCACGTTCAAGCCGTCGTGCGACGGTTCGAGCAAGATGAAGCATTGCCTCAGGACCATGGCCTGCTGGTAGAATGAAACTGGTGAGCGGTTCGATATGCTCGAGCCATGCATCCATTTCTTCAACCAAAACTGAGCATTGATCCTCGTTGATGAGCACCATGTATTCTGGAAGTTCAGACGGCACACATGCCAGTTCCGCACCTAGGTCAAATAATTCATTTTGGACTCGAGTAAGCACCATTGAAAGAATGGTTTGAACCCGTTCGACCGTCGCCCGGCTACCACCATCTTCATGCCGAGGTAAGCGATTTGCTTCCATGGCGATCAGCCCAAACAGAGCATTCAATTCATCGCAGGTCCCAACCACTTCAAATCGAAGGTCAGCTTTTGATCTGCGTGAGCCATCGACAAGAGATGTCTCACCTTCATCACCGCCCCCGGTGTACACTCGGTTGATTCGAACCATGGCTCCCCCTCATGCTTGGGACATTACGCTTCTATGAGTGGTTTTCGGGCCATGAAACTGGCGTCTATTGGGTGATACCATTCAATGTCTTCTTCTCCAAGGCTCCATGAATAGAGAGCGAGGTGTTCGTCAACCACGCCATACCATTCCAGCCGCCCTGGTTCCAAACATGCAATTCTGGTCCCAGTGGCCTCAATTTTTGCGGTGGTATGTTGCCAATGTGTCACAAGTTGTGCAAGGTGCTCTGCTACTTCCACAACGTGTTCATTTTCGGGTTGTAATGATTCGAGAAGCACTTCAAGCTCTTCAGTAAGATCGTGGGCTTCATCACTCATTGCTTGAAGCTCTGCAAGCCAACGGGTTACTTTGGGAAGATTCTCCCTTGCCTCTTCAATCGTTACGATTCGGGCGCCTCGAGGGAGCACCCGCATGGCCATTTCTTCGTCTTTCAATGAACATGTGTCCATTGGTCGACCAGAAAAGAATGGAACATCGCCAGTTTCTCTCACATGGGTTCCTTGTCTTGACGGACCTTCAAGTCATCGGCAGTAACCTTTGATTTTCGATGAATTTTGAGGGTGAACGATTTCTTCGCTCACGGTGCTTGACCGTTCTACAGTCGAACTTCATGGTGAAAATGAACATTATGCCGCAAGGGGTTTTGGACTTGGGCTGGCCCAAGTTTTCTTGAGAACCTTCCTGACCAGAAGACTTCCCAAGCTGATCCATACAAACAACTCGATAACCAAAACAATGTAGTAAACTGGACCTAGGTTTTGAAGCAAAGCAACCGCATCATATGGTACGCCATTGAAGGCCATGTAGAGCGATTGGGAGAACAAACTTGAGGCAAACCAAACGAAAATGGCGTACCATAACAATGTGCTCATGTTTAACGACCTTGGCTGATCTTCTCTTGTTCCCATAGTAATAAATCGACGTTCATGCTATTAAGGACTTTGTTTTGTTGAGTCATAAATTGCTCATCAAGCCTTCTTTCTCGAAGAATAACTACTTCATTCGGAGATAAAGTTCCGTAAACCGGAATCATTCCTCGCTGGTTTGCAACGAAGGAAGGGTGGCAGCTGCCTCTGGATTGATGCGAATAAGGGCATCATGAATTGCCTCAATCCACTCCGGTGCTACGCCCTTTTCACCGCCAACATCTTCCAGTGCATGCAACCATTCTGTCGCTTTTTCATGGTCTCCGATGAACAAATTCAGGCGATGAAGCGCCACATACGCCATTGGATTAAGATGCTCTTCTTCTGCATCCCAGCCCTTTTCGAAGCAAGCAATCGCACCATCCTGCCCATCGACAAAACCGCGCTGCAAGGCAACCATTCCAGCTTGGCTCCATGCGAGGGGGAGCCTGCCAATGAGAAGCCCGCGGAACACCAGCCAAGTCTGACCGCCCCCGAGCATGACGAGCGCCCCAAATCCAGACCATTGCTCAAATGTGTTCAATTCTGGCCATGTTGAAACCATCAAACCTCCAATCCCGACACAAAACAAGAATCCAGAAAATGGTGCGATCAGAACTTCTCTGCGGGTGCGTATCAAATGATGAATACCAATCAGGAGGCCAAATGAGCCAAGACCAGTGAGGATCACGAGGTGGCCGAGGACAGAAACGGGGTTTGGTGCAAGTTGCCCAAGCGTGAGGAGAAGTGCCACGGAAAGCACAATCCATCCAAAGCGGCGAGAGGGGAGTGGGAAGGGCTGGCTCTTCGAAGCGAGGATCAACACAAGGCCGATGAGTGCTTCAAAAGTGAGGAGGCCCCAGCGCAAACTTTCTTGTTCAAAGAGCAGCATCCCTTGCCTCCGAATTTCTCCAAGAATCCGTGCTTCTTGACCCTTTTGTCACGCCTTGTGATATTCACTGCCGCGCACTATTTCGGTTGCCCTGTAGAGTTGTTCAACCAGAACTACGCTCGCCAACTCATGGGGCATGGTCATTGGTGAAAGTGAAAGCCGCTTACAATCTCGACGCTGATCATCAATCCACCCATCTGCAGGACCAATGGCGAGATGCGTCGAATGTGTCTGTATGGTCCATGCCTTGAAACGCTGAGCAAAGGCGATGGAATCCTCCATTTGACCCCCTTCGTCCAACAAATACAAATCTCCCGGCAGACCGAATAAGTAGTCAAGATACGCTGTGGAAGAAAGTTTACTCGAGTGGGTTTCAATACGAACACCACGATTGATTAGACGTGACCCATACATCTCGATAAGACGGTTCAAATCCTTCTGTTTCGTTGAACCATGAAGATGGACAATCACCCGACCCATGCCCCGTGGGTGAGGTGTGTGGTTGATGAAGATGCATTATGAACGAATCTTCCGGACGAGGTAAAAACCGATGGCGGTGCTTGCTCCGAATGCACCGAGATCAACCAATGATTGTGCGAAGGTGAGGCTCTCCTCGAGGAAGCGACTGCTGTTCTCCACGATGCCAAGGGTAAGGCGTTCCCAGTCGACGATCAGGATACCCCTAGATTCCAGCCATTTGAGAAGAATAAATTCGCCGACAAGGAACCATTGTAGCGCTTTCGAGCCCATGGACCAAAGCAGACCAAGTACGGCGCCAAAGAGAATGCCTTCAATGGCCGCAGCACCAAGAACATCGAACCAAAATTGGGCTTCCATGCTACCTCGAGATTGTCCCAACTATATCAGTTTCAACAGATGCCGTTAAGGAAGACCTGTTCTTCAGCGTCTCATGGGTTGGTGGCCGTTTGGTAAGAAACCGAAATCAAAGCGAGCCCGGGTCGAGGATCCGTTGCTGAAGGATGCTCGAACATGGATTTCTGAATTGAGAGATCTTTGTGAGATGAACTTTGAGCAACCCGAAGAAGCAAGGCGACGAATTCGCCACATGCAGGTCGAGTGGCATGATGCTATGGAACAGGGCATGCTCTCTGCTGCAAATCGAGAAGGACTTGAAGCTCGAGCCTTCAGATTGTTAACATGTTCAGATGAAGAATGGATGCAATGGTTGGATAACCTCGATTTTTGGAAATCCGGTTGGAAACCTGCTTCATTGAACGATAACGAGCCTTGAAGAAGGGAAGGCGGTAGGGTGAACCATGGGTCAAACCCCTACCGTACACATGCTCTACACGTGCCCCTTCTGTTGGAAGGTTCGTGGTGTCATTGAACACATTGGATTGGATGTCAATTACATCGGTGTCAATGGTATGAAAATTAAGAAGTCTGTTGCCTTTGCAGGGGACTGGGGCAAAGTTCCTGTGTTCAGTGATGAAAACGGGCAACACCATGTCGATTCGACGCCGATTATGAAACACATCGATGCGGTATACAATGATGGGAAACTCACATCATCTGGTGATGCAAAAAGGCAAGAAGAGTGGTTGGAGTGGGCGGACACAAAGGTGTCCAAGGCCACGGTTCCGATCCTTTACGGAACCCTAGGCTCAGCACTCAAAACGACAACTCGTATCTCTAAACTCGAGAAGTTTGGTTTTCTTTCCAAGCGACTCTATGCATGGGCTGGTTTCCCAATCATGTGGGGCATTATTGCAAAAAAGCGAGTGAAGAATGATGGTCGAACACCAAAGAAACTCTGGCATGATCTTCTTACTGAATTTACCAACGAACATGGCAATGAAGAGTTCTTCGGGGGGTCATCACCTGATCTGGTCGATTTTGCTGTTTTTGGCTACACTCGCTCAATTTCACCATTCCCACAGTTCTCTCTTCTCGAGGACCACGAAAAGGGGATGGCTTGGTACCGCCGAATGGAAGGCACACTCCAGTGAGGGATTGCGTTGGAACACATCACGCTTGGTGGGCTCAGATTTCAGCGTGTTGAGGCTCAATCATTGTACCTTGGAACCGACAAAGGTGGTTGGATTTACACGAGCCAAAGGCCCAGACATGAGGTCCGACTACCAGCATTTTACATCATGAAAGAGCCGATCAACGCTGCTGGATATGACTCAATGATCAATGCAGGAGAGAATGAACGAAACGATGAATTCCAAGTCACTGCAGATGCACTCAAGTCAATCATGAAAGCTGGCCAATCGCTTCTTGATTCCGGAATCGATGGATTGGATGAACATCAGCGATGGGAGATTAGGTGCCCGTCGGAAGCAGAGTGGAGGTGTGCTGAATCCACCATCGGACTTGGGCTCGACAAAAAACAGATCGAAGTCTTGGCCGACGCGGTCAATTCCAATTATCGTGGCGCCATGATGGATGGGCGACCTCGGCGATTCGAAGGCATCGGCCCAATGGCATTTCATAGAGCTGCCATCGAAACTCACCCTTCCAAAGAAGGCATTACGGCCCTCTCAAGCGTCCCACTCGATCGCCCGATTAAAGGCGTGAAAGCCCGATTGGTCATCACCCCCGTTCGTGAGGGTGAACCTCAACGGGTCCCAGAATCTGCTGATATGATCGCAAATATCCGCACCGAAGTGATATGCATCTTCGTGTTGGGCGTCATTCCTTCGTTTGTCATTCCAATCTTGAGAGGCATGAGCGATTATGCTGTTTCAGGTTGGGCTAACCTGCTCTTTGGTGGGCTTTGCGCAGGATTTGTGACCGGTGCGTTTTGGCGACCACGGCGACCCACAGTGCACCATCGCGAAGGATGATGGTTAGTCTTCTTCAACTGGATCAACCAGGCTTTCCCAGTATGGTTCCTGGCGAATCGCATCAGCAGCACAAATTGCAGCCATATTCACAATATGGCGTACGCCGTCTCGGCGGGCGACAAGTTGGACAGGTTGGTCCATACCCTCCAATATTGGCCCAGTCATTTCTGCATCACCCAATTCTTCGAGCAACTTGTAAGCAATGTTGGCAGCTGCAAGGTTGGGCAATACCAACACATTGGCAGCACCGGTGAATTCCATGAATGGGTACTCACCTTGCACGTCTCCATTCAGGGCAGTGTCTGCCTGCATTGGCCCGTCTATGACAAGTGAAGGGTCGAGTTCACGAGCAAATTCAATGGCGTCCTCGATTCGTTCAGAACGTTGTGCTCGGCTGCTGCCGAAGTTTGAGAATGAAAGCATGGCAACAACAGGATCAACGCCAAATCGACGAGCCACCTTTGCAGTTTGTACTGCGATTTCTGCCAGCGTGCGACTGTCTGGATATACGTTCACGGTGGCATCGGCAAGGAAAATAGTACGACCTTTGACGTTCATCATGTAGCATCCAACAATGCAGTGTGCATCATCTGCTGGTCCAATCAATTCAAGTGTTGGGCGCAGAACATCCGCATAATTTCGAGAAACGCCTCCTACAAATCCATCTGCATCCCCATTAGCGACCATTTGGCTTGCAAAGTATGGCCGGGATTTGAGAAGACGTGCTGCATCGACGACGGTCATTCCTTTACGATTACGACGGTTCAGCATCGACTGGGAATAGATGCCCTTTCGACGTGGATCTTTGCGAGGATCGAAGACTTCGTATTCAAATTGAAGGCTGAGCTCTTCAACCATGCGATGTATGCGGTCTTCGGGGCCAAGAAGGATTGGATGACAGATTTTCTGCTCGGCCAATTGAGCTGCTGCTCTGATGACCATTTCATTATCGCCTTCAGGGAACACAATCCGCTTTCCACGCCCGCGAACTTGGTTGATGACATGGCGCATGATGGAGTAGGATTGGCCCAAACGCGCCTCGAGTTCTTCTCTGTAGTCGTTGATGGAAAAATCATCAACCGCCACACGAGCAATGCCTTCATCCACCGCTGCTTGTGCAACGGCTGATGCTTCCCAAAGCAGGACTCTGCGATCAAATGGTTTTGGAATGATGTATTCTGGACCATATTGCATGACAGCCCCATCATATGCTGCTGAAATGTAATCGGGAACCGGTTCCTTGGCAAGAGCTGCGAGGGCCCGGGTGGCCGCCATTTTCATGCCTTGAGTGATGTCTGTTGCTCGAACATCAAGTGCTCCCCGGAAGATGTAAGGGAACCCAAGGACATTGTTGACTTGATTTGGATAATCTGAACGCCCTGTCGCAACGATAGCGTCGTTGCGCACCTCGAGAATTTCTTCGGGGAGAATTTCTGGAGTAGGATTGGCCAAAGCGAATATGATTGGGTTTGGGGCCATGGTCGCAATCATTTCCTTGCTGACCAATCCGCCGCGTGAAAGACCAAGCATGACATCGGCCCCATTCAGGGCGTCGGACAAATCCCCGGGTTCACGATCATGGGCAAAAGGCGCCTTGTATTCGTTCAATTCTCCCGCTTCGAGCCTTGCTTTCGTGACAATGCCTTTGCTGTCAACCATAGCGATGTTCGATCTACTGACGCCTATCGCGACGTAATGATTTGCGCAAGCAATTGCGCTTGCACCTGCTCCAATAACCACCACGTTGATCTCAGAGAGCTTCTTGTCTTGTAACTCAACAGCGTTCAACAATGCAGCAGCAGAGATAATTGCAGTTCCATGCTGATCATCATGCATCACTGGTATGTCGGTGGCCTCAGCAATACGGCGTTCAATCTCAAAGCATTCAGGCGCTTTGATGTCCTCGAGATTGATACCTCCAAACGTCTTGGCGATATTGACAACTGTTTCTATGAACGCCTCTGGATCTTCAGTGTCGACTTCGATATCAAACACGTCAATATCTGCGAATGTTTTGAGAAGAAGCCCTTTGCCTTCCATCACAGGCTTGCTTGCGAGCGCTCCGATGTTGCCCAATCCAAGCACGGCAGTCCCGTTGGAAATAACAGCCACCAAGTTGCCCTTCGAAGTATAGCGGTATGCATCTTCTGGTTTGTCGGCTATTTCAAGACAGGGGTAAGCTACACCCGGCGAATATGCCAAACTCAATTCATAAGCAGTGCTGTGTGGTTTGGTAGGAACGACCTTGATTTTGCCCTGTGGTTCGGCCTCGTGATATTCGAGAGCTTCCTTCTTGAGCAGGCGCTCCTTCTTCTCCCGATTCATAGGCAATCGATTCCAACGAATGTGGTTCGGTGTTTGAGTGTTGTGTGTCCGAGGAACCAAGGATGAGGAAAAGCAATGCTCTCAGACTCCACCATGATGGTTGCAAAATCTTCATTTTCACTCTAAATCTCTATTTTTTGAGTTGTTCAAGTGAAGAATGTAGTGCACGACCAAGGGCCGCGTTCAAATACCCCAAAAGTCCCCTAACCAATATGAAGCCAGTCATTGCTCTATTTTCCCCCGGCGCGGCCGGCAAAAGAGCCGTCCTGTTGGTCGCTTTGATGCTCTGTTCTTCAGTCGCTCCGATGATGATGATTCCAGGCGCATCTGCACATGAATCTGCCAATGATACCATCTGGCCCAAATCGGGTAGCAACGACACTGGTTGGGTGCAGTTGGATGCGACGGGTGCGAACCCTTTGACCGGCGGTCAAGCAACAGCAGATTGGACCCTTGAATTTGCCCCGGGTGCTGATTTGTCCAATGTTTCGTTCCAAGTGCGAGTTGATGGCAGCGACGGTTTGATGATTGAAGAGCCAATGCTCGTTGCGAGTGATATCGGAATTAACCTCCTCGATTGGCGAGGATTAGGGACCTTCGGTGCTGCAGATTCATTCGAAGGCACAAACCCACACGAAGGAAGGCTTGCACCAAACAGCGATTCGGGGGCAACATGGACCCTGCCATCCGATGCGGAAATCACCGAGTTGGTGATTGAAGCCTTAGCACCAGTCGACCCTGCAGTTTCCTTCGAACCGATCGATTTGGCCATTCAAACCCATGTCATCCATCCATATGACGGGCGAATGTACATCGCCATCCTTGACGATGTTCTTGTCTTAGACTACAATAACGATCCGCCAATCATCGACATGCTTGAGTTTGAAAGCGATGTCATCGACATGGAGATTGATGTTACAAATAACCTCATTCACATGCTGACTGAAGAAGATGGGTTCTTTGCGATGTCACTCACCGATTCAAGTTCTCAAACGGTGCTTCCGGATGCATCAGATCCTAATTATATTCAATTCAATCAATTCGCCTTGGCCAGCACAGGCGATGTCTATGCAGCGAATCAAGACGAACTTATGTTGTGGAATGGCGGCTCATGGGCCAACGTTGCGGACATGAACGGCGCGGCTTTAGCAATGATTGAAGTCGATGGAATTCTGTATGTGTCAATGGATGATGGTGGTGTGGCTCGATATGACCTTTCAAGTGGCCAGTTACTTTCGACCTGGTCAACTGCGAACAGTTTGCATTCGGATGAAATTGTTGAAATCGCTCTTTCAGGAAATCAACTTCTCTTCGCCTCACCTGATGCGGGATTGGCTCGATATGATTGGAGTTCGGGATTCTGGCTGTCAACTTGGAACGATGGAAACTGGCTGGCGAGCAATGACATCGCTGGACTTGCCCGCTCTGGCAATACGCTCTACATCTTGAACGGCGACTCTTTGCACACATACAACACCGCAAGCAATGTGTTTTCAGGCTCTCAATCCCTCGATGCTTTTGGCCTTGCTAACAACGGCCAAGGACTGCTTATGTGGCCAAACGGTGGAGAGAGATCTCCTTCTACAGAACTCATTTTGGTCAGCGATGGCAATGGTGCTTTGGTTGAACTCACCCCTGGTTCGACACCACTCAACACTGGCGTTTTGCTGCTGGGAAGTGGCCCTACGTCTGGCCAAATGATTGATGCTACCGAATTGGACGGAGTGCTCTTCGTAGCGACTGATGACCAGTATCTCAATCGATTCGATACGCAAGCCTCGCGCTGGATTGAACCGGTGTTTATCGGGGCTGACATCGCTCGGCTCAGCACGGACGGAAACCATGTCTACATCGCTGCAGGCAATGGTGCGCATCAAATGCACAGCAATGGAACCGTCCTCCAAACATGGGACACTTCCAACACCGACTTGTCTGGAAATGAAGTGGATGTTGTACAATCAGATGGTTCTACAGTCGTCGTACTGAATGAATTCTATGGCGAATTTGTGGCCATCAACCTCACCGGCTCCCTTCCGGTCGTGTTCGAGTCACTCGCCCTTAGTCAGGGGACGGTGACCGATGCTGCGATTCACAACGAAATCGCATATGTTGGTACTCAAAACGATGGCCTTCTTCGGTATGACATCACCAACGACACGTGGTTGACCCCGTGGATCTCTACAGGCATCAACGGCGCAAACGATGTGCCTGTTGCTGTTGTGGGCGATATCTTGTATTTCGGAATCCCTGGATATGGGGTGGCGCGAAAAGATTTGGTGACCAATGAAATCTTGCTCCCACTCACTGAATTTGGCACCATTGGAGTGCTTCCAAGCGACACGATTTATTCCCTCGAAGCAAACGGCAACCTTCTCTACATCGGTACCAACAATGGTGCTATTGAATGGGATGAAAGTACATCCAGTTCCAGTTCATTCCAGCTCGGGCGTCAGTGGGATGAGCGGCCACAACAATTCTTTGATTTCGTCGTCGTGGGATCAAATGTATATGCAGCAACCAACATTGGCGTCTGTGAATTCCCAACCTCAACCATCGACATTGAAGAGTGTTTGAATGTCTATGACGGCATGCCAAATTGGGCAACCTATTCTGTGGGTGTTGGCGTCTCGAACACCTACTTGTTTGGTGGAACAAATTCAGGTGTTGGCATCATCTCCATTTCACCATTCGACGTGGTTGGAGAGTGGACTGCTGGTGAACAGACCAACAACGCACCTGTGGTCGTGGTCGGTGATGTTGCATTCATTGCTCTTGACGGCATTGGCATCGCTCGTTATGACATCACAAATAACGAGTGGCTTACCCTTTGGACAGACGATAATTACCTCGACAATGGCAATGAAGATGCAACTGCACTTTCAGTGGATGTCAATCCAAATTACATTTGGATTGGAGGCGCTGACGGATTCCAATTGCTCAACGCTACGACTGGAAACGAGGTGTATGACATCGAAAAGTCAAGTAGCCTATTTGCTGGAAACGGCGACCCACTTGACATGATCCTCAAAGGGGATATCATGTACTACCACGATGGGGCAAGCAGCGACAACCTATACCGATTTAATGCTCGAAACTTCACATCCCTTTCCGCACTAGATGCAGGGGCTCAAGTTGGTCAAAACAATGGCGACGTGAACGGAATGGGGCTTATTGATGACATCATCATGATCAGTGTTGCATCCCAAAACTGGTGGCAAGTTGATGGCTCAGGTGGCATCGCACAATGGAACACAAGCAGCAATTCGTGGGGCGATAACATTCTCCCGATTGGGCAAGTTGACCGCGTGACTGCGTACGAAGCGACGAGCGGAAATATGTGGGTCTCGTGGGGTGAAAATTCACTCCAGTACATGGCAGCAAACGGCACAATGCTCGGAGAATGGGACGAAGACGACTTCGACTTCCCTATCCGTGAAATCATAGAATATGACGGCGAAGTTCTGTTTGCTACCGAAGATGGTGTGGCTCGTTTTGATGAATCTACGGGCACTTGGTCCTCAACTTGGACACCTGGATCTGGTCTGCCAAGCGATGCAGGAGAACAAATTTACGAACTGTGGACCGATGGTACCGACTTGGTCGTCGGCAGTGGTGAACTCAATGGATTTGGCCAGTTTAGAAATGGAGCGATTTCCCATTGGGATGGGGGGACATGGAACAACTATGAAACAGGGTCAAACGGCGTGCCAAACGGATACCCGATCACCATGACAGAATGTGATGGCTTGCTTCACATCGGAATTTATGCCAACAACGGTGGCGTAGCACGATTCGATATGGCCAACGACTCGTTCCTTGGCACCTTCACTCGAAGCGATTGGAGTGAAGATTACGGTGAAGTTTCTGGCGTTGCATGTGATGGTGCAGGCACCCTCTACGTGGCGTTCTACGAAGATGAAGCAGATGTCAAGAAATACAGCTATGCCTCAAACAGTTGGCTTAACCCAATCACGACAACAAATCACAATTTACCGAGCGACCGAGTGTGGTGGGACGCCATCGATTATTCCAACAGCATGCTCGTGCTTGGCCACGGAATTGGTACAAGCGGCGATAACATCATCGGTGGCGGCTACAGCGCTGTTGCCACATCTGGTGGCTCGACTGCTCAAGTGAACTTCAACGGCCAAGGTTCCTCTGTGACTTCATTCCAATGGCTTGGAAGTGAATGGCTCATAGGTCAAGCCGGCGGCTCTTCTGGCTACAGCCACGTCGATACTGTGAGTTCGCTCGGGCAAAACACATTGCTTGATTTCCCTGGACTTGTCAGTGGGCAAGTGACGAGTATGGCAGGTAATGGCACTCATCTATGGGTGGCAACCCAAGGAGCCAGCCAAGGCTTTGGAAACGGGGGAGGGTCTGCCGGAGCAGGGTTGCTTCAAGGAGAACGCCAAGCGGATGGTACAGTTGATTGGCAGCAAGGATGGACAATGACTGCAAATTCTGTCGTCAAAGACACAGAACTGATTGGAACTGACCTTTACATCACAACGACGCCAACAGGCTTGTACAAACTCGACACCCTCACAGGAACCTTAACCCGCATAAACGGTGGACTCCACAGCAATATGGATGGGCTCTTCGTTGTTGGAAACGATTTGATTATCGGTTTGCAAGGGAGTTCTGGATCTGCTGCTGGCGTGCAAATCTACACGCCCGGCACTGGGTTTGGAAATGGAAGATTGCTCGGCGGATTGCCTTCAAACAGCATCAATGCATTCACCGAATCCTCCACCATGCTTTACATCGCTACGAATGGCGGTATTGGTCGGTGGGACTACAACACGAACGACTGGGCGAATCCACTCACAACCAGCGATGGGTTGCCAACAAATGTGGTTGAAGACGTGGTCATGGTTGGAACTGACCTTTGGATGGCGACGACCGCAGGTGTTGTCAAAATGGATACGTTAACAAACGCCACAACCGTCTACAACAGCGGAAGTGGCCTCATGGCAACTTCAGCGCAATCGCTGACCACCGCTATTGAAACCGTTCAAAACAACGACGGTACAACATCAACTTCAACCACGCTGTTCATCGGACATGATGGAGCAGGCTCTGAACGACCTGGAGTCACAAGCATGGATGACAATGGTGCTATTGAATGGCACAAATTTGACCAGTTATCTTCGAACACCGTCGATGCACTTGCAGCTGATTGGTGGGGACTTCACATCGCCACAGATATCGGGCCGATGACCCATTACAATGGTCAGTCAAACCAATTTGAAGACGGGGTTCCGTCGTTCCAAGTTGCTGGATGGCCTATTCAAAAGATGGTCAGTGATGGCGATCATGTGCTCACGATTGGCGCCAATGGTGCTTCGATTTTGAGCGCTCGCACGCCAACCCACGCCACACTGAAAATGTTCCAAGGCAGTGGGATGACTGGAGGTACGATCACATCGGATACCATTTGGCTGACAACCGGTGACATCGGTCTCTTCGGCTATGAAAACAATGCACAGTACAAGGAAATTGAACGGTTTTCATTGCGAAAGGCGAACCCATTGAATGTTGGATTTAACTTGGCATTCACCGACATTAGCGATATGACTCACCCTGGCATGCCAATCGTTCTTGCGAATGCAACGAACACGGCAACCCTTGACCCGACACTTGGGGTGGTTGGGGCGAATGGTATTCTGTTCCAAACCGTTCCACTGGCCTTTACATCACCCGTCAATAATGCAGCGACATGGGCCAAATCGGTGAGTTTGAAGTACAACGCCACAATTGAACTCAACAATAACCCTGATTTTGAAACAACCATGCAAATGGCTGTCGATAATGGCATCATCATCAACGGCACTCAATATGTCCAGTTAACACTCCGCTCTCCGCTCAACGGATCCATGCATGTGCGTCTGATTTATGATTACGTCAAAACCGAGACACCCATTGCGATGTCAGAACTCATTGATCGCCCCGATGATGGCGGTGGTGCATTGATGGCGGAATGGAGCCTTGTTCACGATGATGACTTTGCCCGATACCTTGTGTATGTCAATGATGGACCTGTTTGGGGGGCCAATGGCGTCACTGGAGATCTCCTTCAAACACGAACCATCGACAAGGCGATTTCCCTCCATAGCCGACTCTCAAGCGAGGTCACAACTGCTAATGGCGTGGACCTTGTCGATGGTACAGACTACTATGCTGTGGTCGTTGTTGAATACGACGATGGGCGTCTTGGTACGCCCTCTGCAGTCCTAGGCCCAGCATCACCAAGTGACGAAGTGCCATTACCGCCTGTGTGGGCTGACGCTGGCCCACATGATGGTGGAGAAGACGGCGATCTCGATGTTGAATGGTCGCGCTGTACCAGCCTTGATCTGCTCCAAACCAATATTTACGCATCGACTCAACCGATGACAGATGTCCTAGGTCTCACTCCAGAAAGTGAAGTCATGAAAATGGAGGGTAACTCGACCGTGCTCTCGCTCTCGCCTGGCCAACCCTACTGGCTTGGGCTCACGTGCGTGGATGAAGCCGGACAAGAGGACATCATGAACGCCCTGATCGTTGGACCATTTGTCCCAACGGGTGGCCTCAATGACAACACTGCTCCACCAAAGATGGAAAACGTAGCCGCAGTTGACACCCCTGAAGATGACGGTGGTAGAATCACGGTCTCGTGGGATGTAAATCCAGCAGAAGACTGTACCTTCTATGCCATCTTCATGCGAACGATCGAATCGAGTGGTGCACAACTTACCGGCTCTTCTGTCGCCGAAGGCAGTGGGTTTAGTCAAGCGAAGATCATTAACGATTGCAGTGAAAATTCAACCCTTGTCACGAGCATCGATGGCATCGCTCTCCAAGATGGTCAAATGTACTTGGTTGGCGTTGTTGCCTACGATGACTGGTTGAACGCAAACCTAGACGATGTGGATTTGGTCGAAGTAACGCCGCTACGAAATCAAAACGGTCAACCGACTCCACCGGACCGAACTGAGTTTGTCCAGGCCTTTGATCATCCGAACGACGATGGTACATCCATCGATGTGCTTTGGTCGATTTCTGATGCTGATGATTTCTCACATT
>CBFIIS010000001.1:8999-67456 GCA_965662715.1 Candidatus Poseidoniaceae archaeon | reverse complement strand
ACGGATTCATCTGGAATGAGCGTGCCATACCCAAAAGGCACATCCTTGATCGTGTCTTGATCATAGCCGACCGCAAACACGGATAGTTTTGATTGGGCCATTGCTTTTGACCCGGCAGACCACACAATGGCTGAAGGCTTTAGGTCGAACTCTTGACATACATGTTCAAGGCTTTCTGCTTTGAAATTGAGATGGATTACTGTATTTTCCATTTGGTTCAATGCCGATATAAGCGCTTCAGTCAGGGTTGAGATGCCTCCTCGGAATGAGGCAGTTGAACCAGGTTCTGGCACAAAAAGAGGGTAAGACTTGTTGATTTCCTTCTTCAATTTTCGTTTTCCAATTGGTGGGTTAGGGCCAAATTTGGTAAGTCCAGGCATCAAAAAATCAGCATCCACATTGTGCGACATATCATTGACAATGCCTAATGTCATAGCATCTGCGATTGTTTTGTTCGGTAGAATCTCACCAACAGAAGCACCACCCTTACGAGATGATCGTATGCCATTATACAACTTCAAGGGATTCATCTTCAGGAGGGTCCATCGGGAGAGTTTGTGGGCGGTTCCATCCGTCCAAATCCACCTCGAACTCGCTTCCTTTTTGGAGGGGGAAAAATCGTCCTGCAATCCTAAGTCTTGCACCAAACGCCATACTGCAGGATGTGGCCGAGTGGCATTGACGGCAACATCGCATAACCACTCGCCATCCTGCCATGTTTCGATGACGCCGCCAAGTCGTTCACCGTGTTCAAGAAGATCGATGTGTATGTTTGGATTTTTTTGGGCAATACGGTAGGCGATACAAAGTCCAGACAGCCCGCCTCCAACGATGCATATCCTGCTTTTTTTGCCCAGCGATTCTTGAACAAGGAGCGGCCTTCGCAATTCCTGGCCGTGGCGAATCCAATCTTCTGGAGTCAGCATACATCTCACTCATTGGTGTCGAGCCAATCGATGGGCTTGACCAAAACATCGACTAATTTCTGCTCCGGTGTCCCGGGTCCAACCTCGTGGCAGTATTCCCATCGCGAGGTGAGAGGCAGGGACATGAGTATACTCTCAATTCGACCATTCGTGGTGAGTCCAAACGTCGTTCCACGATCATAGACGAGATTAAATTCAACATAACGGCCTCGGCGTATTTGTTGCCACTCTTTCTCTTCATCCGAATAAGGAAGATTCATCCTTCGCTCTAAGATCGGTAGGTATGAATCGAGGAAAGAAGCACCACATTCACTGACAAACTGGAAACATTCTTCCTTCGTTCCGTTGTTCACATCATCAAAAAAGATGCCACCAACACCCCGCCTTTCGTCTCGATGTTTGATGTAAAAATAATCATCACACCACTTTTTGAATCTGTTGTAATCGGCAAGAGCATGGTTGTCGCATGCCGTTTTTAGCACCTCGTGGAAGTGCACAGCATCCTCTTCATACAGATAGCTAGGCGTCAAATCTGCTCCTCCGCCAAACCACCAACTTCCTTCACGTTGACCATTGCCTCGTTCGAAATACCGGTAGTTGGCATGAACGGTTGGAGCGTGAGGGTTGTGAGGGTGAAGCACAAGGCTGAGCCCTGTGGCAAAGAAATCCAAATCTTCGTCACCAAGTTGTTGCCCACCGCCCATCGCTCTCGCCGCTTCAGGGCGAAGCGTACCATGGACAACACTGACGTTAACGCCAGCCTTTTCGAACACGTTTCCATCGCTAAAGACGCGGCTACGACCTCCACCTCCTTCTTCGCGTTCCCAGGAATCCTCACGGTAGGTTGATCCGTCGATTTCTTTCAATGCATCACAGATTGTGTCCTGGAGTTGGTGAACCATGTCGACCATCTTTTGGCGCATAACTAACCCTCTGTAATCGTTCGCAAGACCGTTTCGACACATTCGATTCGAGCACCAGGTGCAAAGCCATGGCCCAGATTGAACACATGCCCCGGTTCATTTCCGGCAGCATGGAGCACGTCAAGGGTGGCCTTACGTGCAACATCGACAGATCCATGAAGAAGTGAAGGATCCAGATTTCCTTGGAATGAAAAATCGTCACCGTGTAGCTTTCTGTTCGTTGCTAAATCATCTCTCCAATCGAGCGATACTGTATTGATATCTAATTCTCGAATGGCAGAATGAAGATGACCAGAACCTTTGGCGTAGTGGATGATTGGTACATCATGACCGACTTTTTCTCTGAACACTTCGATGGTTTTGGAAGTGGCAGGCATGGCGAATGTTCTGTAATCATCAACCGATAAGAGGCCTGCCCATGTGTCAAACAATTGCACAGCATCAGCGCCTCCATGAAGGACCTGATCGGCGAGCAAATCGCCAAGTGCTTCAGCCATGGTCTGGAAGAGGTTGTGAGCTGCTTCTGGTTGGGAATAGACCTTCGCTCTCGCATTGTGGAAGTCCTTGTCGCCAGTACCCCCTGATAACAAATACATACAAACGGTCCAAGGACAACCGACAAAGCCCAATTTGGCAAGGTCACCCAAATCGTCATCCAAAGAGCGCAAACCGTCTGCTGCCCATGGTGCATGTTTTCGTGCTTCAAACCTCGTCCAGTCGTCGACATCTGAAAACTCAAAATCACTGATTCGGATTCCTCCGCCATATTCAACATCATACCCTAAACTTGGGAGTGGTGTGAGGATGTCGCTGAAGATGATTGCTGCGTCGATTCCATTGTATCTCTTGAGAGGTTGAAGTGTAATTTCCTTGCACAAATCGACCTCTTGACATCGTTCCCAGAAATTATACTGCGAAGCAATTTCACGGTATTCCGGAAGGTGCCTTCCAGCTTGTCGCATGAACCAAACAGGGGTCCTGTCAACAGGGCGGCGTTGAAGCGCAGCTAGAATTCGTTCTTGTCCGTTCATATCTACAACTCCAATTCACTCAACACTTCGTCCACTGCTGCAACAAAGTCTGCTATATGCTGCTCAGTGTGAGCCGTCGATAAGAATCCGATTTCATATGCAGAAGGTGCAAGCATGAAACCTTTTGAGAGGAGTGCACGGTGTACTTTCGAGTACAAGATGCCAGCATCCGATGGAATCTCTGCTGCACTTTGTGGAGCTGAACCAGAACCCGGTGAGAACCAGAACAGGCTTGCCTGTCGAACGAGCGTCATTGGTTTTCCGTGCTTTTCCAAGACGCGATTCATTTGTTCTTCCATGTGTTGGCCAAGTTGTTCAAGTTGTACATAGGCCTCTTGTGTCAGCAGATCAAGCGTTTTGATTCCTGCTGTCATTGCCAGTGGATTGCCCGAGAGGGTGCCTGCTTGGTACACCGGCCCAATTGGAGAGAGCATATCCATGATTTCTTGTCGGGCCCCATAAGCACCGACTGGAAGGCCACCTCCAATCACTTTGCCAAGCGCTGTGATGTCAGGTTGCACGCCACAATGAGCTCCATAACTGCCTTGAGGAAAACGGAAACCACTGATGACTTCATCGAAAATAAGCAAGGCACCACTTTGGTCACACAACTCCCGAAGTGTTTGCAAGAATTCCTTTGATTGCAGGAGAAGACCGTTATTTGCTGGCAGCGGCTCAATCACAACTGCAGCAATGTCCTTGCCATGCTCCTCGAAGAGGTATTCCACTGCTTCCACATCATTGAGCGACGAAACAAGCGTTGTTGCAATTGTATCTGAGGGAATGCCAGGGCTGCTGGCAATGCCAAACGTGGCAAGACCACTGCCGCCCTTGACCATCAGGGAGTCAACATGGCCGTGATAACAACCATCGAATTTGATCAATATATCCCTTCCAGTGAACCCTCTCGCAAGGCGTACTGCACTCATTACGGCCTCTGTTCCAGAAGACACGAATCGGACTTTGTCAATGTGATTGAATCGTTTTTTGACCATTTTTGAAAGTTCCATCTCGCCTCGGTGCGGCGCACCAAACGAAGTGCCTTTGAGCATGGATGATTGTAATTGATTCAAAATATCAGGGTGAGAATGCCCGTGGATCAATGGTCCCCATGATTGAACAAAATCAATCAATTCGTTTCCATCCACATCTGTAACGATGGCTCCTTTCGCCTTTTCAAAATAAATCGGATAGCCATGGACTGATTTGAAAGCGCGGACGGGTGAATTCACCCCACCCACAAGATGTTCCATAGCTTCGGTGTGAAGCATATTGGAAACAGTACGATCCATTTCCATGTTCACACACCCCACCCATTCTGAAGCGCTTCCCGTGCGTGATAGGAGACAATGATGTCAGCGCCTGCCCGCTGAAATGAGGCGAGGATCTCTTGCACCATGGCGCCTCGAGCGGCTTCATCTGAGGTTGAGTTCATGACCATTGAGTATTCTCCACTGACGTTGTAGACCGCGGTTGGTCGATTGACGCTGTCCGAGACCCGACGCAAGACATCCAAGTAAGGAAGTCCGGGCTTCACCATGATGATGTCAGCGCCCTCAGTTTCGTCAAGAGATGCTTCAAGGAGGGCTTCTTTGTATCCGGCACGGGGGTCCATTTGGTATGATCGACGGTCTCCACTTTCTGGTGATGAATCTGCCGCACCCCTGAATGGGCCATAGAATGCGGAGGCATATTTCACAGAGTAGGACATGATTCCAGTCGTGTGTTGGTGGGCTTGTTCAAGGGCCTGACGAATATGTTGTACTCGCCCATCCATCATGTCAGAGCAAGCGATGTAATCGGTGCCAGCTTCAGCGTGGAGCAAGGCGATTCGGGCGAGTTGTTCAACGCTTGAATCGTTTTGAATTTCGTTATGCTCGACAAATCCACAGTGCCCGTGGTCGGTGGATGTGCACAGGCACAAATCTGTCATCACGACGATTTGGTCACCATAGGCTTCCTTGATGGCGCGAACCGCTTGATACAGGTGCATCGTATCATCTAAGCAAGCCGTTGCGTGTGGGTCTTTCATGCCAGCTGCCAAAACTGGAAACAGCATCACGCTTCGAATACCAATTGCAAAGTCCTCATGAATGGTCTTCATGAGCACATCAATCGATTGTCGCTGAATTCCTGGCATGTTCTCAATGGGATCGTTCACGCCTTGGCCTTCGACTATGAAGTGTGGTTGAACCAACGAAGAGGACAGTGAAGAATCATGCAAGAGGTTGCGTCTGGCAACAGTTGCTCGATTAATTCGTGGCCGTACGTTCATTTACCGCTCACCCGTTTCGTTCCACCATTGTGTGATGTAATCTGCCGTTGGACCTTTGAGAACCTGTATGTTCGATTCGGAAAATTCTTCCATTCTTTCCAACTGGGCCTTCGTGCTTTCGCCCATGACCAGTATGGTGGACGCTATCGGCAGTGAGTTATCAACCCATGCAAGGGCCGAAGAAGGTGATGAAAGCAGTAATACATCATCCTTTGATGGAGTAAATGATTCAACTTTTTTGGTTTTATTTTCATACCCAATCCAACGTTGAACATCAAAGCCTGATTGTTTCAGAGCCTCGGCAAAGGAATCATCTGCACGGTTTGATTGAGGCAGAAGAAGTGGACTGATTGGCTCAATGTTTTCTCGTATGTATGTCGCAAAGTCCTTCGAATTTCTGGCTCTGCCGCATATAGAGGCTGTCATTCCTAATTTGAAACAAGCCCGAGCAGTGCCCTCACCTATTGCGACCCATTGGATGCGGCGGTATTCGGGAATCCTCTCTGAAATCTCTGCAGCACATCGTGCGGCAAATGGTGAGGTCAACAGCAGAAGTGGCCATTTCCTTCGATCATTGATGGTGTCAAGATTCAGTCGAGGCCAGTTGCTTTGGAGAGGTTTAAGATCCAAAACTGGATGGTTCATGACCCGAATGCCTTCAGATTGTAACCGCATGGCAAGGCGTTCTGAATTCAGTGTTGAAATCAATTGTCTTCCATCGTCGAGCACCACTGATGTACTTGCTTTCTGTTCCGGTGTTTGGGCGACGAAGTCTTCAACACGTCCATTGTATTCTAAGGTGTGAAAGCTTTCACCACGGCAATGTAAATCACGCCAATTTTTGGGTGAGACCTTCACATTCAGACGCCCTGCTTTTGATCGAATTCCAGCAGGAAATAAGCATCCACCACCGAGTTGTCGTAATTGTTCCCGTTCCTCAAGCACTTCCTTTTCAGTAGCTCCATGATTCAAAATTTCTCTCAATCCGCTCATCTTTTCATAAAGGTCCGTGACACAATGAACGGAAACAGCCCCTTGTCCGGGAGCAGTTGGCCATTGTGTTTCGTCGATTCGCTGACAACTCAATGCTAACATCCAATCTTCTAGAGCTCCATCCTCGTGCAACCTCTTCAATCCAACCTCTGCAAGGACGAGCGCATCAACTCGACCCTGTTTCAGGCGGAGCAATCTGGTTTGGACCTGTCCACGGACCGCAAGAGGAAGCAAATCGGGTCGCTGACTTAACAAGAAAGATTGGCGACGACCTGAAACGGTACCAACGGTGGCTCCTCGTTCGAGTGAAGCCAACACATTCGGGAGGGTTGTTGTGGCATTGGAAGCGAGCACGTCCGCAAGGGTGGTGGCGTGTTTTCCGGGTTGAGTAAGCAACACATCACTGGTACAGCCACGCTCGAGGTAAGCCAGATGTGAGATGCCAGGTGTTTCGAATGTTGGAACATCTTTGCTAGAATGGACAGCAACATCGATTTTTCCATTCAAAAGTTCCCCGTCAATTCCATGAACAAATTGTCCTACAGAGGTGGCAAGATCACCTCCAACCGAGCGGTCGCCCGATGAAGAAATTTCAAAAATTTCAGTCGAGATTCCTGATTGATTGAGAAGATGAGCCACTTTTCGTGCTTGCCAAAGTGCAAGAGGGGATGAACGGGTCCCAATGCGAACAGGGTTCAACCTAGGACCTCCGCAAGGTCGGATTTGGCGTTCAATTCGAGCATGGTTTTACCAACATCTGATGCGATTACAGAAAGCAAATCGCTGTCCACATCCCGTTTTGTTTGAAGAATTAACTGTTCAAGATCATCAATTCTGAAAGCCCCAGTTTGGGTGCATATCCATGTCGCGATCTCTCTTGAAAAAGCCTGCATTGTAGCTTCTGGGGACTTGTCTTGGTCGGCATTTGCACTCCAGTCTTTTGCCATGGAATCGAGTTTTGAATAAATGAATGTTCGGAATTTGGCGTCTGATTTGTTCGTCAAAGCCGATAGGAATTCGTCGGTAATATTGCCCAACACCACATCGCCCTTTTCCAAGGTAGAAGCATAATCCCAGTCGACGCCAAGTTTGTGGGCTGCGCGAATCCAGGTGTCCATGCCCAAAAGTGTTTGATGTGCTTGTATACCATTCTGTGCGACTGAAGGTGGCCATGAAAAGTCCATGACTGTGCATGCCTGTTCCACTGGAATTTGATTGGCGTCGATGTAGGTTGGTTGCGCAGACCGTATGGTGGATATGACCACATCAGAGGTGTGAATCTTGGAATTCCATTCTTCAAATGTCATCATGGTCAATTCGGATGCCAACCTCTGATTTCTTAGTCGAGATTTCTTAGGAGATCTTGAGACGACAGTGATGCTGTTCTGTTGGAGTTGTTGGAGAGTTTCAACGGCTTTTTGTCCCATCTCACCAAAGCCGAGAACAACACAATTTGCTTGCCCTTTATCCTTGAGAATTTCTTGTAATGTTGATGTGGCTAGATTAAGCATTGATTCAGTCGTCTTATTGAAGCCAAATTCCTTGCGAAGTGTTCGGTTCGCAGCAACCACGTGATGGAAAAACGATTCATTCGTTTTATCGATGAGTTCATGCTTCCGATGCCATGCAACTGCACTTCGAAATTGACCCATAACTTGCAACTCTCCAATCATGAACGAATCAAGACCGCTGCAAATTTTGACGAGTGATTTCCATGCATCAATCCCAGTGTAATGTTGAAACGGGAGGTTGGTCATCCCGGTGTATTCCTCAAGTCTTTGAGCGAGTTGATCAGGGCTTGTGTTGAATCCAAGGTACAAGATTCGGTTACAGGTGGAAAACTCAAAAATGTCGTGATTAAGGGCCTCTTTGAGTTGTGAAAGATGAGATAATTTTTCCTCTTTGTTCATTCCCTCTGTCGTCAAACTTCGCGCCACATGTATGTTTTCAGAGTTGAATTTCATGGCTACCAACGCCACGTTATTCATCAGTTCTTTTGGGTCATGGAAATCGCCATCCACTTCGGAAGCATGCGGTTGTTGAACGAACCTTTTCAGGTTGATTTCGAGGAAGCGTTCGCCAGTCAAACCTCACCCTCAATTTTTCGGCGGCGCCCGACTATTCAAAACTGTGGTTTTGCCATTGTCGTAAAGAATTCATCAAATAAAGCGTGAGAGGTAAATAAAACTCAAGTGCAGTCGCTGCAGGGCATTGAACATGGAGGATGGAACGGGGAGTAATTTTTCGGATATCGTCGAAGGAAACGAAGGGTATGTTGCCAGGTTCAATGGTCAAAGTACACCCGGCCTTCCTGCCCGTCATCTTCTTCTGTTGACCTGCATGGATTGTCGAATTCTGCCCCATGAAGCGCTTGGCTTTTCCATTGGCGATATGAAAGTCATGCGAAATGGCGGAGCACAACTGAATTCGAACATGGTGAGTGACCTCATTGTTGCGAACAATGTCCTCAACTGTGATCGAATTCTCATCATGCCACATACGCGATGTGGCATGGCTGCAGCAACCTTGGAGTCTGTTCGAACTACGGTCGCATCCAACACAGGTGCTGATGTAAGCAACTATCACCCGGCTGTGGTTGAAAACCAGATGGAGAAATTGGTGTCCGATGTCAAATCACTCCGCACAAATCCATTGGTCAAACCCAACACGATTATTGAAGGCGCAATCTACGATGTCGACACCGGACAGGTCAACTTCGTCACCATCGATTGAAACGAACATTAAACGGCGTCGCTCAGGCAAGGAGGTTCTCGGGTTCGTCTCTTGAACCGAACCTCGTGACCGAGCCTTCGCTGTCAAGAACGAACTTGGAGAAGTTCCAACGGATATTACTTGTGTTTTCGGTGGCTGCTGTCAAGGCTTGAAACAATGGTGCCGCATCATCACCTTTGACATCGACTTTAGCCATCAAGGGAAACGTTACCTGGAATTTTTCACTTGTGAACGCACAGATCTCTTCATGGGTTCCTGGTTCTTGTCCTCCAAATTGGTTGCATGGGAATCCAACCACGGTGACACCATCTTGTTCTGAGAGGGTTTGGAGACCAGCGTATTGACGGGTGAAACCACAAGCGCTCGCCACATTGACGACGACCCATGTGGAAGTGCCTTCGCCACCAAGGGTGCGAAGGGTTGTGATATTGCCATTCATGTCTGTAAATCCAATATCAAGTGGGTTGGTCATACCACCTCCTGATGAATCTCTCTCTTCAAATCTTGTGCGGCTCAAGGCAAGGGTGATAGGGAAGACACGGACAAAGGCGAACATGGGCGTTGACCGGATGCAGTGGGGTGCCGAACCATGGCAGTTTGCTGACCTTCACATGCCAGATGACCCATCACCATTCCAAAACGCCGCGGGGGTCCCATGCGTGATGCTCATCCACGGAGGATTTTGGAAAAGTGCATGGACGAGTGAACTCATGCGACCGATTGGTGATGATCTTGCTGAGGCTGGCATTGCTGCATGGAACATTGAATTCAAAGGCTGGAGTGATGGTGATGAAGGTGTCTGGATGGACACCCTTTCTGATGTTCTGCGAGCGTGGGGACAGCTTGCTTTGCTTCCAGGAGTTGATATCACTCGTTCCATGATTATGGGCCACTCTGCTGGTGGTCACCTCGCTTTGATGCTTGCCTCAAAAGCAGAACGCAGGCCATGGCTCACCATCGCGCAAGCACCGATTACGGATCTCATTGCCGCTGATCATGCGAACCTCTCCGATGAAGGTGATGCGGTACGTAGATGGATTGGCGCTGGTCCAAATGAGATGCCAGAGGTATGGCGACAACTCAATCCAGTGGATCATCCAGCAGATGTTTCGATCCTTCTCGTTCATGGTGAGAGGGACAAGGATGTTCCAAAGGAACAATCAGAAACCTATGCCAGAGTCATGAAAGCCAAAGGTGTCGAAGTCCAGAAACTCTGGCTCCCCGGTGATCACTATTCGGTCATAGACGTTGCAAGCGATGACTGGCTGGTTCAATTGAATGCCATTATCGATTGGTTGTAGGTTGGCATCCCAAGACCTATGTGAG
This sequence comes from Candidatus Poseidoniaceae archaeon, assembly GCA_965662715.1. Taxonomy (GTDB): domain Archaea; phylum Thermoplasmatota; class Poseidoniia; order Poseidoniales; family Poseidoniaceae; genus MGIIa-L1. The sequence continues at coordinate 57,249 of CBFIIS010000001.1, read as the reverse complement.
GCTACCTGTTGCGGTGTCCATGGACCTCCTCGGTGATGACTTCCCCTACGCTAGCACGGCATTGAAAGGAAAGCATGCTTTGGTGTGTGGAGCGAGCAAAGGCATTGGAAGGGCAACCGCCATGATGATGGCAAAAGCTGGGGCAAACGTCACAGTTTGTGCCAGAAATGCAGCATCCCTCACCACGCTTTGTGACGAGTTGTCGAATCTAGGTTCGGGCGAGCACGCCCCTCTTGCTCTCGACCTTGAAGATCAGGATGCCATTCAATCAGCCATCCCGACTTTACTTGCTCAACGCGGCGCAGTGCATGTTCTTGTCAACAACGCAGCAGGCCCTCCCGGTGGTCCTTTACTGGCCAATGCCCTGAGTGACTTTGAGGCCCCATTCAAACGCCACCTCCACGCAGCACACACATTGACTCAACTTCTCGCACCCGGAATGGAAGCAGAAGGCTATGGTCGTATTATCCAAATTATTTCCACCTCTGTCAAGGAGCCAATCCCCAATATTGGCCTTTCCAACACCCTTCGAGGAGCCATGGCATCATGGGCCAAGACACTTTCGAGAGAATTGGCACCTTGCATCACCATCAACAACGTCTTGCCCGGATTCACTGACACAGACAGACTTGGCTCGTTGGCTTTGTCAATTCAAGAGCGCACCGGAAAATCGCTTGATGAAGTCCAATCTGGCTGGCTTGGCCAGGTTCCAATTGAGCGTTTGATCGATCCCTTAGAAACCGCATCTGCTCTCACATTCTTGGCGCTTCCCGCATCGGGTGGCATTCGTGGGGTTAGCCTTGCGGTTGATGGCGGTCGACTGCGAAGCATTTGATCATCGTATGATGTCGAACCATACTGGATAATGGTCAGACACATCCGTGCTATCAAAGACCATATCAATGCCCCAGTTGGATGTCAGTCGTCCACTAAGATCGCCATTGGTGAGAATTCGGTCATAGGCGCAGGCACTCTGTGACACCGTTGTATCCGCATCATTGCCCACCAGCCATGTGTAATTTCCTCCAGCCAAGGCTGAATTGGAAAGATCCTGTTCGGATGCGTAGGTGCAATCTGCGTTGAGATCACCGAGGATAACAAGGTCTTCTTCATCGGGATATTGTTCAAGGTAGGTCGATGCAACCACGCCCATCGCATTGATCTCTTCAACAGCAGCTGCTGGTTTTGTGTGGACGGTGATGAGGCTCAAATCAAACATCGTCTTGTTTCCTTCGACATCCAACAAAGAGAACCTTCCTTGGAACGGCTCACGTTGAAAGGAATCATGTTCACTGTCATTGTACAGACTGCCATTTCCAACCGCTTCGAAGACAGCCGTATTGTAATAAAAGGCGTACTGCTCTTGTGATGAGCGGTCATCTTCCTGAAGGCCAGAACGTGGGCTCAACATCATTGCCCACTCGGTTTGACTTTGGTTATTGATGGCATCAAGGAAATCATAGGGGACGGTTTGATCAATGTCCTTGATTTCTTGAACAGCAACCAAATCATACCTGAGTACAGTTTCAACAAGCACCGCGACAACGTCAGGTTTCCCCATTTTGGTTTCGCCAAACACCTTGATGTTGAATGTTGCAATTCGAGCCACTTCAGACCGGTTTAACTCTGGAGCCCTCGCCTCTTCATTGCCTGAATCAGGTGCAATGGTATCATTTTCCACCTCGACAGGCACTGCGACATAGACCACTTGTGCTTCTTCTTGTGAGAGTAAGGTTTGGAGGGCAAGCGGAGCGAGGATGAGAATCGCCGCGATGCTGAGCCCTTGCAAGTAGCCGTCATACTTGCCCATGATGGACGGGGGTGTTTCTTGCGTATGAAGGTTGAACCTCGACAACGGCCAAGAGATATGTTCTTGACGCGAAGGGCCAGCGCTGAGTATGGACGGCGAGGTCACACCCGAGCAGGCCCGACGAATCTTGGATATGTTGACCCAAGGCGGGGCTATGGAGGACATCAACACACCCTTGGCTCTCCGTTTGATTCCCCTTGCCATAGAGTTGGATGATGAAGCACTTGCCGATCGACTTCTCGCTCATGCCAAGAATATTGCAGCTGATGAAATTGAATCGGGTTGGGCTTCATTTGAGGAGATGAAAATGACCAATGCTTCCATTGACGATCTCTCCGAACTCACGGCTAAAACAGAACTGATCGAGTCTGGTGAGCCTCTCTCTGCTGCAGTCGCCCATCATGTCGCTCTTCTTCACATGGCGAATGAAGCCTATGAAGAAGCCCAAATGTTCGCAAGCAGGTCCCTACGATTGCGTGAAAAAATCAACGATGAGCATGGAATTGTCTACGGTTTAGCACTGCTCGAGGCTTTAGCAAAGAAACAACATCAGCACGAAATCGCTCTAGTTCATGCTTCGAGACGAATTGAACTTTTGATGAAACTTAAGGACGAAGAAGGCCAAATGGAAGCCATGGCAGATATGGGTCACAGCCAAGCGACGCTCGGACAATTTGATGCGGCAAAAGATCTGTATGGTCAATCACTGGATTTAGCATTAGCACTTGAAGACCTGTCAGGCCAACTCGTCGCACGTTGGGGACTTGCTGACATTGCAGAAATCGAAGAAGATTATGAAACGGCAATGTTGCAACTTTCAGATTGCTTACATGCGTTCATCAACGCCGGATTGCCGACCCCAATCGCCGTGCGGCAACGAATTGAAGCCCTTACTTCGTTCAACAATGAGACCGATTCACGAAAAAATTCTTGATTCGTTTTTTCAAACAAAACAGCCACACTCGTTATGATGTGCCTCCGACTGGAATGACCGGTGCCACCTATGGACCATGACATCTTTTTCTCCATCAGCCAGACCCCCGATGCCGCGGGTCGTGTGCCGTTGGAGGACGAAATGTTTGCCAATTACTTCCAACAATTGGAATGTGCAGATCGCCTTGGTTTTGGTGTTGGATGGATTGCTCAAGCTCATCTTTCCACCGAGACGCAGAAGAGCAATTCACGTCCAGTCGTACCTCACTGGCAAGGCGAAGTAGGGCTTTGTACCGATTTCCCTCAACTGGCCATGGAATCTTTTCGCAGAACAACCTCGATTGAGATCGGCAGTGCTGTTGTTTCAATTTTAGCTTCTGGTGGGCCGATCGCTCAGGCTGAACGAATTGCGAACACATTGATGTTACACGGTATGAATCCAGATGAACATCGGAAATTACACGTCGGTTTTTCCGCAGGTCGCTTTGAATTCATGGCCCGCCCCTATGGTATCGTGCCACGAACATCCGTCGAGGAGGCAGCATGGCCAGCACTACGAGGGCAAATTTTCATGGAAGCTGGGGAAATATTTCTACGTCTGTTGCGCGGCGATGTTGTCAGTTCCTCAACAACCTATGACACTGTTTTGACGCGTGCTAATTTCCGTTCTGACGAGGATTGGGAACGGGTGCAATCCGCTGCGGTTGAATTCGAAGGTATGACAACACTACCAAACGAAATCCACATCCAGAAGCGATATGTGTTCGAAGATTTGAAGATTGTTCCAAACACATTCAGGAGAGAATTGCTTGAACTTGTGGCAGGTACGCATGATCCAAGAGCACAAACCTTCCTCAACTCGTTTTCTCCAGTGAAGGTGTTCAATCTCTCCATTACAAAACCGGAAGTCATTGAGGCGACGCATGAACGAATGGCATCAGTGTTCCACGCAGATGGCGGAGCATGGCAGCGCCGAGACATGCCAAGAACATCTTTTGTCTTCCTTAACGCAGAGGAGGGATTATCGCCAGAACAACAGAGTGAAGCAGCGCATCGTGAAGCCGATGCGGCACTCGGCGCGTACTGGAACGCATTGGAAGGAACGATTGATCCTTCAAAGGTGAGCAACGCTGCAAACAATGCCCTCATCGGTAACGTCGAGGAAATCGCACAGCAAATCTTCGAGCGCTTCCATCCAGAAGACCGAATTATGGCATGGTTCGATTTCTTTAATCATGACTCAGATCGAGTCTGCCGCAACATGACCGCGTACATGGAACAAGTCGTTCCACTTGTCGAATCAAAGTTAGGAAATTGAGGTGCTCCAATGTCGATTGAACACGATACCCCTTCAGCAGTCGAACCGGGCCGCCCAGGGAGCACGCTCTATCCAGACAGTCCACTTGGAGAACAGGTGGAAGGGATCCCTACCGGACGCGAAGTTGCTTGGGAGCCATTGGTGGATTATCGAAGAAATGGTGTTTCAGAAACCACAATCCATGGTGCTGTCGCTTGGGCTCACGGTGATGAGGTGATTCACTCCTTTGGAGGTAATGTGCTCTGTTATGGCCGTTCGATGATGAAACCCTTCATGTTGAAGGCGTTCACCGATGAGTTGGCAGAAACCAGCTGGGAACAAAAGGCGATTGCAGTCGCATCGCATAATGGTGACACAGAGCACGTTGCTGCAGCCCAGTCCTTGCTCTCTCAGGAAGAATGGCCACTGATGCTCACCCCACTCGATGTCCCACTCATCCAATTCGGGCGCCAAGTTCGTCGCCCTCGACGATGGTTCCATACGTGCTCAGGAGAACACGCTGCCATCCTTCACGGGTGCAGGAAAAAAGGATGGAATCGAGCTGGTTACACCCTCCCAACTCACGAAGTGTTCCACGCTTACATGAAAGAAATCAGGACATACCTTGGAGAAGATTGGACGCCTTTGAGAATCGCAAAGGACGGTTGCGGCCTTCCAACAGTATCCAACACCGTTGCAGAATTAGCTCAAATCTATGCAGGATTGGTTCGCGATAAGGACAAGGATTGGATTTGGGAGGCGATGGTCAGGCATCCAGATCTTGTCGGTGGATTCAACAGGTTGGATTCAACCGTTTTGAAGGCCGGAGAAGGCAAAGTCATTGCTAAGGAGGGCGCAGATGGATTGCTCGGTTTAGCCATTGAACACCCTGATTATCCTAAGGGTCTTGGCATTGTTGTCAAGATTGCACACGGATGGAATTCGCAGGCAACCTGGTACGTGGCCCGTGCCGTATTGGGTGTGTTGGGTATTAACCTGAGAAATCCCTACCCACTGCATCGACAAAAAGCGTTCATTGTTCCAGGCATAGTTCCAGAAAAATACCTCGAAGTGTTGGAAACATTGCCAACTTGGGATGAATGGGATCCCGATCAAGATCGCTGGCTCTATGATGTGGAGATGTAACCATGCTTGCATTGATGAACTACATCGATGGACGGTTTGTACCGGCTGTCTCTGGCCGAACGCTTGATGATATCAATCCAGCCACTGGTCAACTCATCGCGACCATCCCACGCTCAGAACATCAAGATATCGAACAGGCAGCATATGCAGCAAAAGCAGCGCAACCGAAATGGAACGCTCTTTCGCTTGAAGACCGTGCCGATTGGCTCGATCTGATTGCTGATGCACTGCAAGCAAAACATGAGGCCATTGCCCAGGCAGAATCACTTGATACTGGCAAACCGATTTCCCTCGCCCGCAGAGTCGATGCAAGTCGCTCGGTAGAAAATTTCAGATTTTTTGCCAACTTCGGACGGCAGCAGACTCCATTGACATTTGAGATGGAAGACGCCATCAACCTCGTTCATCGAAATGGATTGGGTGTGGTTGGCCTCATTACACCGTGGAATCTACCACTCTACCTGATGTCATGGAAGGTTGCTCCCGCACTGCTCATGGGTAATGCAATCGTTGCTAAACCAAGCGAAATGACTCCGCTTACCGCCCACATCCTCGCAGAAACACTTCACGAATTGAAATTGCCCAAAGGGGTCTTCAATCTGGTTCATGGCCTTGGCCCAGAAGTAGGGCAAGCCATCTTAGAACATCCAATCATCAACGGCATTTCATTCACGGGTGGTACTGCAACTGGACGCATTGTTGCCGCGACAGCTGCGCCTATGTTCAAGAAACTCTCTTTGGAACTTGGAGGGAAAAACGCCACGATAGTGTTGGAAGATGCGGATCTCGACAAAGCCGTCCAAGGGTCAGTTCGTGCTGCTTTCACGAATTCCGGACAAGTGTGCTTGTGTGGCTCACGCCTCATGCTCCACTCGTCAATTGCTGATGCCTTCTTAGAGCGATTTGTCAGCGAGGTGAAGTCGATGCGAATTGGCGACCCGAAAGAGGAATCGACCCAAATTGGAACCGTGATTTCCATGGAGCATTTGGCCAAGGTCGAATCCTACATCCAACTCGCAATTGATGAAGGCGGGGAAATTCTCACAGGTGGAACTCGAGACATGGTTGGAGAGGTTGGGCCAACCACAGAAGGCGCCTACCTTGCACCAACTGTCATTAGCGGATTGAGCCATCTCTCGAGGTGCGCTACCGAGGAGATTTTCGGCCCAGTGGTGACTGTTCACACCTTCGACACACTCGATGAAGCGACGACCATGGCCAACGCAACCGAATATGGATTGGCCGGATCAATTTGGACACAGGACCTTGAAGTTGGTCAAGCACTTGCTCAAACCATCGACACTGGTATTGTTTGGATCAACACATGGTTGCACCGTGATTTGAGAACCCCATTTGGCGGTGTAAAACATTCAGGTGTCGGTCGAGAAGGTGGCCAATGGTCCCTTGGATTCTTTTCTGAGACAACCAATATTTGCGTCATGGCGCCAAATGAGGACGATGCTTGAGAACACATCTTCAAAAGCGGTTCTGACTAATCACCACCATGACGAGGCAAGATGCTCTCCCTCTCTTTGTTCTCCCAATGGTCTTGATGCCTGGTGAGGTCCAGGAGTTACGGGTGTTTGAACCAAGGTATCGACAAATGTTGGATGATTGCCTGCTTGACAACAAGAACTTCGGCCTCGTGATGAACGATCCTTTCGAACCTAGTAACCATTGGGACGGTCCACGAACCCATGGTTGTGAAGCAGAAATATTGGAGCATGACACCAAAGGAAGTAACCATTTCATCTCCATTGTTGGCCGCAGACGATTCACCGTGGAAAAGATCATTCCACCTGCTTTGCCACCATTTGAACACCCCTCAATGGCCTCCTTGCTCAACGAGGATGGGCTTTTTCCCGATTTACAAACCCTGCTCGAACACATACCTGAGGAAGCCCCACATCACAAATTGTATATTTCCGGTAATGTTCGATTCTACGAAGCCTCAGAACCGACCTCGCTCACTCATCAGACCATGCTCAAGGAACTCCTCAATGGCGTACTCAATCGTATTGGTGCAGTCTTGAGAATCGACGAGCAGGTCCTCGATGGTTGGGTCGAGGAAAGGGTCGAGCATGTGGTCGATGAGGATCCAAACTCGGTCTTCACAGTAGCGGCTTTGATCTTGAATGGTCTCGAGTCCAAACAACAAATCCTTGCGTGTGCAGATGCTGAGGAAGCGCTTGCAGAACTAATGCACCAACTCTCGGCTTCATACGAGGAAGAATAGAGCCCCGTTCCAGTTGCGAGGGTTTCAAAACACATGCGTCGGTGGAAGGAACATGTCCGTCCACCGCAATGCGCGCAAGGTCACGACACATACCCTGCTTGAAATGAAGCGAGCAGAAGAAAAAATCACTATGCTCACGGCCTATGATTACTCATTGGCGAAATTGGTTGACCAAGCTGGTGTCGATGTCATTTTGGTCGGTGATTCGGCTTCAAATGTCATGGCTGGTCAAGTCACGACGGTTCCAATGACCCTCGACCACATGATTTACCATGCTCAATGTGTCCAACGGGCAGTGGATAGAGCGCTCATCGTGGTCGATATGCCGTTCGGCACCTACCAGGGAAATTCTGCTATTGCACTTGAATCGGCGATTCGCATCATGAAAGAAGCAGAAGGTCATGCTGTAAAATTAGAAGGTGGTTCGGAGATCATACAATCGATCGAGCGTATTCTGACCGCAGGAATTCCAGTCATGGGTCACCTCGGTTTGACCCCTCAGTCGATCTACAAATTTGGTACGTACACAGTTCGTGCCAAAGAGGAAGAGGAAGCACAGAAGTTAATCGCTGATGCAAAATTGCTAGAAGAGGCAGGATGCTTTGGTATTGTCTTGGAAAAAATACCACGCGAATTGGCAAAGCGAGTGAGTGAAGCAATATCGATTCCAACCATTGGTATTGGTGCAGGTCCTGATTGCGATGGCCAGGTGTTGGTGCTTCACGACCTGCTCGGGATTACGATGGATTTCTCTCCTCGTTTCCTTCGCCGTTATCTCAACCTTGCAGAGGACATCAACACAGCAATCACCTCATACTGCGATGATGTTCGAACCGGTGACTTTCCAAACGATTCGGAAAGCTACACTTCATGAGATTGCATTGTACATGACAATGGCGCCTGCAAAGGCTCCAAGATCGATGCCCATGGCGTGCCAAATGCCGTAACTGAACGGCGGAAGTTGCTTTCGTCCCCAAAGCATTGAGAGGGTTGCCCACGACAACAGTATCCCATACATGCCACAAAACAAAGCGCCCCATCCCGAAAGCCAGACCAATAACAATGGCAACGCCAATACAGCAAATCCAAAGCTGTATTCGAGGTATCGCTCCAAGGAAGTGTGCACCAGAATTCGATACAGAAGTGGGCTCAATACAAGCGCAACAATGAGCGCAAATTGAGGCGGGTTAGGGGCAAACACAGAGTCGATCGAGGGTAGAGCATACGCTTGCCAAGCTCCACCTAATGCAGCTCCAATAAGGGCAGGCGCCAAAATATGCTTGAATCCTGTAAAGAAATCATCCTTCAAGGAAGTAGCCTTGTCCGCAGCCACAGGTAGTGCGGTCATTGCCTCCATGAATGGCCCAACTCGCCGCCTTGTTTGAGTCTTGGGTCTCATCATTTTTGCATGATTTAAACGCCGATGCCGATATAGCCCCTAAGCGCTTGGCTTGTCTCATGACGCAAGGTGAAATCGTAGCGGGTTGTTTGGCACCCCACCCTCCACATCTGGTCTATGCGGAAAACCCACCACAGAATGAACCCGTTGCAGAAGGGGGATGGGAACAGTTGCGTTGGGGCTATGAACGCCTAAGGGAGTCGCTCAAGGATGTTGACTATGATGCGATTGTCCTCCTATCTCCACATTGGCAAACATATGTTGGAACCCATTTCCTTGGCCTTCCGCAATTCAAAAGTCTATCCGTCGACCCAGTTTTTCCTAATCTCTTTCGCTACCATTATGATTTGAACATCGATGTAGACCTGACCATGAAAATCCACGACAAGGCTGCAGAGGCTGGCCTTGCTGTGACAATGATGGAAAATCCAGACTTCCGAGTTGATTATGGAACCATCACGACAGGTCACATGTTCAATCCAGAATGGGACAAGCCTCTTGTCGTCATTTCAAGCAATAGATCTCGTGATTATTATTCGGTTGAAGTCATGCAGGAAATGATGATTGAACTTGGTAAGGTCACGAGAGAAGCAATCCTTGAAAGTGGCAAAAAAGTCGTCGTTTTGGCAAGCAATTCACTCTCTCATCGACACTTCACGACCGAATCTGCCATTCCCGAAGACATGAGCAAAGAACACATCACAAGCCATGCCATGCACCTTTGGGACATGCGGATGATCGAATACTTCCGTACCGGTCAGGCGCAAAGAATCCTCGATGAAATGCCAGAATTCACCGAGCAGGCCATTGCAGAAAGCGATGGTGGTGGTCTGTCGTGGCTTCTCTCAACCCTTGACACCCCTACCTATCCTGCGACGCTTCATGGCTATGGCACCATCATTGGTACTGGAAACGCCATCGTCGAATGGCCAGAGCGCAACCACACGGAGGGCTCACAATGAGTCAAGGCGAACTTGTAGGCTCCTACATTGTCCCTGTTCATCCTCACACTGTTCTTGCTCCAGAACAAAACGAAGGCTGGCAACGTTTGCGAGATGCATTTGATGAAGCTGCTAAGCGAATAAAAGAAGCAGAGGCTGATTTGCTGATCATATATTCCACGACTTGGCCAAGCATCATTGGCCATCAAATTCAGGCTGATCCAAACCCTGAATGGGTTATGGTCGACCATGACTTTCACGCTTTGGGTTCCATCCCATATTCGTTCAACATCGATGCCGAATTTGCCCATGCGTGGGATCAAGCGAATGCAAAGCGAGGTCTCAAATCCCGTACGGTAAATTACACAGGTTTCCCAATCGATGTTGGTTCTGTTGTTGCACTCAAACTTCTCAATCCTGACAATGCCATTCCAGCCGTGATCGTTTCTTCCAATGTGTATGCAAACCGCTCAGAAACCACTGTGTTGGCAAAATCATGCCTTGATGTGATCAAGGCAACAGGGCGAAAAGCGGTTGCGGTGACCGCGATGTCGCTTTCAAACCGCATGTTTACCACCCCGATTGAGCCCAAGGATGACAAAATTCATTCATTGAAAGACGATGAATGGAATCGTAAGATTCTCGAATTCCTCGGTGAGGGTCGCCTCGAAGATGTGGGCCAACTCTCCCGAACCATTCACAAGCAAATTCGAGTTCAAAAGGTGGTGGCCTTCAAGCCGATGTGGTGGCTTTCTGGAATGAATGGAAACCGCAATAATTTGACCGGTGAGGTTCTTGCCTACGAAGCAATCCATGGCGCAGGTGGCGCTGTTGTTCACCTTGACCCAACACCCTCGGGGGCTGGCGATAAAGAATATGATGAAGATGATGTGGAATTCTTCAGCGGTGAGCGGAATGTGCTCGATGCTGAAGGCGATGCTCCCTTGCCCGAGTCGCTGCCCGACCAGCAAGCTCCCTCTTCGGGTCCAGCATTGTGGGAACCTACCACAGGTGAAACCTCTGTGAACAGTGATGCTGCTCCAAAACCAGTGGGTATGTATCCTCACGCCCGCCGAGTTGGAGATTTACTCTATCTCTCGGGTGTTGGACCTCGTCAACCGGGTACCAATGCTATTCCTGGTGGTCCGATCAGTGATGATCAGGGTGCTCCACTCGATTACGACATCAAGGCACAAACCCGGGCAGTTGTCGACAACATCACTCGAATTCTTGAAGAAGCTGGAGGTTCAATCGATGATGTTCTGGATGTCACATCATTCCTTGTTGATATGGACCGAGATTTTTCTGGCTACAACGAGGTCTGGGCTGAAACACTTGGAAAGGTTGGACCAACAAGGACAACCTTGGCCATTCGGGCTTTGCCTACACCAATTGCAGTCGAGATGAAAGTGATTGCAAAGGCACCCCAAGAGAACTGAGTTCATCAGCACAACTCGTGGGTGCATGTCGGCGGCGTGAAGTAGCGTCGATCGTTTGGATCAAACGTGTCGAGTTGAAGGGTTGAGGTTTCGCCTTCTTGGATGAACACGACAGAGGAGGTGCTTGCTGGCAGGTAATCTTCGCCCGTGGAGAGAAGGCTCAAGCGGAATCTGTTGCCAGCTTCAATCTCAGCATCCAGTGGCATGAATTCCATCTTGGCATTGATGGTCTCAATCAATGGCGTCCATGTTTGGATTTCATCGCCGCCAGCATAGTAGCGCAGGTCCATAATGGCATGACCAATGTGAATACATTCATCGTTTTCATTGCATTCTTCGAGGAGTGCATAGAGTTGGCCACCAAGGGTTGCGGTCGTCACATCGACATGTAAGCGTGGCGTTCCAGCAATGTACATTGTCTCCTCGAGCGGAGCAGATTCCCAAACAGGTCCAGTGGTTGCATCAGGTAAGACGCTCATTCCACCGCCAACACTCGTAAGCAATCCACCAAGGTCCATCGAGACAACACTGATGTCGGTGGGTGGATACCTGTCTTCAAGGCGCCAAGAACCTTGATTCGATTGAATTTCAACATAGAGCCCGGGTTGTTCCCCCTCGCCTCGCAAGTAGAAATCAAACCATTCAAGCAAGTCTTGCATCCAGTCATAACGAACCATTTCGGGGAAGGCTTCTCCGCCTCTACCGCCAAGATCAGAGCGATCAGAAAGTTGCACGGGACGGTCTGGATAGTCATGGTCCCATTGGCCAAACAAGCCCTTTGCATCGATGCCCGCATCCTTGAGAGCGTTGATTGTTGGCACGGCCATATGCGGGTCGACGTTCCAGTCATGCATACCTTGAATGAGGTAGACACTGCCCTTGTAGTTCTCAATCACCCTATCGAGGAAGTATCGCTCAGCCCAATAATCGCCAGCAACTTCCGAGCCGAACATGTAAGCGGATACACCGGTACCTGGTCCTAGAATGTAATCTGGGCACAGGTTCTGATAGTCTTCTTCATCGCCATCAAAGCCATAGGATCCGTAAACGCCATTGTGCATGATCGGTGCTCGGGCTTCAGCTGAACCATTGCGCCACATCAATTCCTTTACACCAATCAAGCCCGAAATTGGTACGATTGTTTTGAGATAATCATGCTCTGCACCAAACATTGCTGCTTGCCATGGTGTGCTTCCATCGTAGGATTTTCCAATCATACCGACCGCTCCATTCGACCATTCTTGTTCACCAAACCAACGAACTGCAGCATCATTGCCCAATTGTTCCGCATTGCCCATGAGGTCCATGCAGTGGTTTGAGCGCCCCGTACCTGTTACGGAGACTTGCGCAAAAGCAAAGCCATGAGGTAGGATTTGGTCGATGATCATTTGTCCGAGCCAAGTGCCTGGAACTTCGATGCTTGGCGTTTCCACGCTTGCTTCTTGGAAGTAAGGTCCGAACTCTGCAATGACGGGAACTGTGACGCCTTCTGGTACATTTGGTCGCCACACTGCGAGGCTGATCACTGCGTTGTCAAGGAGTGCTGCTCCACCTTCATCAATCGGCAAGGTGTATTCAACAAAGTGATGGGTCGAATTCCATTCATTATCGGTTCCAAGGATTTCATATGGTCCAGTTTCAAGTGCAATTCCGAACTCCCCGTCTGTTTGGTATGGCATGCTTGAACGGTCCCACACAGGAACGCGCACGCCAACATTGCTTTCTTCATCAGTGGCGAGTTCCATCACCGCTTCTCCAAAGACTGCTGAGATAAACAAGAAGACCAATGCCACCGCGATGGTCGAGCCGAGCACGAGGTTGAATTCCCTTGACATTCTCGTGTGTTGAAGGGGGTCAATCTTTGAACCTGACATCGACACTCGCCTCCACAATACCCTCTGTGCGGTTTCTTTTGAGGTTGCCGAATCAATGATTGGTGGAGGTAAGGTCGGTGTCAGTCATCGCGAGGACGGCGGCTTTGATTGGCATTTCTTTTTCGCGAACGGTTGCCACGATTGCTGTTTGATCGCTTCTTATTACCGCTGTTGTTCTTCGCTCTTGGTGCACCTTGTCCACCGCGATTGTTCCTTCCACCGCCTTGATTGGAGCGATTCCGATTTCGTGGTTTTTTCTTTGGGGCGTTGGGATCCTTGACTTTACCAGGCTTTTGACCTGGTTTAGGAATCGCTCCGATGAAATGGAATTCATGCGAGGCATCGACTGGAATTTCTTTACCGATTAATTGTTGAATGCCGACCAAATATCCAGATTCAGAATCATCACAGAAACCGTATGCAATTCCAGTTCTTCCAGCCCTTGCAGTACGCCCGATCCGGTGGACATAACTTTCAGGCTCATTCGGTAAATCATAATTGAACACGTGAGTCACACCATCGACATCGATGCCTCGACTTGCAATATCGGTCGCCACCAAGATTGGGATGCTTCCGTCTTTGAATCCAGCAAGCGCTCGAGTTCGCGCCCCTTGACTTTTGTTTCCATGAATAGCGGCAGCAGCGATCCCGCTCTGGTCCAACTGCTTGACAAGGCGATTCGCACCGTGTTTTGTTCGCGTGAAAACGATACCACATGCCACACGCTCATTTTTGATGATTTTCACCAGCAAACGCCTCTTATCCGCTTTTCGAAGGAACATAATTTTCTGGTCGATTCGGTCGACCGTCACTTCTTCTGGCGTGATATCAACTTTGATGGCGTTGTTAAGGAACGAGCCTGCAAGATTGGCAATTGATGACGGCATCGTAGCGCTAAAGAGCAGGTTTTGTCGTTTGTTTGGAAGAAGTTTCAACACTTTCTTGATGTCGTGGATGAAACCCATATCAAGCATTCTGTCCGCTTCATCGAGGACAAAGAATTCAACATTGGTAATGTCGATGTGCCCTTGATTGATAAGATCGAGCAGTCGGCCAGGTGTTGCAACCAAGACATCCAAGCCTTTCTGTAATGCTCGGACTTGTGGGTTTTGATTCACACCACCAAAGATGACCTTATGGCGGATATCGAGATGTTCACTGTAGGCTGAAAATCGGTCATCGATCTGAGCCGCTAATTCACGGGTAGGTGAAAGGACCAATGCGCGAATGTAGCGCTTTCCTTGGGGGCGGTTTCGGCTCATGATTTGCAACACTGGAAGGGCGAATGCTGCTGTTTTCCCGGTCCCTGTTTGTGCCACGCCCAACACATCTCTGCCTGCTAGCAATGGTGGAATAGCTTGTTCTTGTACAGGTGTCGGTGTCGTATATCCTTCTGCTTCTACAGCACGAAGAAGAGGCTTCGAAAGCCCTAATGATTCGAAATCGGTCATGTGAATCCCTCGAACAGAGGGCAGCAACAAGATGCTGGAGCCAACCTGAACGCGCCGCCCTCTTCACCCATCATCTAAAACAGGGTTGGTCGAATTCAGTCTTCGCAACGCATTGAAGCAAAGAGGAAGGGTTTCCGAATCAAAGAATTGGTTGATTTCGGAGCCAATCAAGGTCTGAAATGTACAGTTGACGAATGTCATCCAATCCAAGGACGAGCATGGCCAAGCGTTCCAATCCCATGCCCCATGCAAGCACCGGCGTTGAAATCCCCAATGGCTCTGTGACTTCTGGCCTGAAAATCCCAGCACCACCAAGTTCCAACCACTTTCCTCGCCATTTCACTTCAATCTCAAGGCTTGGTTCTGTGTAAGGGAAGTACGCAGGCCGGACTCGGACCTCTGGGTATCCCATTTTTGCGTAGAATGTTTTCAAGGTCGTGACGAGCATCTGCAGGTTTGCGCCCTCTTCCATAATGATGCCTTCAATCTGATGAAATTCAGGCAGATGAGTTCGATCAATGGCCTCCTTACGGAACACTCGGTCGACGGAAAAGACTCGACAAGCATCTTTAGGGTTCTTTGCAAGGTACTGGATGGTGTTGACCGTGGTGTGGGTTCGTAGCAAGGCTCGCTCGGCAGTGGCTTTTGAAAACGCGCCACCCCAACCGACTGAACCAGTTGTTCCTCCATGCTCATGAATATCCCCCCACGCATTGACCAAATCCTCAGGAAGTGGAATCGATGCTGGATTCTCGAGGTAAAACGTATCCTGCATCTCACGAGCTGGGTGATCTTGTGGAATAAACAATGCATCCATATTCCATCCTGCTGTTTGCACATAGTCATCGACAAGTTCTGAGAAGCCCATTTCAAGGAAAATAGCACGGACTCTCTCAATCAAGGCCTGCATTGGGTGGCTACGACCCGTAGGCGGAGTGCTTGACTCAAGCGTGACGTCGAAGGCACGATACTCTGCATTCTTCCAGTCCTCTGACTGGAGCAATTCGGTTGTGATTTCAGCAACAGCGACCTTTTCCTCGAGATGTGCTGCTTCAACAGCCATGCCAGATTCAGTGATCGACCATGAGCGTGTGGTCTGTTCAACGACTTCAATCAGACCGCGGCGTGTTTTGAAATGTTCGAGCATTTCTGGATTTGCATCGCTGACAAGGCAAGGCAATGCATCGATGAATGCGGCCCGATTAGCAATTGCTGCACGAACACTTGTCGGATCCTCGGCTTGAAAGAAACCTTCCTGAAGTTGAACACCAAGTCGCTTGAGTAAGCCAACCCCGGGACCTGCTTCATGCCGTTCAAATGCAGATTGCAAGCCACTCATCGATGCTTCATCTGCGGATTCAATCCAATTCCAGAGTCGTGCTTCAAGCAACCCTTCCGATGCTGCTTTGATGCCTTCAGTTGCAAGTTTGATGGTTTGTGTGATCTGTTCAGTGGTGGATACAAAGCCTTTGTTTGAAAGGCCATGTCCCGCTCCAACCGCAATGGCTTGGTCATTCCAATTGCACGATTTGAGAATCTCTTCCAATCCCCATTCACCGGCATGTTCTTGCATCACTTTGAGCATTCGACGCTCAGGATTCAGCAAGACTGATGCCTCCATGACGTGGTGGGGGCGACCAACGCCCTTCAAATCTATGCTTCAATACTATCCAAAAACAGCGTTCGATGATGTCAGCCGTGTCATCATTCCTCTTCTTGCCAAAGACGAGTGCCGCATGCGGAACAGGTGTATTCAGATGGTTTGTGCCCATCGATTACAGCGACTGTGCCGCATGGACCGCACACGATGGAAGATCGTATTGGTTCATCAAGGGTGGTATCAATGCGGTACATCACTCGTCCTGCATCAGGCAGTTGTTCAGCAGCAGGGAGCCAATTTTCAATTTCTTCGGGCGACATTGTTCGTTGTGATTTCATTGACATGCCAATCACGAACAGCACCAGTCCACCAACGCCGATGGTAGCACCCATTGAGTAGATGCCTCCGACTGTGAGAAATGCCCCAGTGACGAGACAAATTAATCCAGCGACGAGGATGTTCTCTTTGCCGTTCTGCACCATGACTTCACCTCATTGCAAAGCGTCTCGAAGAGCAGAGGCTACCTTCGGAATTTGGGCGAGAGGTATGGCACACAACCCAATGCGAACACCACCGGTTAATGGGACAAGATAGACATCTTGTTGTGCACATGCTTCGGCAATGTCGTTGGGTTGCTCATGGTCCAGCCATGCAAAGAAACCATCATGGGTAGGATTGAGTGGGACACCAAGTTGTTCGCAGCAATCAATCAGTGCAGTTCGCCGGTCAGTCAGCAACGCCTTCAAACGATCTCGCTCGTCACTCCAAGCAGCCCCACTTTCGTTCGATGCATGCATTTCACTGACGGTAAATTGGGACACACGTGGTGCTGCTGACCATGTTTGGCGCCCAGTCACTCCCATAACTGTCGCTATTCGATCGGTGACGGCTCGGTCTGGATGGATGCTTACGATTGCTCCAGTTCGAAGCCCGTACATGGTGTGTGATTTTGATAAAGACAGTGCAAATGTGATCAAGAGGTTTTCAGGCCATGGCCATCCGTTTGACATTGCATCATGAATGGTTTCCGCCCAACCATGTGGTTCTTCTGCATACAAATGATATGCTAAATCCAAGAGGAGGGTGTGACCAACTTTTTCATTGACTGATGCACTCTCCATCACCGCTTCAAGCATGGCCATTCGCCCATCTGGAGTGAGGGTCAGTCCGGTTGGATTGTGAGCAGGATCATTGATCCACATCATGACTTTGTCCTGCTTTGCACACAAATCTGAGAGTTCTGATTTGAAGCCTTGAATATCAACAAATGGATAGGGCGACGTATCGTTTGGAAGCAAAGGATAGGTGCGTGGTTTCAAGTCACATCCTGCCAGGAAGCCCTTGTAGGGCCCCCAATGGCGATCCCTCAGGAGCACATGGTCGCCACGGTTGGCAAAATTTGTCGCAGCGAGGTACAACGCTCCGGAACCTCCAGCAGATGCCGTTGCCGTCATCGCAATGCCCATGTCTTCAAGTTCAGTTCGTCGTTCGCCTAGGGCGAGTGTTTTCGCCAAATCAAGGTAAGCAGGTAAGCCTGTAAGCGGGGCATAGGCTGCAATTTCGACAGGAGGCGCTTGTCGAATGGCTTCGTCAACCACAGTGTTGATCGCAAGCGTACCATCGTCCTCAAGCAATGCTCCGATCGTGCCATTTACTGCATCTCGGCCTTCTGCCTTAGCGCTTTGATATCGAGCTAGCCAAGCAAAAATGGTATCACTGCCCACTTTTGTTTGTGCGTAAGGGTTGAGTAAACCTGCGCCCGCATCATGGTCCATGAGCCCTCCAATGCGGGACTCTTCTTTGAGTTGTCTCTTCATTTTTGTAGCCAAATCATCCGTTTGATTCATCAAGGGTTAGCCTTTGGCCGAACCATCGCCTGTGTAGCATAGCTGGTAGTGCATCGGATTTGTAATCCGAAGGCCGGGGGTTCGAGTCCCTCCGCAGGCTCCTTTCATCGATAAGACAGATAACCAGTTTGTTATGGAAAGACACATGCGTCCATTCCATCTCGCCTTTCCAGTTCTGGACCTCAAAACAACGGAACGATTCTATGTCGATCTGCTTGGCTGTACGATTGGTCGGCGCACGGACCAAACGTTAAATTTGAATTTCTTTGGACATCAAATCGTAGCACATTGTGTTAATTCAATGCCAGATTACACCGACGGTGGGCGAATTGACGGTCGACAAGTACCACCTTTTCATTTTGGACTTGTCATGGAGTGGACGCAATGGCATGAGTTTCGTGACCATCTTGATTCACTGGAAGTCAAGTATCGATTGAAGCCACATGTTCGATACCCAGGTTCAATCGGAGAACAAGCAACAATGTTCATCGATGATCCTTCGGGAAACGCCATTGAACTCAAATCCTTTCAGGATGATGCGCGTCTCTTCGCCACCCTTGCCGGCAGTGAGCACGCTGCTGGTGGTGGGCGTCTCTAAACCGAACGCTCAAGTTTGAAGAGCGGCTGGGCTGAGCATGGTCGCCCAACGCCTTGATGGTAAAGCATGCGCAGCAAGCGTTGAGACAGAACTTCACGACCGAATTGCTACATGTGCGTCAGCTGGTGTAGAACCGCATCTTGCTGTAGTGATTGTAGGCGATGATCCTGCAAGCCATGTGTATGTCAATTCCAAAGTCAAAGCATGCCATCGTCTTGGGATCAAGAGTACGCATATCGAATTACCATCCTCGACATCTGAACAAGAGGTTCGAGAGGTGATTCACCAACTCAATAATGACGAAAGCCTACATGGTATCCTCGTGCAATCACCTCTTCCAAGCCACATGGACGAAGAGGCACTCACCGACCTGATTCTACCGAACAAGGATGTAGATGGTTTCCATCCTGAAAACCTCGGACGCTTAGTGCAAGGTCGTCTTGACGGTATGTTGCCATGCACGCCGAGTGGCGTGATGCGTATGTTGCAATGGGCTGGAATTGAATTGTCTGGGAAGCGAGCAGTCGTTCTTGGACGATCAAGAATTGTCGGCAATCCACAGGCCCTTTTACTTGGCGCAAAAGGAGCAGATGCCACCGTTACAGTGATCCATTCTCGAACCATGAACGCTCAGAGTGTGTGCTCGGAAGCGGATGTCGTGGTTGCGGCAGTTGGTCGCCCTGAAATGGTCACCAGTGATTGGATTAAGGATGGGGCCGTTGTTGTTGATGTCGGTATCAACCGGGTCGATGATTCCTCAAGGGAACGAGGCTGGCGCCTTGCTGGAGATGTTCACCCTGAAGTTGCTGAAAAAGCCTCATGGCTCTCTCCAGTTCCTGGCGGTGTCGGGCCGATGACCATCGCGATGTTGATGGAAAATACGGTGCGGGCAGCTGAATCAGTGATTAACAATTGAGGGGTTTTATGGAACAGAAAGCGCCTCGTTTGTCCTCTGCTTCTCTTGTTGCTGGTTGTTTATTGGTCGCGTTCTCGATCATCAATTCAACGGCCAACTTAGTTCTCGAAAATGGATTGAGCCTTGAGGAATTCATTGCACTTGGTGTGGCTATGCCAGCGTTTCTCATCAGTTACTTCGCTTCCCGAGAGCGACCCATTCCTGAATTGGTGAATCAACTTTCAATCCAAGAGCAATACGATGCGTTGGAATCCACGCCTACACCGTTCAGAACAACCTCCATTCCCCTACAGGAAGGTGGTTCCGAACAACCCGCTTCCTTCCAATCTTCAGAACCCCAAGCACAAACAGACCACTCTGCTGTCTACGAAATCGCTCCCGCACAACCCCTACCCGTGCAGGCTTCCCTCGAAGTGTCCAATGCTCTCGATTCACTTACCTCTGGAGAATTTGGTGCGACTGCTGCTGCAATGGCTTCGCAAAATCCAGCACCACATACAGCAACTGCCCAAGATCGTCCATTCACACAAGCCGTCGGGTCAATGGCATCATCCCACCAACGAACACCCATCGATAATGTTCCACTCCCATCTGCGAATGTGGTGGCAAAGCCCTCCAACGAAGTGGTTCAAACATCTACGGTTCCCTCCATGCCAGATTTGTCGGACTTGTTGAATGAGTCAGCCTCTCTTTCAGACTCATCTCCAGAACCTGCATCATCAAGCGTTCCCGATGTGGCTTCAGTGCCTTCTTTGCCAACATTACCAGAATTGCCTACGACCCCTTCCACACCTGACCTGCCGAACCTCGATGACTTGTTTTGAGAGAAAGGAAGGTCAATAGGTGTTGACGGTTTGGTAACATCATGTGGTCGGATCAGTTTGATTTGCACAGTCATTCGACCAACAGTGATGGTGAACACTCCGTCAAAACTGTCGCACAATTGATGGCTTCACAAGGCGTGAAACACTGGGCCTTGACCGACCACGATACCATTGCTGGTTGGATTGAAGCAGAACAGGCTGCGACAGAATCAGGAATGAATTTCATCCCAGGAGTTGAAATCACCTGCGAACCAGGTCTACCGATCGATGCTGTCGAAATGGAGAAATGGGAGCGAGACCGTGCACCCGCATCTTGGCACCTGTTGGCCTATTTCCCACTCAGTTCTGTATCGAGTCAACAACGGGCTGAGTTCGAAGCATGGCTTGCCCCTTTGGGCGAAAGCCGTGGGCCGAGAATGGCTCGAATGGTGGCTTTAGCGAATGAACATGGCCTCAACGTGGATCTGGAATCTGTACTGGCAAGAGCGGACGGTTCGGTCGGACGGCCGCATTTGGCAGACGAGTTCATTTCGCTTGGTTATGTTGAAACCCGACAAGAAGCCTTTGACACGTGGCTGGGTGATGGCCGTCCACTTTCGATCACTCGAGAGAAACCAACGATCAAAGAAGCCACAGCCGCCGTTCATGCTTGCGGGGGACTTACATCTCTGGCCCATCCTATCTACTACGGCGTTCCGGTTCAGTCACTGGTTGAATATTGTAAAAATGCAGGGGTCGATGCGATTGAGTGCTTCCATCGAAGCCATCCAGATCCGTATCGACATGAACTCTTGATGTCTGTCCGAGATCATGGTTTGAAATCGACGTGTGGTTCTGATTTCCATGGATTATCAAGCCAACAAACGCCAGGGAACATGCCTTTGCCGTTGGAAGATTTACCAGACGCCTTTCGCACTTAATCTGCAGTCCTTCTCGTGATGGCATCAATAACGAGAGCTACTTCAAACAAAATGATGACTGGCATTGCCACAAGGAAAAGTGAGAGTGGGTCTGGTGGAGAAAGGAAGGCTCCGAGTACAAAGGCAGTGAACTAAATGTGGCGACGGTAACCTCGAACGTCTTCTCGTTCAACCACATTGAGCCGCAGCACAAGCAGTGTCGCCACGGGTGCTTGGAAGCCAATGGCCGAGGCAACCGCTAGATTGGCAATGAAACCAACATAGCTCGACAATCGCCATTCTGTGGTCAAACCCGCACTTTGAGCGTCGTTGGTCAAGTACTCGAGAAGCATTGGTGTGAGGAGGTTCCAAGCATAACCGACCCCTAACCCTCCAAGCACTAGAATTGCAATAAGCGTGCCTAAAGAGGTGCGTGTCGGCTTTGGTGCACTTGCTTTGAGTTCTGCTAATCGTAGGGTAAGTGCCGGATTCTTACTGCCTCGCCATGCACCTTCAACCATTATGATTGATAAGACGACAAATGCGGCACAATACGCCGCTAATTTGACTTGAAGTAAAATGAATTCAACCGGTGTGATGACGATGATGTTCACATCTGCGGGTAAACGATGTTCTGCTATCAGCCAAGAAATGAACGTAGACGTTACTGGAAAGCAGGCAACAAAAACCACTCCAAAGATGAGCGCAAGTAAACGAAACCGTTTCCTAAGGTGTGTTTTGATATCGAGCAGCAAAAGTCCGCCAGGACTCTCAAGCAGTTCATTGACCGTTTTGGACAGATCTTCCGTGCCGGTCATGCTCATTGGAGGGACCACGCCCTCATAACACACACCATGGGGGATTATTCGCTTTCCCATGCGTGAGATGGCGTGGAATCAATCCAACTGCGACCAAAATTGTTGAGCCTCTTGAGTCGATGCAACACAAAACCAGTGATCCAAAGCGATGGCAGGGACAGAAGAAGGGCCATCCACATGACGTCTTGATGGTAATCGTTGAGCACTCGTACTTGAACGACATCCTCTTCGACAGTGCTTGGGTTGTGCATGACAACGAGGGTGTAGACCTTGGGGGAGTCAACTTCCAATGCTAGCGTTGAATTTGGGGCAACAGTGTAAAATTCGCCCAAGGTTTTCATGATTGACCAGTCGATGCTTCCTTCTTCCATGGCAGGCACCGCCGATTCAACAATGACCACCACCACCTCAATGGTGATGTCTTGGTGGAGGTTGGTTACCGTTGTATCCACGCTATCACCTGGTTCGAATTTCTGAATGATTTCGAATGTTGAGTCCTCTGGACCCAACTGATAGGACACACGGTCATCTACGGTGGCGCTTTGAACATTGACGGCCATGAGAATCAAGGTGACCATCGCCAGCGTTACCACACCTTCGACCAAGATATGCTTGCGTACTTTTTCGGTTGTAAATCCTTTGAAAAACCCTCCGTGGTCATTGCGTAATCGTGGTTGGAGATGGTGGATAAAAAGTGCTCCTACAGCGCCAACAAGCATCCCAAGAGGGATGTCGACGATCCAGTGAATACCCAAGTAAAGAATGGTGAAAATAAACAAAAGTGTGTTGATGCAGACAAAGACGTGGTACCTGTAATGCTTCCAATCCTTCATGGTGCCTCCTTGTTCACGCACATGCAGCCAGTTGAGGAGAATAATTCCGAAAGGTATCGCCACGTGAAGGGACGGAACTGAATTATCTAACGGATCATGTGAGGCATAGAAGACACTGTACCAGCCTTCGTGATACAGTAAAGCATCCATTCCAGGAATCCATGAAGAGGTGACTTCAACATTGAAAAACAGATAATATGGGACTGCGATGGCGTAGATGAGCAAGTAGTTCAGCGTCACTTTGTCGGTCATGTCACGGTCGCCAGTGTATGCGTAGTACACGGTTGTGACGTAAATCAAGAAGAGATAAATGAACAGGTAGTGAAAATTGAGAAAAGCTGTGAGTGCTTCATTTTCAAAGAAATTCTGTATGTGGAGTGTAAGTTCGCCTTCGATGCTGTGGACCCATGCAGTCCAATGCCCAGTTTCCATCTTGATCGGTTCATTGAGCTTGTCCGTCAAAGCCTTCCAACGAATGATGATGATATAACCCATCGCATGGAGGTAAAATCGTTGATCATGAATGGTGCTGGCCCACTGGCCAATAGGTGTCCTCATTTCCTTGTCATGAAGCGTGAAAAACCAACAAATAATTGGAGTGAGAATTAAGATGAGCCCCATCATCACTGCGTAGGGGTCCATGCTCGTGGGGGCTTCGCTCTTTGTTTTAGGCATTATGACTCATCGGACTTTAACAAAGATGTTTAGGCTAAGTCAATGAAACCGAGCAAGAAGTCAAAGGTAATGGCTTCCACCTCATGTTGTTGAGGGTCATGTGGAAGCAAGCACCCGAGAACACACTCGAAAGCCTCAGGCATGCGATTCAGGTCCATGACGGCATCGAATTTGATTTACGCTTAACCCTTGATGGTGAAGTGGTCATCCATCATGATGCTGAAGTTTCGATCCCTAAGTCGAAGATTGAATCTTCTAAACCATGGGTTGAACATTACACACTGGACGAACTTGAATCCTATGGCTTCTGCTCATTCCGTTCATTGTTGAGTGATTCTGTGGTTCTTGAACAATGGCGTGGTGACGGGAAAATGGGTTGTGTTGAATTGAAACGCCCTCATCCTCGATCTCAGTCGGGCGGTGGTTACTTTGGTTTGTCCAAGCATAAACGACACATTACCGAACTGATTAACGCCACGGATTCGATCCTCAATGAATTTGAAATTCCAAATGAAAACACGGTTTACTACGCCTTCCACAAAGGAATGAAAGCCTCGATTGAGGCTTCCTCAACAGATCGTCCATGGGCAGAATTACTTCCATACATACCTCCTTTTGGAAATCGACAAACAAAGCGTTTGCGGGCACTCCCCCACTTTCTTACCCATTCCTTTTCTCGTTTGGTCCGCCACCATCGCAATGCCGGAGCAACGATGATTCCAGCAGCCATCGAGTACTTCGTGCCTCCAATTAACAAGCTGCCACTGGGTCAGAAGGTCGGTCTAACAGGAAAAGGTGCAATGAATTTACAATCTGCACAAGGGGGATTTCCTGTCTATGTGTGGCCGACAAAACCCGAGGTGGAGCATCGTTTACAGGCCGCCGGCCTCACTGGCCTTACCGATTATGCAGATCCTGACTTTACTTGGCTCCCCTCAGGCCATGCACGATGGACTCGGCCAGCGACGCTTCCGCTTGATCCACAACAACAAGACCTGCTCGGACAAGCGACAAAAGAAACCCATTTGGATGTGCTCAAGGAATTGAAGGCCAACGTCACGCCCTGGGTGGAATGCGATGAGGCACAACGTCGCTCATTGGTGAATGATTGGTCAAAACGCTGGGGTTGGCAACCATTCAAATCGGAACGAGTTGGTGAATCAAAGCTTGATTCATCAAGCCCTCCATGGCAAGCAGTGCGTCTGATTGGTCACCGAGGTTCCGGAAAGACTTCACGGCCGGTCTTACAATAATTCAATCAATGTGGCGAAGACGTTGTTCTTCTGCGATGTACTTTGGTCTGTAAATTGGTGTACCTTTGCCGTTTCGCATGATGCTGCGTTCATCAACAATTTGTGCACCAATGCCTGCAACACGCGCCCAACCAAAGAATGTGGTGTAGTATGTGGGGTCTGTCAGTCCAATGTGATGCAAGAGTGCACCGCTTGCGATGTCCACGTTTGCATTTGGATTGCTGATCTTTGGATTTTCTGCAAGGACACGAGGCGCAACTTCGCGCAGGGTCGTAATGATTTTGAAATTCTCATCATCAGGGCAGAGTTCTTCACCCAGTGCAAATTGAACAGTAGCTCGAGGATCCTCTGTTCTCAAGACAGCGTGCCCAAATCCGAACACAGGTCGCTTTGCGGCGAGTTCTGCGCGGACGAAGCGTTCAACTTCGTCTGGGTCACTCGTACCAACCCGTAAGACAAATTCGAGGCAGGATTGGTTTGCCCGACCATGCAACGGCCCAGACAGTGCGTTCATTGCGCCTGCCATTGAAGAGTAGACTGTGGCATGACCCGAGGCAATCGCCTTTCCTGAGAATGTGGAGAGGTTACCACCGCCGTGGTCCATGTGGAGGACAAGATAGGTAGCAATGACCCTTGTCATTTTTTGCTTGTCAACGTCGGTGAGGTCGAGGGTGTTCACGAACCGGTCGACAAGGGACGCATTGGGATCATCTGCTGGGATGTTTTCACTTCGTCCATCGCGAATTCTGAAGATGAGACCCATCAGACGGGGCATGCGGGCAACGAGATTCATTGCATCATCTCGCCAGTTATTTGTTGTTTCAAACATGCCGAGTGTGTGAATCCCGATGCTTAACCAATCCATTGGGTGGCCATCTCGAGGAAGTGATTTGAGCACTGATTCCAAATCACCTGGGATGGTTGCTCGAGCAGATAACTCAGCGCGAATCTCCTTGGACTGGTCTGCATTGGGTAATTCTTTGTTGAATAAGAGGTAAATGATGTCTTCTGGTGCGAACGACGCCAGTTCTGAAATTGGATAACCGCAGTAGTGGACGCCTTCAGTTGGTGTGACAAAAGAGGTTCGGCATGTGCCGACTGGTACGCCACGCAAGCCAGTGTTGAGGTGGTCAGATGTGACGTGAAGTAAGACCTCTTTATCGCTCATACATCGCTCACTGTGTCCATCCACCAAGGCCCATCGTATAAAGTCGGTTGCTTTGTATGGCAGGGTGTTGCGTTTAGGTGTGCTTCAGGATACCTAATTACAAATTGAGTTTTGTTCATTTTCTGCGATTCCATGGCGGCCATGTTCGGAAACCCTTGGATGATTCACGATCGGCAAATACCTGAATTCGAATTGTTTCGCCTTCGACAAGAATGGCATCCTCGGCAGTTAGACCGGGACATGTGGCCTTCACCTCATTCCATGCACGTTCGGTTGCTAAATTTTCGGACCACCATGGAAACGCCGCACATTGTTGTGGACGGACCTCGTAAATGGAGCAGCGCTTCTCACCATCAAGGAAGATGCAAACATCATCGCTTGCTCTACTTTTCAGAATATACCGTCCATCGAGGGTTTGTCTACAATCGCGTTCCAGCCACTCTTCGACCGGTAACTCATGATGCGCAGCAATACGTTCAGCATCGTTTATTGAAAGGTAGACTATTCCCCCCGGCTCATCACAACAACGGCCACACTGCGGTTGGCATGAAAAGGGCACACCCGCCATCCACCAGGCGGCCTTCATTCTTCTTCACCCAAAGGCGTTAATGTGGCGGGTGAGATGGTAGCGAGGGTGATTTTACGCACGGGTTCATCTTCAAGTAAATCCATCATGTCGATGTTGGCCGCATCGACATCCCATTCACCATCAGGGACCTAACTGTCGAGGGCCTCAGCTGGATCAGCAATGGGCTTCTTTTTACGCCTGCCAATCGTTCTTCGCTTCTTTTTCACGTCTTCTTCAAACGGTGGTAAAGGCCCTCGTTCTGGATCGATTTCAACAAGTTCTTCCTCTAATCGTCGTAAATCGTCGGCAATCTGAATCAGTTCCTCAATTGAGGCTTCAGATGTCTGTTCTGCTAATTGAATCATTTTTTGTTCAAGTTGTCCCAGACGAACGCCTTGTTCTGTGAATTCGGATTCAAAGGCGCCAATTTTGGCATCAATTGATTCGTCTAAATCGGTCAATATGTCTGCTGCAGTGCTGTAATCTCGTTCTTCAATACGCCCGGTTCGGGCTACGAGATGCTCTTCTCGTTCGTGAAGCGCAAGGACGGATGGAAGGCTAAGATCAATGTCTTCAAGCGCAGTACGCATGTAAGCAGTGTGACGGGATTCAGCGTTCTGCGCCATCGCCTCAGTATCAAATTGTGGCGGTTCATAGTCGTCCTCACCAATGGTTGGAAGCGTGGAGTGAAGTTCAATGCCGCCAATTTTGTGGTCGCTATACACAACGTCAGATGCTTCTGAGATCAGTCGAGTTGCTATGTCAGATACGTTCTCTCGTTCAACTGCAGGTCGAGGCCGTTGTGATTTGATAAGTTCACCAGATAACACCGATGCTACATCGTCACCATCGAGGAGTTCTTGCCCAGATTCAATGGCCAATGCAACCATATCGAAATTCGCTTTTGTTGCCCTCCATGAGGCTTCATTGTGGAGCACGATGCTCGCTAACTGTCCATCGTCAAGCATCAGGCTTCGTTGCAAAGCTAATGTTCGTGCAAACAGGACGAGGCTTGTTGGCTTTGGTGAAAATAGATTCACGCTTGCTGCATTTTTGATCAAGTCCCATAGCCTCGAAGCGGGCCATCGATGTGGTTCAATCATGCTCGTGAGTACGACGTGGACGCCCATGTTAAGAGCATAATCAACCATCATGCCAAGCATGCTTGCAACCTCTGGCTGATCGGCCACCATATGGACATCATCCACAGCGAACAGCCGTGCATGAGCCAGCGCCTCTTGCCAACCCTCTGGCAATCGTTCAAGGGATACGAGATCGGCTGCACCAAGCAAAAATACACCACCCTCCTGTCGCCTTAACACGCCTTGGGCAAGGGCATGGAGGAGGTGAGATCTACCACTTTCACTCGGTCCAATGATGACAAGAGGGTTCAATGCGGTACCGGGTGAATCGACAACTGCTTCAGCCGCTTGCGTCGCTCGTAGATTTTCCTCGGTAGCGAACCATTGCTTGAAACTCATTCGCGTTTCAGGACGCAATCTTGGTGGCCATGATGCCGAAATTGGCGCAGTGATGGTATGGTGGAATGGCGAGGCTGGATCAGGTTGAGCCATGTGTTCTGGTAGGGTGTGAAGGGTTCTTCCACGCTGATCATCGAGCACACTCTCCCACACAGGTCGACCGTCATGTTCCATCCCGACAAAGAAATCATCAGCATTTGACGAAGCGTATCCCTCTTCAATTGAATCGCCCGTTCGCTCCCTCAGGCTTCGTAATCGATTGGCCACAATCGTTGCCAATGATTCATCATCACTGGCAAGGTTGAGCGCAGGTTGAGGTTTCCTGCTTTCTTTTCCAAGTACTGCATCTGCGACGAGTTCATAGGTTGGACGCTGGACCACCCCGACCCTTTGCAGCAATGATCCTTGCTGTGGGATCGGCACTTCGCGCTTGCCCAACAATTGGTTCAACTTCGATTTCGGAGGTTGTGTTTTGTTGCTGCGTTGAGGTGCCTCTTCTGGGAAGGATGTGCTTGCACCGGTGTCGCTTAGCCGTTGTTTGGCACGTGCAATTGCCAAATCCAAATGCTCCTTTCGAGAACTCATTCAGCCCCCTCCTTTTCTCGCCTTAAGCGTTCAAGGTCCTCACGTTCCCATACACTGAGGTGATCTTCGATGCTTCCTGGGCTTTGGGCCATGGAAGCAATTTCTCTCGGTAAGTGCTTAGGTTGTGCTTCAGCATCGATCCCCGGGCGGGCAAGCAAGGGCGAAAGTGCCTCATTGGCTGCATCTGGGTGGCGGTCATTGACTGCTGCCATTGGCCGTGGTCCTCGATTCAATGGTGGCAATTCGTAGTGGCCTTTTGCTGCGTCTTGTTGTGCCGCTTGATTGAGGTTCATCCGTGGCGATGAAGGTGCATTGAAGGTTCGTTGCACCGCTCTGTCCTGGCGCAGCGTGAACGATTCGAGGGTTGATGAAATTGCTGTTGGTTTGTGAACACTGGATTGCTTTGGGAACTCAGAGGGGCGTTCTGGTGCTTCCGCAGCTGCTGCAACACGAGCCACATGAGTCGGTACCGACGCAGTATTCGCGTGTGTTTTTCCTCGTCTACGAATCCTTTGAGCAGGGCGAGGTCCCTTTTTGACCACGGCGATTGGTGCCTTGATTTGTGGTTGTTCTTTGCGCTCGGAATCTGGTTCAACAGCCTGTTTTTTGGGAGGAACTGATTTGACTTTTTGCGGGTCTACAGCCACCTATTGTGGTTCTTTTGGCATCACTTCGAGTGGTGTGTCAGGTGCCCCTTTGGGTAATGGTTCGGAGGCCACAGTTTCTGGTTCAGCTTCTTCACTTTTCCAAGATTCTATTTGCTCATCAAGTGCATCGTTTGCTTGCCTTCGCTCATCAATGCTGGTTGGTTCATGACCTCCAATGAGTGGCGTTCCCGAATCAATAATTGGAGATGAAGATGCCGAGTGTTCTATCGCTCTTTGCAGTTGTTGTTCGATCCATTGACGTTCTTCCTCGGTTGGTGGAGCGCATAGAGGGTGGTCAAGAATGAGGTCAGGTTCTGTGAGCCAATGTTCCAATTCGTCGGGTTGAATTGATGTTAGGCTACGTGTGAGGCGGTGTCTTGGCTCCAAATCAAACGCATTCAAATCAACCGTAAACAAGGCCACATGATCATCCATTCGAACACCATCGACGATGTCGCGAATGAAATCAATCGTAGCCCCATCTCCGTTCATTCCAGCCAGATATTCTATGCCTTCAATCAACACAACAGCTCTCATATTTTCCCATAGGAAGGCGTCAACTGCCCTTCGTACTGAATCAATGGTCGGTTTGAGGGCCCTTGGATGCGTGCTGTTGCTGAGCCAATGGCATGATGCAGATGGCAAGTTATGCTCGACGCTCAGTGCATCAATATCATAACGGGAGATCACTAAGATTGGGCGCCCATGAGTTGCAAGATGGCCCGCGAGTTGGAACATCGAAGTTGGATCTTGAGCATCCAAAACCAAGGCATCACCTGGGTGAATCATTCGTTCAAGTCCTTCGTAGCGCTGCATGTAGGCTTTGCTTTTCTGGCGAACTGCTTCTGGGGCTTCAACACTCACCTCAAGTTCGGGCAAGCGTTCCTCACGGCGCCAACTCCCTGGTTTGAGTTTGACATTGGACCACCAACGTTCATCGCCTCCGTCGGATGTATCTGCCACTTCGAGATTGAGGAGTGCGTTGGTGTGGAGGTGCCGGATCCGTTGTGCATCTGCGGCAGGTAGTTCATGAATGGCAATCAGTGTTTCGAGAGGTATGGCATCGTCTTCGATTTCCAGCAACGCTTCGAGCCCAAAAACGATTGCTTCGCCTTCATGGATGGCAAGGCTAGGGTGTCCCTCGACGAAGAGGATATGCCCTACACGTGGCATTTTGTCCTTCGGTTTCCGCTCGGTTCGAATGAAGCCAGTGGTTGATAACTTAGCCATATCAGCAGAGAGAAGGCGGAGCGCATCGCGATCACCACGGCGCACTTCCGTGACATCGCCCTGCGGTAATTCGACCATTGCTCACACCCCTACGGGGTGTAAGCCTGCTGAACTGTTCTTGAAAGGTCCGCATGATTTTCCTCTGCGATAGCGGTTTCAAGCATGATGCTCTCGGGCCGACATGGGCGAAGCGATTGACGCATCCGAGATTCCCCATCTCGAAGGTGAGGAATTGGTTCTCTGGGAAGCGGGTTTGGAAGATTTCGATCTTGGAAGATTTTGGCACGCTCACGAAGATTGGGAAGATCTGTGGAACGCTCACAAGAGAAGGAATGCTCCAAAAGATGAGATACTGTTTGTCCAAGGCATGATTCAAACTGCGGCCCTGTTGCTTAATCATGAGAGAAAAAAGCAACGCGGCGTGAACAATTTGACCATAAAAGTCAACGCTAAACTTGGCAAATGGGGGTCGGTCTGGGGCATTGACATCGCTCGGCATCTTGAGCAAATGAACCGCTATGGCGATGATTCTGGCACATGGGATCTGGATGCGCAATCCTACATCTTGGTCCGAACCGGCCGTGAAGTTCAAGATTGACGGCATGAAGGTGATGTCATGCAGGAGTCGACCTCAACCCTTCCTGCAGGATTGCGGCGTTTCAATGAACTGGAATTAGCGCGTTCGTTCATGATTCGCTTTCTACTTACATCTCTGGGCATCGGCATTGTAGCCATGCTTTTGGCTTCATTCATGCTCAATGCCATGAATTCGTTTGTCTTCGCAGCAGTGTGCTTAATTTCTGCTCCTGCTTACATCTATCAATTGCACTCGAGATCGAGTATGCTTCACGTACCTCTTGCGGTCGATATGAATCACCCGTTCATGGATGAGGACCCCATCGGGAGTGCAACAGTGATGATTCGATTGTCTGATGGTCGGTGGGTAGATGTTGGTGAAGGACGAGTCCGACTTGCAGAGGATGAACTCGTTGGAGGTTCTAACCTGGTCCGTGATAATGAGGATTACACGCTTATCGGCCATTTCAACGACCTTCCAATGACGCATCGCGGCGTCAAAAAGCAGGTTGTCCTGATCAATCAAGCAATTGCGCTAAGGGATGCGGTCAACGGTGCTGAAGACACCATCGAAGATGCTCGAGAACGTGAAGCCAATGAGAGTGGCCTGCTTGACAGATCGTGGTTGGAAGAGCAGAAGGAAATTGAAATTGAACCCGATGGTCTGATGAGTAAACTTCGTGGTGAATAACGAGTTTTATTCGAAAATCAACCCCCCACATTGAAAACCACTCGCTCAGACCAACAGATGTGACGGTACCTACACGATGGGGTCAAAAGCTCGAGCACTTGAGCCCGCAAGAGCAAGATACCCTGCTTGGGACTTCCCTCTCTCGTAGATTCACTGTGCTGCCATTGTGGCTTTCACATCCAGCGAACATTGGTGCCTTTTACGGGCTGCTTGTCTCAATCGCTCTCCTTCTCCCCTACAGATTTGCGGGTGATGATACAGATGCGTGGCTTGCAAATTGGGTGTTTCACACATCGATTTTGATGGTTGCATGTCTTCTTTTGGGTTTTTCATCCCTTCTTCTCATCCGCTGGTCAAAGCGATTTCCGATGACGCCTCCAAGGCTTTTGCTCTACCCAATGCCGTTTGTCGGTATGGCCCTGTTAACCATCTCAAGAACCGATTTAGTGAGTCTGCCAATGTGGATTATATGGCTCCTCTTGTTGTTGCCCGGTCCAATGTATGTCCATCTTTCATGGGCTCCTCGATGGCGATTGTTGTGCATGCTTGAAGATGGACGAGATCCGTTCATCGGTATTGAATCAAAGCACTCCGAACCAAATGAAGATGCGGCAGCCCTTGCCGGTGACGATGAAGAGTTACGTTCCGTTGTCGAAGAGTATGCTGAGGAGTGACTCAGATTAAGCCTAAGCCAGGTCCTACCTTTTCAAACAGGCGTAAGACTTCATCGAGATCATCACGAGATAATCCCGCAGACATTTGTGTACGAATTCGAGCCTTGTCCCGTGCCACCATTGGAAACACGATTGCTCCAGCCATCACACCCTCTTCACCAAGTGCTTTTGTCATGGCTTTTGCAACACTCGAATCACCACACATCACCGGGATAATCGGTGTCACAGATGCCCCGGTATCGAAACCGAGTGATTGCAATTCCTTGCGGAAGTAATCTGTATTTTCCCACAACTTAGCATGGTGTTGGGGTTCATCCATCAACACCTCAATGGCGGCCTTTTGAGCAGCTGCAACACCCGGTGGCTGGGATCCAGAAAGCAACCACGAGCGTGAGTGGTTGAGGGCGTGGTTTCGTGTCATTTCGGTTCCTGCAAGAATACCTCCTTGGACACCGAGTGCCTTTGAAAAAGATCCAGTTTCAAAATCGACCTTTCCTTGAAGATTAAATTGGGCTACAATACCCGCACCTTTCTCGCCAAGAACACCTTCTCCGTGGCAATCATCGACGTAGACCATTGCACCATATTCTTCGGCAAGAGATGTCACTTCATCAAGCGGCGCAATATCACCGTCCATTGAAAATACACCATCGGTAATGATCAGTTTTCGCTCGGCGTTTTCGTGGGCTTTGAGCACCGCTTCCAATTCCCCCATGTCGTTATGTGCATAGACGCCTCTGCTTGCTTTTGTCAATCGAACCCCATCAATGATGGAGCCATGATTCAATTCATCACTGATGATGACATCTTGCGGTCCGGTGACGAGTGTAGGAATCAAACCTACATTGACGGTGTAGCCAGCAGAATAGATCAATGATGCTTCAACACCTTTGAATTCGGCCACCTTTTTCTCGGCTTCAAGATGAATATCCATGGTCCCTGCAATAGCCCGAACGCTTCCGCTTCCGGCTCCATATTTTTCTGTGGCGTCAAGCATGGCTTGCTTGACCTTTGGATGCGTTGTAAGGTTGAGGTAATTGTTCGCAGAGAGCATGATGGTAGGTTTACCATCCATGTGACAGCGTGGTTGATTTGGGCTTTCCAAGGTCGGTGGTTCCCACAAAAGTGATTTCTCTGAGAGTTCCTCATATCGAGTTTCCATCCATGACATATCGCCGGGCATACCATCGCCTCCATGTGGTGTGAATGCCCCGTGCTTGATGTTCCTTTGGGTTCATCATGCTGAATCGTTGCTTCGCAACCATGCACCTCAAAAGGGAGGCGTTCTTCGCCCACCCATGCAGTTGTCAGGTTTGGTCAGCAGTGGTCTTGGTCGCGCTCACGTGTTCATGGCCCAACCGCATTACCAAGAGCAATTCCGTGCCCTCTTAGGGAAAACCGCTTGGCCCGGTACACTCAATGTGACCGTGGATGGTCAGGATCTGGTTGACTACATTGCACTGCGGAAAAAATCCGGCATCGATACCCTTGATGCATCTTCAGAAGACCGCTTAGCGGCCGAACAGGTTGATGTCGCGTCGTTTGAAGCACATCGAATACGTGGTTTCCTTCGCGATGGTGTCTCCTTTGGTGGAGCGACAGCCTACACTGCAGACTTCAAAACCGATGAGGGGAACATTCCATGCGCCCTTCTCATTCCGGATTTGACGCGGCACATTGATGTCGTCGAAATCATCGCAGGCGCTTGTTTGCGAGAACGCTTTAACCTCGAAGACGGTGCAACCGTTCACATTCAACTCGAATGAGGTCAACGGTGTTTGACAATTGGCAATTCCCCGAGCCGCGCCCATTCGTTGTGCAAGAGACTCTTCATCTCATACCGTGCAGCTTCACGCCAACGCTTTCGCATGGTTCGTTCCACCCCGACTCCCGCCGGTGGTGCGGAAAAGCATTGGATGTCCACAGGGCTGTCATCGAGAGGGAATTCTTCCCAATGAACGCCCCAAAGCATCAACCAGTCTGGCGGTGCAACGCCAAAATCGGCCCCAATTTCAGGGTGTTCGATCGCTGATTTCACCGCTTTTGGTTCGATTTCTCCAATCGACATTCGGTGAAGTGCCATCGCAGTTCGTCGAACTTGGTTCCACAAAAAAGCCTCACCTACAATCTCGAAGCCAACAACTCGCCCATCGACCATCCAAGGCTCACACGAGATGATCGTTCGAATCGGATTCTTTCCTTCTTCGAGTCGAGCGAAGTTTC
The DNA here is from genome assembly GCA_965662715.1 of Candidatus Poseidoniaceae archaeon. Classification (GTDB taxonomy): domain Archaea; phylum Thermoplasmatota; class Poseidoniia; order Poseidoniales; family Poseidoniaceae; genus MGIIa-L1. The sequence goes on along the minus strand of CBFIIS010000001.1, from coordinate 22,617 downwards.
TCGCGTCGTAGGTACCGACAAACATGGAGAGCCAATCGTTGAACACTTCGCCCGGATACTGCCAAAACTCAATCCCTTCCAACCGATATCTGTAGACTCGATATTCAGCCATCCGTGGGTTCCATGTTTCATCGACTTCCTTCACATCGAGGAAAGCAATATCCTTTGGGAGCCGATCATCGAGGGCGCGAACCATTTTTCGTGGCGTTAATGCTTTCCATAGTTCTTGGTCCATTCGAACAACACCTCCATTCACCCTCACGTGAACACCCGCATCAGTTCTGCTGGAAAGGACCAGATTGTGTTGATTCTCTGAAGGATCAAGCCATCTCAGACTATGGAATACCCGAATCAACTCACCCTGTACAGTTTTGACATCCGGTTGAATTTGGCTGCCATGGTAAGCATCACCTAAGTAGCCGATGCGGAAGGCCAAACGAACGGTTGAGCCGCTCGTCATAGTATCACCTCAATCATCAGAAGTGAGCATTTCGACCGCTTCTTCAGGTGCGTATCCTAATCCACCAACGGCCCAAATAAGTGCTTGCTTGAGCCATGGTTGAACCATTGGGTTCTTCTTTGTTGGATCCATGACTTCGATAGCATCGACGATGTTTCTGCTTGCGTTGAACAGAACTTCATCGGTTGGAATATCGTTCAACTCCAATTTCTTCGCATAGCGTTGGAATTCTTTGACAGCCACAGGGATGCGTCGGCATTCAAGAGCAAATGTTGCAAAGTCTGCAATGTATTCTTCATTTTCTTCATCCAATTGCATGGCTTTCTTGTAAGCCATCATGATCTTTCCACCAGGGATTACGTCATCTTGTGCTTCCATGTTTTTCATGTTTGCAAATTCAGCAAACATGTGGTGGACTTGTGCATTATCTTTGTGCTGACCCATCTTTGCGTCAAGGTCGGCAATGGCTCCGTCGAGGTCGCCGTTGCGTAGCATTTCAATCGGGCCTTGGAGTAGTTCGTCATCGCTCATGTTCATCGCCTCATGTGTGCCGTAGGGTTTGGTCTTTTCAATCACTCGTATGAGTGGTATGAATTCAATCTTCGGAACTGGACTCAACAATTGACTTCTTCAAATCGCTGAGGAGATGAGATTGACTGTTCTTTTTGTGCATCTCATTGAGCAGCCCTTTGGCCTTCTCCCACTTGCGGATATTGTACATGCAATGCTTTGGGTCTGGTCGAACGGTTCTAATCGTTCGTTGGTAGGTCATGATCCCAACAATTGTTCGGATCAAGCCCTTGCCAGCCTTTTCAGCAGCCCCATCATTTTCACCTTCTCGGGTGCCTGGGATTGTATGTTGGACCACTGGAACATTTGATTCTTCAACAATACCAACGCCAGAATCAGTCAGAACGGTGACCGTTGCAAAACCGAGCATTGTACCCAATGGTGAACGGGCTACGACAACTTCGGAGATGCGATCAAACAAAATGCGTCGGTGTGAGCGAGAGAGCAAAAAACTGTGCTCAAAGATGATTGCATCGCTTGTAATGGCATAGTGGAAACTTCGTTGGTAATAGAAGACCAAGGCCGTGTAAATGGCTACGAAGACGCCGCCAAAGAGGAGCGGTTGGTAGTCTGGGATGATGCCACCAATGCCCTCATCCATGAAAATTCCAGTGATGAAGTGCAACAGATCATCAACTAAAGCAACGGATGGTGCTAAGGATACGATGAGCAAACCAACCGTCACCCAACGGCCCGAAGTGGAGACGTTCACCAAGCGGTTCATCCATGTGACAAAGAGCATGACTGCTGTCAAACCGAATGTGTCACTTGTAAAAAGAGCGGTTGCCAAGAGGTCGACAAGGAAATTTTCGCTTTCCGTTCCTGGTCGAATCTCGAACATGGCATGAATTGCCAAGACCAACAAACCAAGGAGGTACAAATTGACGAACGCAAAGGTGCTTGGTCGCTTTGTGAGAAGGATTTCCTCGCCAGCGATGATCCGGAACTTTTTACCCAGTTTTGCTTGTTCTGCAGCAAGTTGAGCTGCTTCTGCGGCTTTGGTGTCCTCCACAGCGGCAGGGTCTGCATCGGGTTCAGTCATGGTGGATTCATCGCTCATAGCCATCGCTCCATTCAATTGGTGCTCGGACAACACAAATAAGACCTTGCCTCCATGCATCGCTGCTTGATGGTAAAATGGCCAGTTGACATTGGTGCGCTCAATGGAGTAAGCCCCATGAGTGCTCAGCATTTCCACGAGCCCATGCATAATCCGTTTCTTTACGAACTCCATGTTCGTCGATGATCCTCAACTTTTCCAGTTCAAGCGGGTATTCATTGTAGGTGAGGTGCGAAGTGAGTCCCCCTCGTGTCGGTTGGTTGAAGGTCCAATGAGCTCGCTCGATGGCTTGAACCGTCAATTCTATCACCGTTCGGCCGTTCCACATTTTGATGTGGAATTTTGGAAGAGGGGCGCCTGGTGAGTGGCCATGTTTCCCTTCGCTTAGAGTGGACCCAACCTTCTCGACCGTGACATGTGTGAATCGCTCACTCCTTCGATGGCGCCCATCGTGGAAAAGTCCGCCTTGTGAAAGATCGATGTGACCAAAATCTCGCCGCTTCCAAGGTCGGTTATCACGTGCGGTGACGGTGAATGAAAGATGGGGCAAAAACCAGTCGATATACGATCCATCATCAAGATGGAGCACACCCCAATACCACGGAACTGAGGGCGCTTGGACACTGACCTTCTGGAAGTATGCAGTGCCTTTCACCACCTCATCATCAAGTGTGCCAGTCGCCTTCGTACCATGCAAGCGAAGGATGTCGTAGCCCATGTTTGCAGCGTAGGTTGCTGTGGCTTCTCTCGCCGTCGACATCGCACTGTTCCATGGGGTCAATTTGAGTCGGATCTCCTTGGGAACCTTCGGATGTGCTGCTTCTTTCTCCGTTGCGAGGTTGAGCCAGAATTCACTGAGATCACTCTTCAAACCCATGCTTAGGTCTTCAGGTAAAAGGGGGACAACAGCGCCTCCACCTTTGCCAACTTCATCACCTTGAGAAGGCCATTGAGGGTGGGTGTCTGGCATGGCTACAATACGACAAATGCGCTTAATCACTGGTTCATGCATTTGTTGGCCATCAAACCACCATGCACACACCATTCCATCGAGGGCCATCCCGTCGTGCTCATCAAAACCAGGCCGTCCCTGAGGCGTCCACGGTGTGCCGTTGACTTCCACCAGTGGATTGTCTTTGGTCGACCAGAGCACCATCAATTGTTTCCCACTTGGTTTCCCATTTGGATCCTCAAGCATGACCAACCACCACCACCAGTCCCAAGTGAGATGGTGCAAAGGCGGTCTGTTTTGCAAGCTCCACATTGTAGAAAGGTCGCCAGCAAACGCAGACATTTCTTCGCTCATTCAATTTCCTTCCCTTTGAAAATTGCACCACCGATGAACCATAAGACTGCTCCCTGCACAAGCAATACAACTGTGGCTATGATTGCTGAAATGAACCCGGAAGTTCCCACGCCGGGTTCGGAGTGGAAGAAATCCAAAGCCAATGAGGTCGAATGAATCAGTCCGAAATCACCCATCAATTGTCCTTGAAGAATGAAAATGTCGATGTTTGGCCATGCCATCAATGCTGCTGCGTCGACGATCATCAATGCCCAACCCACGACCGAAAAGCGAAGAATTGGTGCATCTGGCGCGCCCATTGATACGATGCACATGCCAAGTTCCCATGCAGCAAAGGGAATGGCGAGGACAATTCCAAATCGCCACATCGTTCCTAAGGCACAAAAGAGCATCCCATACACGAGGGAAGCCATCATCGTAGCAAAGACGATTGCAAGCCATACTGCAAGGTCTTCGAATCTAAAGAAACTGTCACTTGGCCCTATGAACCCAGAAATCAATGCAAAGATGATGCCAAGGCCGATGAAATAAGGCCATACAATGCCAAGGTAGCCAAGAATCCGATAGAGGAAAACTTCGGTTCTTGCAATCGGTTTTGATAGCATGAAATGCATGGTGCCATCATTCATCTCTTCACGGATCAATCCTGTGGCCAAAAAGAGCGGCAAAAACATACCAAGCAGCAATACGAAGCCCATCTTCCCAATGCCAAGAACAAATGCCATATGGCTGGCTTCCGCTGCGTAAGCAGCATCGTCAGGGTCTTCGTCGACGTAGTAATCTGCTTCAGCCCACCATTCGCCACTAAACCGGTCTCGTTCAATTAAAACATCACAAATGATGTTGTTATCGTTCGAATCCTTTTGTGAGTTTGTTCGATCAGCATCCCTGCAATCGCCATCATCATCATAACCAGTTGACTGCTCATCCGCACCGCCACTTATGGCGATATCAAAGCCGTCCTCGTCAATGTAATTTGAAGCAGGCTCGGGTTCGATAGAAGGTGTGAGTAACCCAGGGTGCGAGTTGTCCATGTAGGGATCAGTGCCGTATTTGATCTCTTGACCGGTCGGGTAGCCGTCGTTGTCCGGGTCTTCGCTGTCTCCGTCGTTGTCAACCGATTCAAATCCAGTTGCCATGACGTCGATGTAAATCAAAAGAACAAGCGAAATAGCAATGAGGCCAACGCCAAGAACAACCCATGTCGAGGTTTTGGTTCTGTATTGGCGCATCGTGAATTCGGTGATTGCAGCAGCCTTTCGGTCGAGTGCTCGATAGATGGTGTTGGGCCTTGACTCCATCACATGCCACCGCCTGAGGTGAGGTAACCAAGGATGGAGGCAAGGTCATCATCTGGATTGTCTATCGTGTGAATACGATGGCCATTTTCGACGATCGCTGCAGGTAAATTCGAATGAATCGCTCCTAAATTGTGGGTTTGAATTGAAAGATTTTTCTTGTCTGGAAACGAAATTCCGTAGACCTCATCCATGTCGATGACATCTTTAGCCAAGGCCTTTGCATCATCGGCCTCGATGGTGATTCTGTGTGGGATTTGATCCAGCTTATCTCGTATTGCATGAAGGTTGCCAAGCGCAAGTAAGCGGCCATTATGGAGGATGACAATTTGCTCAGTGATCCGTTCAATTTCCTGAAGAATATGGCTGCTCACAATCACAGTTCGACCCATACGGCCGAGTTCTCGTATGACATTCATGATCGTTGTTCGGGCAAGGGGGTCGCACCCTTGCAGTGGTTCGTCAAGAATAATCAATTCGGGATCGTTAACGAGTGCATGAGCAATCTTTGCCCGTTGCCTCATTCCCTTGGAGTACTGTCCAATTTTCTTGTGAGCTACATCGGCAAGACCAACGAAATTCAAGACACGGTCCGCTTCCAACATCGCTTCGGCGCGAGTCAGTCCGTTGAGTCGGGCAAAAGTGGATACAAATTGATGGGCAGTCATCCAGTCGTACATTTTTTCATGCTCTGGAACAAATCCAACTCGTGCATAAGGTGCGGGGTTTTTCCAAGGGTCCGTACCAAAGAGCCGGATTTTCCCCTGGCTAGGTTTAAGCTTCCCCATAAGGAGTTTGAACATGGTCGATTTTCCGGCACCATTCATTCCAAGAATGCCAGTCACGCCGCCGTTTAGGGCCATTGTAATGTTCGAGAGGGCGAAGATCCTCCCATAGGATTTTGACACTCCCTCAAGAAGCACTGCTGGAGCGCTAAGGTCTGGCTGCCACGCCTTGGTTTGACCTTTCCCTTGTTGATCAAAATCAGGCATCATTCTCGGGTCACCTCCATTGAAGAAACTCGTGCACTCAAGGTGTACAAGGCAATGGCATTCATGGCAATCAGTGAAGCAAGAGACCATGTCCAGGAATATTGGTCGTAGGTAGGTTGCGTTCCAATCATTGCTTGACCGACGTGAGCCATACAGTCGTAGGGCGAAAGAAGGTAGAGAATTTCACGATCAAAGAGCGTTGAAACCAAGATGGCCAGAACCTTTGTCCCAAGAACAATCGACAACAGGCCAATTCCAGGGAAAAACTTGCCTTTGGACACGCTGGATAGTGAGAGGCCAATGCTCGTGTAGGTGAAAATAAGCACCATGCCAGACAAAAAGGCAGCTAAAAACAAAGGAAATGTGTCCATAATCCAAGCCCAACCTCGTCCAAGGGCTATAATTTCAGCGAAGTAGTACAGGGACAATGTGAGCAACACCACAAACGATTGAATCAACGCTACGGATAGAAATTTCATTCCAACATAGTCGAAACGAGTGATTGGTCTTGAGAAGTACAGTGCAGAGGTGCCATGCTGTCGGTCTTCGGAGATCACACTGCCGACCAAAAGTGCAGCTACAATTGGATAGTAGAGTACATTCCGAGGGAAGAAACCAAGCACATGGCCGTAGAGATTGTCGCGACTAACGCCCCAAAGTTGGTGAAGGGTGCCGTCACCAACCAAGCCCGATAGCAGCGTTAATGCCGCATCGCTAAGCGAAGCGATGAACACGATGAGGATGAACAAACGTGTCGGCATTCCCCAAGGCCTATGCCCCTTTTTGAAGATCCCAAGTAGATGGTGGCGAAGGATGGCCCAGTTTCTCATCCAACGAGGGTTAAGGGTTCCTTTCCAAGGCTTGTACACTTGCTCAAAAACATGGCCAGTTGCCGCAGGTTGAGCGACCTCGCTGATGTTGAAATCCTCATCACCTTCGCTTGATCCCCATGCTGCTTCCATCCGACCTTGTCCAGTCACAGGTGCTTCTGCGCCAAATTCGATCGATTCAACGGGTGTGGTCTCTTCCTCGTTCATGCACCGCCACCTCCCATATGTGCTGGTGCATCGACCTTTCGAGCAAGAGCTGGAGAAGCGAGAAGATCTTCGCTTGTTTTGATTTCATAACCTAAATTCTCCATAATGACCAAGAACAGGTCTTCGAGTGAAGCTTCATATTCGTGCATTCGGCGAACTTGTGCACCAGTTTTAGCGGCACAGCGGAGGATACGGGTGGTGGTATCTTCACCGACGTGACCGATCCTCATCACTCGACCTTCTCTTCGAACGGTAAGACCGTCTGCTTCCATAGCCTCAGCAAGGCGCGTTGCACCACCCCAGACATGAATCTCGATCTCACGATCAATCGCTTTCAGGTCCTCGATTGCACCTTGTGCGGCCAACTTTCCTTTGTGCAACAGCACAATATTTTCACAAACACGTTCCACATCATCCATCAAGTGAGACGCCATCAAGACCGAACGGTTGCCGGATTTAACCGTCGTCGTCAGGGTTTGAATCATGTATTCACGAGCTTGAGCATCGAGTCCATTCGACGGTTCATCGGCAATAATCAACTCAGGGTCGTGAATAAGGGCGCATGCCAATTTTGTTGCCTGTTTCATCCCAGTGGAAAAACTTCCAATGTTTCGATAACGCTGTTCTCCGATGCCAACATACTGCAATGTTTCATGAGCACGGGCTAAAGCCACAGTTGGGTTCATTCCCAACAATTCACCAGAGTATCGCACTTGGTGGATAGCGTCCATGTCAGGGTTCAGTGCGTCATATTCGGGCATGTAGCCAATTCGGGCACGAATGGCGTCGCCTTCAGTTCGTATATCATGGCCTAGGACTGTTCCCTGTCCCTCTGTGGCTTGAATAAGTCCAAGAATTGTCTTCAAAAATGTGGATTTACCTGCTCCATTTGGCCCAAGCAGGCCCGTAGCACCCTTTTTCACTGCCAAATTTAATTTATCAAGCGCCACATGTGGGCCGTATGATTTGGTGAGGTCTGTGGTTTTGATGATGAGTTCGTCGACCACTTGCAAACCTCCTCACCTGTTGTGTGGTAAGCGAAGGACCTTGAATGCTCCTCCGGCATGGAGGTGCTGTGCTTCGATTACTGCGAGATGCCACCACGTGTTTTTACGGCGATACCCTTCTTGAATCCACAGAATTCGTCTACTGTTCCATTGGACAGGCCATGGCCCAAGAGTTCACCTTTTTTGTTCACGATCAAGCATGTTTGTGAGGGCTGAATCCAAGAATCAACAGCCAGGACAAATCCATGGAATACATTTCGGCCTTGCCGAACAAAGGGCTCTGCATCATCATCGACAACCACCCAAGCTGGACCCTCGCCGGCGGTGGATTTCCTAAATTGAAGGTCGAGTTCAGATGGTGCGGGTGTGGCTCTTAGAGCGTGGAGAGCTTTTGCGCCTTCGTCAGTAAGCGAAAGTCCCCCGTCACCAAGCCTTGGACTTGCGATGTGCAACCCATCTTTGGTGATGGCGTTCTTGACACGACCCTGACGATTCACGACAAATGTGGCTTGATCCATTAGCGTTCTGGCATCACCTTGGCTAATGTTGAGCAGAACGGTCAATTTGTCTGCAACAAGGCGTTGGTAAACCATAGATTTTGCAGCCTCACGCCCCTCTCGATCGAGCGGTATTTCACTCGCTGTGGTGTCATCGATGCTCTTGATGATATCGTGGTTTTCGAGGGCAGACATACATCCAGCCTGAATCCCATCCCCAAGCATATCAACGGTGATGATCTTTCTCTCACCGAGCCCAAGACGGTCAAGTTCTCTACGAACCCATTGAAGATTTGGACGACGACGCCAAAGCCAATTTGGGCCGTCGATGTGCGCAAAAGGATTCAGATCTTCAAGCGAGTAAGGGACAAGACCGATCGGGGTGAGAATCAAGACTTCAAGTCCAGGGCAATGGTGCGTTAATCGGACCATAACGTCGCTCAAGCGCTCTCGCCAAGGGCCTGGGCTGCCGTGCATGATGAGGACCGCATCATCACCTTTGGCTTGAATTCTAGAAGGTCGCCACCTGTTGATCATCTGTCTGCGAGCTGCCACAATATGTGGTCGCACAAATGTGTCCTCTCCGCCCCAAGGCTCACCTCCTTTCCGTGGGGATTCTTGGGCGTGAACAAGCCAGTCCCATCCCTCTTCCCATGTACCTGCTTCTGCACCACGCTCTCGCCCAGCATCTCGGTCGTTGAGAATAAGATCATCAAGCATTTTCAACTTCATCATCGCTTGGTGAGGTCGGGTTGAGAGCCATAAAAATGCTTCACGAAGGGCAGGGTGCTGATGACTTCGGCGTTCAACAAGACGCCAAATCGTGCCGTCTCTAATCGCTTGCTTGCACCGTGCCAATTCACTAAGCGTCATTTCCAAATTGTAGCGAGCAAGTAGTTTGGTGCGTTCATCTTTCGGTAAGGCCTTCGCATCCGATGGACTGATGTAGGCGACACATGGCATGATCATTGGCCAATCATTCATGGATTCAATTCGTTCAGTGCCCCAGGGTGTCAAGAGTCGTCCGTCCCTTGCAAAGAGTGCATAGGCGGCTGAGTCAAACAGATCTGCCCCCAGTGCAATTGACATTGGGAACAGCATAGGGTGGCCGCAGCCGAACATGTGAACTGGACGTTGAGGTGGTAGGTATGGAAGGGTAGCAAGCATGATTTTAGCATAGTCCTTGTATCGATGCTGTTCCATCACGGGCACAATCCCACCTATGGGATGAACTGCAAAATCAAAGGCTGCCATTCCTTTGGCAGATTTTGTTCTTAACTCCTTGAACAGGCCACCTTGGATGGGGCCGTTCAACATCGTGCTTCCGGCTGTATTCACACTCGGTTTGGCGCGGTTGAGTGTCTCATCAACACATGCTTCGACTTCTGCGTAAGTCATGTCGGGCCTCGAGAAGACATCGAGCATTGTTGCGATGTCAACCCCGATGCTGTTTTGAAACTCCACGATTTGTTCTACACCAACCTCGACATCGCCATAAATGTAGGATTGGAACGTCCCCGAATCAGTCATGACGACACCGGGAAAATTGAGCAAAGCATGAACGCCATCGGTTGTTGCCTTTGCCTTCAATTCATCATGTTTCCAAATAATGTAGGAGTTGGTGATGAGTGCCCCAATGCCATATCTGTCCCACATTTCTCGTGGTTCAATGGTTCGTATATTGGGGTTGATTACAGGAAGAAGAGCAGGTGTCTCAAGAATGCCGTGTGCGGTATGAAGACGCCCGAGCCTCGCACGCCCGTCACGGGCTGTAATTTCGAACAACCCCCTGTCCTGCTCCCTGCAAGGCTTGGGGTCGTCTCGATGACCTTCACTCCATGCGCCCATGTTGGTCCCCCGTGGTCCAGCGGACTTCAATCCATCCATCCGGATCGGACCGACCTATCCATCATCAAACAAATTCGACCTTGCCATGGACAAGAATGAATTCCCGTCCCAATTCGTCAAATGTGTCGAGCAGAGCCTTGTCGAATCGAACTCTTGTGACCTCTGGGTCTTTCTCAAGATCGTTTTTGACGCCTTCAAGTGTGCCAGGGGCGGCACCACATGAAAGGCAAGCGCCTGTGAGGTCCAAGACAAGATCCAATGCTTCGGTTCCATCATCCGCCCAAGCCAAGGAGGACACAGCAATACCGCCACCATGGCCGTCAAGAGCAGCACGAACATCCCCCAACCTCGAAAGCAATGCAGGAACCATTTGTTCACTGTGCAGAACGGTCAAGAGTGAAGTTTCCCTTAGCCGCTTTTCTTCCTCTGGGTCAACGGATTCCGCGATTCGTTTTGCCGCCTCTGCGGACATCGCTGCTTTCGCCTCAGCAGCGTATGCTGCGACCAGTTCATCTTCCTCCATGATTTCTGCTCATTGCGCCTCCATTTCAAGCCTCGGATTGATTTCGACCCAAATTGGCTGCCAGTTGGCGGAATCTGTGAATACCTAACCACTACAGCCCTTGATAAGGGAGAGCCGTGAGGGAGTGTCGGGTGTGGCGATGAGTGAAGAGATGTTGCGCGTTGAAAATCTTCACGTGAGTGTTGACAATACACCCATCCTCAAGGGTCTAAGCATCACCATTCACCGCGGCGAAATCCATGCAATTATGGGTCGCAATGGAGCTGGAAAATCAACCTTGGCGAATGTGGTGATGGGTCACCCTGCGTACGAGATCACTTCTGGAGATATTTACTTCCGCGGCAAACCCCTAGAGGAACTTGCGGTGTTCGAACGAGCACGAGCAGGTATGTTCCTTTCCTTCCAGTACCCTGCAGTCATCCCCGGGGTGCAAGTCGGCACATTTCTCAAGAAATCTGTTGCTTCGGTTCGCGATGAACCACCAAAAGGTCGGGCATTCCGAAAGGAATTGAACGAGGCCATGGGGAAGTTGGAAATGGACAAAAGCTTCCTCTCACGCTATGTGAATGATGGCTTTAGCGGGGGTGAAAAGAAGCGACTTGAAATCCTCCAGATGCTCTTACTCAAGCCAAATTTGGCATTGTTAGACGAAACTGATTCTGGATTAGATATCGACGCTCTACGCATCGTGGCGAAGGGAATCAATGAAATCGCGCCAGAGTCAGGATGCCTCATTATCACTCACTACCAACGTTTGCTTGACCATGTGAAACCCCATTATGTACACGCCTTGATCGACGGGACAATCGTAAAAACAGGTGGGCCGGAATTGGCGTTGGAACTGGAAGAACGTGGCTATGATTGGCTTGACGCGGCGGCATGAGGTGAGCACATGAACGAAGAAGCAATGGAGGCTGTTGGCGACTACAAGTATGGATTTCACGATCCAGAAAACGCAACCATTCGTTTTGACAAAGGTTTGTCCGAGCAGGTTGTTCGTGACATCTCTGCACTCAAAGATGAACCAGAATGGATGACCGATCTGCGGGTAAAAGCATACAAGCATTTCGAAGAACGTGCCATGCCAGACTGGGGTAATTGCAACCTTCTTGAGTCGATCAATTTTGAAAACGTCACCTACTTCCTTCGCTCATCAGATCAAACCGAAAAGAACTGGGATGATGTACCAGATGACATCAAGAACACCTTCGATCGTTTGGGAATTCCTGAAGCTGAGCAAAAATGGCTTGGTGGTGTGACAGCACAATATGAATCTGAGGCTGTGTATCACTCCATCCGAGAGGATCTGGAAGAACAAGGCGTCATTTTCCTCGACATGGACACAGGTCTCAAAACACACCCCGAACTTGTCAAGAAATTTTTTGGAACCGTTGTTCCACACAGCGATAACAAGTTCTCTGCACTCAACACGGCGGTGTGGTCTGGAGGATCATTCATCTACGTGCCGAAAGGTGTCTCAGTAGAGATGCCAGTTCAAGCCTATTTCCGAATCAATGCCAAGAATATGGGTCAATTTGAACGAACGCTCATCATTGCGGATGAAGGGAGCACCATTCACTATGTCGAAGGGTGCACTGCGCCAAGTTATTCGACCGACTCACTTCACTCTGCTGTTGTTGAACTTGTGGCAATGGAAGGTGCAAAAATCCGATACTCGACTGTCCAAAACTGGTCGAACAATGTCTACAATCTGGTGACAAAACGTGCTGTTGCCCACAAGAACGCCACTGTGGAATGGGTTGACGGGAACATTGGTTCAAAATTGACCATGAAGTATCCCTCGGTCCTGCTCAAGGGCGAAGGTGCTCACGCAGAAGTCATTTCCGTGGCTTATGCAGGCGAAGGTCAACACCAAGACGCTGGCGCAAAGGTCCACCACCTTGCACGAAACACCACTTCGAATATCCTTTCAAAATCTATTTCGAAAAATGGTGGCCGATCTTCGTACCGAGGCATGCTCCAAGTCATGCCAAAAGCCGATAGTTGCCGCTCGAAAGTTGTCTGCGATGCGCTTATTCTTGATGAAAACTCCCGCTCAGACACATACCCTACCATGGAAATAGGAAACTCCTCTGCTGACCTCGAACACGAAGCAAGCGTTTCCAAGGTTTCCAGTGACCAATTGTTCTACCTGATGAGCCGAGGCTTTACCGAAGAAGCTGCTATGGGCTTGATCGTCAACGGCTTTTTCGAACCGTTCACACGTGAGTTGCCGATGGAATACGCCGTTGAACTTAACAAACTCTTAGAGTTGGAAATGGAGGGTTCGATTGGATGAACTACCTGCAAATGGCAGTCCCTCCACGTTCGGCTCATTTGTGGCGGTATACCCCCTGGCATCGAATCCATCCAACGAAGCCAGAAGAACTTCCGCAAGCCGATTCAGTTTCCTTCGAGGTTGAAGGTTTTGAATTATCTTCAATGACTCGAGAAAGTGACTCTCCAGATATTGCTCGTGTATTCTTGAAGGAGACCGGGGGTTCATCATCCCACTTAGCCGTAAAGGGCACCGGCGAAACCATTCACATCAAAGCCAGAGCGAGTGGTCATGTCGCCGTGGGCCACCTTGATCTCGACATCAAAGGTGATGTCACCGTCCTTTTCCATCTCTCGGGCGATGCCGGTTGGTGTGGACTTCATTTGTCTGGAAAAATTCACCCCAACTCAAACTTTGGGTTTGGTTTCATCAATGAACTTGACCAAAGCACAAAACTACTGCGTTGTGATGATTGGCTTTTGGAACGCGATGCTTCATTTGATCATGCAACACTATCTGTTGGTGGTTTCAACTGCAAATCAGACCTTCGATGCACACTCAATGGCACAGGATCTTCCATTCGTCAATCAATAACTGCGCACGGCCAAGGTGCACGTCATGACGACCATCACATTGAGATTCATCATCTCCATGGCCACACCAATTCAGATTTGGTAACCAATGCAGCCTGTGCAGGGAGCAGCCACTTTGTTGCGACAGGATTGCTGACCATTGCTGAAGG
>CBFIIS010000001.1:0-8989 GCA_965662715.1 Candidatus Poseidoniaceae archaeon | reverse complement strand
GGCAGATGGCACTGATGCCGGTCAAGTGTTTCGTAATCTTTTGCTCTCTGAAAAGGCCCGCGCAGAGGCCATTCCTGAATTGGAAGTTCTTGCGGATGATGTCTCTGCTGCGCATGGTGCAGCAAGTGCCCCAATTGACCCAGAACAACTTCACTATCTCATGTCCCGCGGGTTGAGTCCAGAAGAATCAGAATCGATGATCGTCAATGGTTTCCTTGTTGACGCATTTTCCAACTTGAAGAATGAATCACTGACCGAACAGATGCGAACACGACTCACAGTCCACTTGGAATGCGAACTCAAAAGGTGATTTGATGGCAATTCGAGATGACTTTCCCATTCTACAACGCACAGTGCATGGGCACCCACTCGTCTACCTTGACAATGCTGCAACCACACAAAAACCACAAGTCGTCATCGATGCAATGAACGACTATTACACGCAATCAAACGCAAATGTTCACCGTGCCGTTCACACCCTCGCCGGTGAAGCAACCGATGGCTACGAGGGTTGTAGAAATCGATTGAAATCGTGGTTCAATGCCGAGCGTGCCATTTTGACGAGTGGTACGACCGAAGCGATCAATCTCGTTGCTCATGCATGGGGTCGAGCGAATTTGGAAAAAGGCGATGCCATTGTTCTCACCGAGATGGAACACCACTCAGATATTGTGCCTTGGCAAATGCTCGCTAAAGAGCGAGGTGTCGAAATTCGTTATGTTCCTGTGTTGGATGATTTCACCCTTGACATGGAAGTCTACGAAGCATCACTCGAAGGCGCTAAACTTGTTTGTGTCGTCCATACCTCGAATGTTCTTGGCGTTCGTAATCCACTTGAAAGGATCATCGAGTTAGCACATCAATTTGGATCAAGAGTATTGATTGATGCTGCTCAAGGCGTTCCACACGATCGAATTGATTTCGACGCTTTTGGTGCTGACTTCATGGCTTTTTCAGCCCACAAAATGTGCGGGCCAACAGGCATTGGTGCACTGCTGGTCCGGCCAGATACATTCGAAGAAATGCAACCGTTTATGGGCGGTGGTGACATGATTGAGACCGTCACTATTGAGGGTTCAACATACCAGACGAACGAGCACAAATTCGAAGCAGGTACGCCAAGAATTGCTGAAGCTATTGGTTGGGATGCTGCCTTTGGATGGATGGAATCCCTTGATTTGGAACAAGAGCACAAGCGCATGCTCGAAATAGCTCGCTACACTGCTGCACAATTACGTGACCTTGGTATGACGGTGTATGGGCGGCATGATGATGCAGACAGCGCAGTGGTTTCGTTCCTACATCCAACATTGCACAGCGAAGATCTAGCTCATCTTTTGGATGCGAGAGGCTTCGCTGTTCGTACCGGTCATCATTGCGCTCAACCGCTTCTCCATCGGTTAGGGATTTCAGGCACGGTTCGAGCCTCATTCTACCTTTACAACACAATGGAAGAAGCAGAAATGTTCATCGCTCAGGTCAAGACAATTTTGGAGCGGTTTGCATGACATACCCTGCTCAGTTGTTAGAATTGATTGAGGAGTTTCAAGAAGTCGAAGACCAAATGGAGCGCTTAGAAATGGTGTTCGAAATGGCAGACGAAGTCGTTGCTTTCCCAGTAGAAGATTGGACGGATTCAACCCGTATTCTCGGTTGTCAGTCTGAAGCACATGTTCAGGTTCGCCTCGATGATGGCAAGGTGCTCATGGCAGGTGGCGCTGATGCACAACTCGTGCAAGGACTCATGGGGATCTTAACCATCGCTATCAACGGAAGCGCTCCCGCTCAAGCCTTACTGCTTTCTCCAGAATTTGCCCAAGAGATGGGTATTCTCAATTCGCTTTCTCCAAGCCGTTCAAATGGTTTTAGAAACATGTTCGATAAGGTCATGGTAGATATCCGAGGGTTGGTGGAATAGATGGTTGAAAAGGAAGACGTGATGAACCACCTTGACGAAGTTGAAGATCCTGAACTGGAACTATCTATTGTTGAACTCGGTTTGGTCTATGATGTGAGATTCGAGTCAAAGGACGATGGAACGCATGCGGAAATCGACCTCACACTGACCTCGCCCGGGTGTCCAGCAGCGCCAGAAATCATGGCGGCAGCTCACCGAGCAGCACTCTTGACCGAAGGTTTGGATTCGGTCCACATCAACCTTGTATGGTCACCGCGATGGGATCCTAAAATCCATGCCACAGAAGATGCTCGTATGGACATGGGAATTTGGGATTAATCAACGCTTGACAACAATCGTAAGCAAATCTCCATCCTTCAAAAGATGGTCCAATCCAACCCGCTGCCAATCGAACTTTGCGCTTGGTCCTTTGACACGAGCATAACGGAACTTTCGAACAAAATCACGGTGGAGTTTGTTACAGATGTGCTCAACGGTTGAATCATCTTTAACGATCAGAGGCTCTTCAAGATCAGCTTCTTGGCCCTGTGGCTTCAAAAATACCCGCATGAAACCGAGATTATCATAGATGAAGTCCTTAAGGTCGTCAAGTCCGATATCTTTGAACGCTGAAATTCGCATAACGGGCCAATCTTGAGGAAGGTTTGAACGGGCTTTGACAATTTCTTCTTCTGAAGCAATGTCAATTTTGTTGATGGCAATAACCGCTTTTTCATAAATTCGGTTTTGTGCTAAACAGTCAACAATTTGTTCAGCAGTGGTATCATTTCGAAGTGTCACAATAGCGGATGTAAATCCAAACGACCTGATGATATCGCCCATTTCTTCATTGGTGAGATGGGTTTGTTCGACAGTGGTTCGCACATCAATACCACCTCGCTCTGTTCGCTTGATGAACACAGGAGGGCGTGTTTCGTTTAGGCGTAAACCAGCATTGTGCAATTCTCGATGGAGGACGTTAAAGTGTGCATCTTGGAACGGATCAACGATGTACAAGACCATATCTGCACTACGGATGACATTGAGAATCTCTCGTCCACGACCCTTCCCTTCTGCTGCTCCCTTGATGAGACCAGGTAAATCGAGAATCTGAATTTTTGCACCTCGGTGCTCCATGACACCGGGAATACAGGTTAATGTTGTGAACGCATATCCTGCTGCCTCAGAATGTGCGTCGGTTACTTTGGAGATGAGTGTCGACTTACCGACGGATGGGAAACCAACCAATGCCACAGTCGCATCGCCTGATTTTTTGACTTCGAAACCTTTCCCGCCACCACTCGCTTTGGAGTGTGCATGTGCCTTCTCTTCCTTGATTTTCAACTGAGCGATTTTTGCTTTGAGTTTACCAATGTGGGCGTTTGTTGCCTTGTTCTTTTGAGTCTTGTCAATCTCGGCGCGAATCAATTCGATTTGCTCCTTAATCGTGGCCACGACAAAACCCTCCGTATTCAACGGCGAGGCCCGCATTCTTCAATGCTGTTGAAGTGTTCCTCAGTGTAGTCTACATTCATCCGCTTCAAATTGAATGCAGAGTCCTACTTTTTTCCCTAATTCCAAAGGCGTATGGCTTCCATTTGGTATCTATTTGAGCCGATGCCATCAAACGGGTCGGGTGCTACGCTTGCTTCATGGGCCTTGAAATGGTGGTGCTCCTTGTCGACGAGCCCTCACTCCAATCTCTTTTGGATTGCACATGGCATGAATTGTACACCGGTATGGAAAAGGGTGCATATCGAAACCAGCGTCCCGAAGGAGACTCGCGCCTAAAACGCAGCTTCGACATCGATGCGGAAGCTGAACTCCTCGATTGGATGGATTCGTGCACCATGGAACCAGAGATCCCTTTGATTGAAGCTCTCCGTCATCTAAGAGAGGGTGAAGAAGGGCTTCTTCATCTCATGAGGTACGCAAGCGTGGGGTCATGGGAAGTATGGGAAGGTCGAGCTTTTCTCTATCTTGATGTGGCATTGGATGAGCAGGTGCCTCATGTTGATGCATTGTACAGTGAAACGACATGGCAAAATGTGTGCATGAAACTCAATGGGATCCCTGAAGAAGAATTCGCAGATGCGGTTTGCTTGGATTGGATGGAACGAAGGAAAGAACTCGGTGAGACGCTCGATGAGAAAGAGGACCCGAAGATCATGCCAACCTATGAGGCCCATCATCGTGCAAGTCGTACCATGGTTCACGCCATCAATCGTTGGGTCAGTGAGGAGAGGCTGGTAGGGATTGTTGGTCGCGAACATTTGAGGGCTGCGGAGTGGGGCCATGGGGTATGGAACCTAAGCGCGTTCCTCAAGCCTTGAACGAGGGGTTCAAAGACCACTTCCTTCACCGCGAAATCATGAGCGAAGATGATGTCGTCGATGACGAGGTGCCTGTCATCGAAGAAGGAATGGAAACAATGGATGTTGGCGAAGAGGCCGAAGTCGAAGTTCAAGATCCGTTGGAAGTCGCTCTTGAGCGTGCACAAAAAGCAGAAAATGAAATCGCTTACAAGGATGCTGAGATTCAGAATGTTCGCAAAAGACTGATGGCTGAAAAAGCAGAGTTGATCCAGTACAGCGGCATGGGGCTCGCACGTAGAATGCTTACTGTGCTTAGTGATGTTGATCGAGCGCTCGCCAACGTTGGTGATGATGATGAGGGGCCTATGGCTCAGGGTCTTCGCCTCACTCGAAACAAGATGTGGCATGAACTTCAAGCGGATGGGGTAGCTGCCATTGAGGCAAAAGGGCAAAAATTTGACCCTGCAAAAATGGAGGCCATTACGACCATCCCTGCATCTGATGCTTTTCCTGCGGGTCATGTAGTTGATGTGCTTGAAGCCGGCTACATGTACAAGCAACGCGTTTTAACTGCCGCTCGTGTCGTCGTCGCCTCTGAAGACTAACGCCAAAACATTCTTGTGATAGGGAGCGAAGAAGGCTCCATGGTCAAGAAATTTGCAGGCAAAGTGGCGGGCAAAGCGAGCAATGCTGCTGGAAAAGCGGCAAAGACAGCAACGAAAGAAGCAGCTGGCGCTATCAAAAGAAATGTCATCGACGAAGCGACAAAACCACTCAAAGAAGCGGCAAAGAAGAAAGCCTCTGAACTTTCTGAATCCGTCAAAGCAAAAGCAGAGGCAAAGGTAAGAGAAGTGGTCAAAGAGCAGGTCAAAAAAGATGTCAAGAAGAAACTCTTCAGAAAATAATCAACCTGCATGGACACCTGTTTCGAAGGTGGAAAGTCGAAACAATGCATCATTGGAAATCAACCAATCGACGACTGACTCTGGCACACTCGTGTTCAAGACTTCCCGCACCGCCTCGTCATCATAGACCGTTGAGAGCATCTTTGCAGTTTGACGTACTCGCCATCCTTCGAACCGTTCGCGTTCACTCAGTGGTACATCATGAACCGGGAATGAAGCGTCTTTGTACAATCTTGAAGTCATCTCATCCGAGGTGATGAGGGTGCCTTCCCCGTGAGATTTTCGGGCGTGTGCTACCCAATTTGGCGGGTCATTAATATCTTCAATTGAACAGGTTTCGATCTCAATTTGCTCCGATTCGGCCCAAGCGGATATCATAGCAGTTCGATCTTCAGCAGACCATGGATTGTTTGGTTCCCATTCCTTTTTCGCAGAGCCGATGGCGACCATCACTGGTTGATTCGGATGAACCAATGCCGCTTGCTTCACAAGGTATGCATGGCCATTGTGGAACGGTTGAAAACGACCCAATACGATAGCACGAGTCATGATTCTACCTCAGAAATATGAGTCGACATCGACCTCTGGAAGATCATGACCACACGCCTTGAAGCACGCAATCATGCGTTTGCAACCTTCAACCATCTCACTAACAGGGGTTTCACCCATCGAACCAACTCTGAACATCTTGCCTTTGAGATGATCCTGTGCACCAATGACTTGTGTGTCAAATTCCTCTTTGAGCCGTGTTCTCCACGTATCATCGATTCCTTCAGGATACATAATGGCTGTAACTGAAGCGCTTCGGCCAGAAGGGTCGGCCAATAACTCAAATCCAAGGTCCAAGAAGAGGTTTCTTACCCCCTGTGCCATGTGAGCACACCTGTTCCACCGTGCCTCGTTTGTTTCCTCTTTCAGAACCTCAAGCGCTGCGCCCCAACCCATTGCAAGGTTGATTGCAGGGGTCCAAGGGGTTTGGTCATCGTCCCCCTTCTTCAAGGCAGACATGAGATCAAGGTAGTAGGTAGGGTTCGAATCGCCCTGTTCTCGGATTGCTTTTGCACGTTCGATATAATGCTCATTGATGGCGATTGCAGCAATACCCGATGGTCCAGCAGTGCACTTTTGCGCTCCGACCACAACGGCCTCGGCATGCCAATCAACGGGATGAACGGGCATGCCTCCAACTGAAGTAATTCCATCGAGAATGAATGCCGTTTCATGTCGTGCACACATCTCAGCAATGGCTTCCGCATCCTGTGTAATTCCTGAACTGGTTTCATTATGGCAAATCAACACTGCTTCGTAGCATTTTCGTTCCAGTTGCCGCTCCAGTTCACCGAGATCAAAAGCCCGCCCCCATTCACCTTTGAGGTGCTTGACATTACAGAAGCGATTACAGATTTCTGCAACTCGTTCACCAAATTTTCCATTCGTAGGAACGAGGACCAAATCATTGGTTCGGAATCTGTTTGCAATCACCATTTCCATAGCAGCGGTGCCGCTTCCAGAAACAACCACGACTTTGTATCCATCTTCTCCAGTCCAAGATTTTGTTTTCCTCTCTGTGGAGGATGGTGACAAATTGAATGCGTACCGAAGCCCAGAATTCAATTTAGCCATAACGTCACGGAATTCAGTGCCACGCGCCGTCATTACTGGCGTTCCCATCGCCTCAAGGCATGGCTGGCCCATGCGAACCGGTCCCGGGACAAGGAAGCAATCATCGTAGCCCATTGAATGACGCACTGCATGGAGGTTCTTCAACACCACACATTCAAGGTTTTGAATTTTGGAGACTCGTGGTATGGGCAAACGAATCCGTTGACCTCATAGTATGGGGTCACTTGGACATGGCATGGTGCGCATCGGTCTTGCAATGTTGCAAGGTGCCCGTCATGAGCACATTGAGGCCCTCAATGCTGCTGCTGCTGAACTTGGTGTTGATGTCGAGGTCGTCGAATTGCGGCGGGGTGATCAAGTCGATTCAAGCCTTGATGGCCTCGTTTTGCCTGGTGGAGAATCAACCGCAATGCGCAAGGCTAGTGAGAGTGAATCATTACTTCCTGCACTATTCGCTTGGATGAATTCCAATCAAGACCGTCCAGTCTTAGGCACATGTGCAGGTGCCATTCTGTTAGCATCTCCTGGCGTTGGGCATTCACCATTCATTCAAGCACCTATTTCTCGCAATGCTTGGGGTCGGCAACGCCAATCGTTTGAAGCGAATGTAGATATTCTCATTGAAATTCCGACAGTGAGTGAAATTGGACAACATGTTGGGCAACCAGATGAGTTCAATCATCGCCCACTTCCAGTTGCCCCGAGTGCAGCCTTGACAGGCTCTGCTGGATACCCTGGGGTGTTCATACGAGCGCCCAGATTCGAGACACCTGCTGTTGAATGTGCTCCCATAGCAATGTTAGGCGAGGAAGCAGTTGGCGTTCTTGACGGCAAAAGGATGGCCTTAACCTTCCACCCAGAGTTAACACTCGACCGTAGGTTCCATCGTTGGCTCCTCAATGAAGCAGAACGCAGTGCTGTCGAGTAAGAACAGCGACGGCTTCAAACCAAACAGGCAACACGACGGGTTGAGGTCCATGCCTACATCATTGCCAATGGCAACTGAAATCCTTCCTGCAGAGGAGGGAGAAGCAGAGGGTTGTGTGCAGTGTCAATTGGGGAGTAAACTCGTTCTTTTTGTCACTGGAAAATGCCACTGGGGCTGTGATTATTGCCCTCTTTCTGACAACCGCAGGGAGTCACCTGATATGTTCGCAAATGAACGCCGGTGTTCCACCTGGGAGGATGTCATTGAGGAAGGACGCGCTATGCGTGCTACGGGAACTGGAATCACTGGTGGTGATCCAATGCTTGATATGGAGCGTTCACTCGAAGCGGTGAAGCAACTCAAGGCAGCATTCGGACCAGATCATCACATTCACCTTTACACATCCATTCCATTTGCTGTAGAACGAGCTGCGGACTTTGGTGCAGCAGGCCTTGATGAAATACGATTTCATTTACTTGATGGAACGGTCACCAAATACAGCGAAGTCATGCAAGCATGTGTTGATGCAGGTATCACGGTTGGCGTGGAACTGCCATGTGAACCAGATAAAGAGGTACAGTTATTTTCCCTCCTGAAGCAACTTCACACTTCACCAGTATCTTTTCTGAACCTCAATGAACTCGAAATCACAGTCGGCAATCAAGAGAATATGGATGTTCGCGGCTTCAATCTTAGCGGGGGAATTACCGCAGCGGCGGAAGGTTCTGCAGACCTTGCATTGAGATTGAAAGATGCTTCGCACGACCTTGATTTTCATCTCAAGTTTTGCTCGGCTCGGTACAAGGATGCGGGGCAATTGCGTGCGAGGTTTAGGCGTAGAGCTGAAGCAACGCTGCGTGCGTACGAAGTTCTAAGTGATGACGATACGATTCTTTTCGGAGCGATTCCAACTTCACTCGAAGATGCGACCGGTGATCTCAATGAACTACAACAGGAGCTTGGCGTTGCCCCTGGCTGGATTCGATACGATGCGTCGTCAGAGCGTATCGAATTGCCGCTTTCGCTTGCGGAGGATCTCGCAGAGGTCTTAGAAGTGCCAGTTCTTCTCGTCGAAGTCCATCCTACACATGAGCGATTGGAAGTGGGCATCGTCCACCTCAACGAACACCGTTGAATCCAGCAGCGATGTGGAACGGCGAGGCTTATATCATCGGTGCTTTAGGGCAGACTACCTTAGGGCTCGTGGTCTAGGGGTTATGACGTCGCCTTCACATGGCGAAGATCGCCGGTTCAATTCCGGCCGAGCCCACCAATACAAATCAAGGCGGAATTGTTCCAGTCATGAACAATGTTGCTGGAT